>JBGCDR010000225.1:0-10052 GCA_045105515.1 Oligoflexales bacterium
CGCAATGAAATCTTATTTTTTGCTGGGGTTCATCCTGATCCAACTATCTGCAGTTTAGACCAGGAAGCCATCTCAAAGCTAGCTCATGCTATTCGAGAAATACCAACCCGCTCCTATAAAAGTGGAGGTTTCACTCGACATGTATCTGAATATGGTGACCTAACTAAAGTAGAAGAACCAAAAAAGCATCGTTTCTATGTATATGGAAGGATGAATCTACCTTGTTATCGCTGTAAAACAAAAATCAAGCGAATTAGCGACTCTTCGCAACCACTCTATATTTGCCCTTCATGTCAGGGATTATGACTCTCATTTTAATTGCGTTCTTGGAAAGTTCTCTTGATCTAAATCTAAATTTCTATAGGTGCTAATTGATTGGAAAAATTTTCAGATCTGAAAAAGATTTATCTCCCTTGTTAAGGGATTTCGGCATATGGTTGAACCCTAAAAGTCTCAGGGCTTTTCACGTGCGTGACATTTTTCTTGTAAGCCGTCAGCTTCTAACTTCAAAGATAGAACTGATCCCAAAAGAGATACAGAGGGAACTTTCATTGAACCTTCAGGATACATCTAAATGTCTCGAAATGCCTTAAGAGTTTATTTTTATCAAATATTCAACTCTAATATTTTTAGCTTTGACCTGCGTAGTAGTAGGTTTTATTTCTCGGATAACTGGATGTTCAACGGACATGTTCTAGCTGGTAACTTTGCTAAAACATTCATTGAATCGCTGAGAGAAACCTACGATGGCTATTATCTTGGACAAGATAATTTATTGAAAAAAAGCCTCATTGGTATGGGGTTGATCGGCGATAATTGGTGCAAAGACGACTCTGAAGGACTTACTCTACTTGTCAAAAAGCACTTTGGTGGTGAAGATCGTATTCTCAGTAGATTTAGGGTCAAAGAAATGATTCACTCATTTACTGAAATATTTGAGTTCATAAGAGACGGAAAACCCAAGCTTAATCCTTGCTTTCTTATGTTGGGGGTTTATCTTACTAGTCTCTATATGACTCTTGATTCTATAGATGAAGATTTAGATCCGCATGATTGTTATGTTTATGCAAAGCAGATATCTGAAAAGGCCGGTCGCCAATTAACCGTATAGATATTGTCCGACTGAGGTGAGCAAATTTTGAGTTGACTCAAGATAACTCGCCGCTGTTCCCAATACACCTCCATAAACAATATGAGCGAATAGGTGAGTCAAAGCTATCCCAAAGCCTACCTTTCTGAAACGTTCCGAAGGATGATGTTCGGCAACAAGAACAACTAATCCTAGACTCACAACAAGTCCTTGGGCAAAACCAGTTAATAAACCTACGCCGGGGAGATTCTGAGAGAAGTTAAAGCGGCTCCATACGGCTACATAGAAGAATGCAGTTGATAAGCCAATGGAGAAGTGTATTAGAGTTCCAATCAGTCTAGCTTTTAACAAATCAGAACTGATATAGCTGCCAAGAGCTCCTATCATATCAGCATTAGAGATCTTCGATATGTGAATTAAATATATAAAAGTAGTCATCACTGAAGTTGCTACAAACCCTGACAAAACAATATTCGTTATTTCCATTATATTTCCCTTTCAGAAACGCTAGTATTAGCCATTACTTGAACATGTACGTATTTTCGATCTCGAATGGTTGGATTATTTTTGTTATGAAAGTTTATGAAGAGGCTTTTTAAAAATAGATGGCTTACTCTACTGAAAAAACAAAGGGATTCTTACTTCTCTCGGTTCGAAATAATCTATACCCTCAAGATCCTTATTGAAAGACCCAGCAAAGGGAACAACCGTTATAAGCACAATGGAAAAGATTTTTTGCAAACCACATAATGTCTTTATATTGATCTTACGACGAGTAAAAAAGGGCTGACAATTTGCTAACTCTTGAATAAAAACTTAATTCCAAAATTTTTCCAAAAAAACTTGTTAGCAAATCGCCAAATAGGCCGAAAGAAAGGACGAACAAAACTCTTCAGTTTCATCCTAATACCTGTATCCGTCTTGAAAAACTCAAGAAAGAGCGGACGAACCAAGCGAAAGCTAAGCACATAAATGCCATAATAATAAAACAAGGATCTATACGTATCAGTAATAGTTCCTATTTCTCCAGGCAAGTGAAGTAACGGGCCATGGTGGATGTTTTTCTCACCAGGAACAAAAGAGCCAGCAAGTTCACCGGAAATAAACTCCACACTATAGGGAAATATTTGTCCGTGTGTAAAAGTTTCTCTAAGCTGAAGACAATCCCAAACACGATCTCTTGCCTTTTGTGGAAGTTCGAACTCTAACTCACAAACATCTTCTTCCATAAATGTGGGGCATGTTAGATCTTGATTATTCATAGCGATAACTCCCTCGATGAGAAAAGCAAAGGAAAAAAATCGAATATGGTTTTTACCATCAGCTTCCTCCTGTATCCGAATTTCCTTTAAATTTCAGAGGTAATCCAACCTACATAAAAATCACCAACCTGTGCTTTCAGCTATATAAAGATAACAAAATTTTAAGGATACAAGGATATCAAGCTTTTTAGACTCTAGTATTCCAAAAAATAGGTTTTCATAGTACCACGCATCCCTGGCACCAGCACGGTCTTTAGGAGCCAGCTCTGAAACTAGCGTTTCGATGGCGCTGCCCTTGATCGGCGTGGTAAGTTGGTCACTGGTATTCACACTTCGTGCTTGTGGTAGGCTTGGAAAAGATCTCAAGCTTTAACTCGCAGGATGACAAGGTAAGCGATGGCAAGAATTCTCTACCTTCCCGGACTCGGTGCGGACCAGCGCCTGTTCTCCGAACTTGAACAACACCTTGCTGGCACCTGTCCGAAATGGCCGCAGCCAGGTGATTCTAACCTTGCGCAGTATGCTGAAAAATGCATCGAAGCCTGGGAAGTCAGTGCCGAGGACGTCTTGGTGGGCTTTTCCTTTGGTGCTCAAGTAGCGCTAGAGATCCAGCATAACTTCCAACAGAGCGGTGGGAATATGCCTTTTGTCGCGATGATCTCAGGGATTGGGACTTCGAGAGAGCTTGATCCTGAATTCAAGAATCGGGTCCGCATGATGGCCTTCTGTCCCGATCTGCTGCTGCGTTGGCTATTTGTTCTGCTTGGGCCATGGCACGCTTTAAGAGGCAGTAAGATAAACTCTTCCCAGAGGCATATGCTTAGTGCGATGGCGAAAAGCATGGATTTATCGTTTTTTCGCTGGGCAGCTAACGCTTGCGCCAATTGGCAGTTCGAGCCACGACGGCTTAAGCTCCTGCGTATCAACGGCCGCAACGATACAGTTATTCCCTTCGAGGAAGACAGTGTCGACTGGATTGTTGAACACGGCGCCCACTTGATTGTCTATACCCACGCCGAGGCTATTGCGCAGAGGATTCTTGCAGCTCTGGGGGAAACAAACCATGGTTAAAACCCCCTCCTGGATGTTTTATACGCTTGTCCTCGCTGGTGTCTATAATCTGCTCTGGGGTGCCTGGGTGGTGCTATTTCCGGACCTGTCAATGACATTGCTAGGAGCTGAACCAGTTCAGCCGCGGGAGATCTGGCAGTGTGTTGGTATGATCGTCGGTGTTTACGGCGTGGGGTATGTCGTCGCAGCAGCCGATCCCCTCAAACACTGGCTTATCGTGATGGTAGGTTTTCTTGGGAAGGTTTTCGGCCCGATCGGATTTGCCAAGGCATTATGGGATGGGATTTTTCCCCTAAGTTTCGCGTTGAACATTGTGTTTAACGATCTTATCTGGTGGTTGCCGTTTTTTTTGATCTTAAAAGCTACTTATCACAAACTGGTTCGAGAGCTCGGTAAAAGTGCCATACTTGATGCTGCTGGAGTTTTTGCTAGCCTCTCGACACTTGGTATCGATAGCGAGCGCACGATCTTACTCGTGGCTCTGCGGCACACGGGTTGTACCTTCACGCGTGAGGCTATGAGTACCCTAGCACGGCAGCGTGAGGCGCTTAAGCAGAGCGGTTACCTGCTAGTGCTTATTCATATGAGTGAAGAGTCTGAATTCGCAGCCTTCGCTGGACGCTATCTTGATACTGGTGACTACCTACAAATCTCTGATCCGCAATCCGCACTTTACCGCAAGCTCGGCCTCAAGCAGGGCCAACTGGGACAGGTGTTGGGGCCCAAAGAATGGTTGCGTGGCAGCGTCGGCCTACTTTGCGGATACGGGCTCGGTCCGCTTCGTGGTAATGGTTTCCAGCTCGCGGGCCTATTCTTAATTTATAGGCAACAGTTTCTGCGGGAGTTTCGTGCCAGGCATGCTAGCGAAGCCCTGCCGATTGCTGCTTGGCTTAACCAAAGCAGCTTGGATACTTCTAATCGTTCCTAATCGCAGTGAGGTGATGTGTTTGGGTTTTTGAAAAGCGATGCGGTCAAGAAAATCCAGAAGCAAATCATCACCACTCCTGACGTATCCTGACAATTTTTTCGCGCTCGTAGCCGGCAATAACTACTTTTTCAATCAGCCGTTCGTATACCTCTGGAGCAAGGTTTGGCTGGCGAGCCATCAACCACATATTCTCGCGCCCGGGACGACCCACAACAGTGTACTGATAGTCTCGTTCGTCCAATGCAATTATCAGGTAGTCAAACAATAGCGGCCAAATCGGGCGGATTTTCCAGTGTGCTTTGGTCTTTTCGTCGACAATCCAAGCTTGCTGACTGACCTCGTTTTGCTCACCCTGCGCTGAGTCCGAGCGGAATTTGAAACTGACGTAAATCGAGCCATCGCCTTCAAGCCGGTATTCTTCGATGCCGTTAACAGCACCTTCTTCAAAAGCTGTAGGGATCGACGCGAGGACGTACCATTTGCCCATAAAACGCGGGATGTCGACATCGGTAACGGTTAGATCTCGGTAATGAGAGCTGGAGCTGACGCAGGCGCTCAGGGGTATAAATAGCAGCGTAACAACAAGCATCAGTGAAGGGTTTTTTGGCATTGAGAGTCTCCGCGGTGTCTAGCTAGTCGAGGCAACCAGTATAACACCAAAACCCACGCATCTGAGAGGTTGTTGCGGTCTTGATCTCCGAGATTATCGAGGAATATTTCGCAAAGAAGCTCCTGGGGTGGATAGAAAGCATGCCTAAACAGACCATTCGAGGTCGAATTCTGCATGACCAACGATGACGATTCCGAGATAGCCATCGACCGAAACATGGTCGCCATTTTGCACCTGAGACATGATACCAGTAACTCCGTTAACGCAAGGCAAACCCAACTCACGGGCAATGATAGCTCCATGAATCAGCATCCCTCCGCGGCGCTCGACGATTGCACTGGCAAGAGGAACCAATTGGGTCATTGTTGGTTGAATCGCATCACATATCAAAACCTCACCTACACGAAATTCACCGAGATCTTTTACGGACCTAATCAGACGAGCTGGCCCTTTTGCCAATCCAGCAGCAGCAGGCTGCCCGATGAGCTGCCTTCCCGTTTTCTCCTTTAGAGGCTGGGACACTACCGGTGTTTCAAGCCAAGAGAACGGAGGTGGTTTGCGCTGGGAGCATGGCAAGTTGAGAGAACTGATAATATAATCAACTAGTTTCCTCGGTTCTTTGACTTGACCCTTCGAGGTGTGATCAAGCCCGAGACGCTTGAGACCTTCATCGATAGCTTTAAGGAGTTGACTCTCGATGCGACCCACCAAGAGATTGTCATCATCTCGAATACGCCAACTCTGACGGGCGAGCTCTAACAAGCTCTGCCCAGCTGACCTTTGCTCTGCAGAAAGCTTCTCAAAAAAGAGGTTTTCAAGATCATCCTTCAGCTTGTTGACGGTTAGCTCTCGGTCGATCCGACTATACTCGAAGATGGTTTTTAGGAGACTGAGAGGTTTTGTTGCCAAACTCTCACCATTATACAAGACATCCATATACAGTTTCATAAAGTTTTGAAAATCAATTAGAAACTCTGAACCCTGAGGAATCTTAATCAACAGGCTTTCATATATAGTCTGGTCAGTTTTCTCAGTTATGATCATCATCTCGATTGCATTTTGTAAGGGCCTTGATTTTTTCAGCTGCTTAGCCAGGGTTACAAGGTGTCTATTGCGCTCAAACGCAATCATGGATTCACCCTTGAGCAAATCCAAAAACTCAAAAGGATCATCTGGATTTAGGTGGTCGTTGTAGAAAACCCCAAATCGTCGAACGCCATGTGCAAAAGGAATAAATTCTTCAACGTAAACTTTTTTCCAAAATATATCTGCTTGAGTTCGAGATTCCAGTGTTTGAGCCAATTCCTTGTCACTGAACCCTTGAAGTTCTTCAGCAGCAAAATGGTCTCCTTCCTCCCTTAGTTGAGGAATGGAAACATTGACTACTTTCTTTGCCAACTTTTGTAACCTCTCATCTCCCGGTTTTAGAGTTAAATACCAGGGACGTTTGTCATTAGGCTTCTCTTCTAAAGTCGTGATTGGTCGCGATTGGAGAATCGTGAAAGAATCTGCTCGGCCGGTCCACTCGAGATCTTGCGGGTAACCCATGAGTCCCTCAAGCTGCATTAATATTTTGAGTAGATGTGTCAAGTCATGATCTTCAAGACTGAGCAAGCTCTTATTGAGCTGTTCAGAACTTTGCTGATAGCTGATTATTTCACCGTCTGTTTTATTAAGAACCCAGCGTTCAGGCTCTAATTCTCCATCCACCAGCTTGGCACAGCCACCTCGAACAGCTTCGATGATTGCACAAGAAAGATAACGGCCTCGGGGGTCCTCACTAAAAGCCACACCAGAAAAATCTTCATGGTGCATTTGCTGAATCAAAATGGCCATCTTAATCACTTGTGGATCTAAATTTAGCTCCTTGCGGTAAAGCAAAGCAGCATCGGACCACAATGAAGCCCAGACTGTTTTGATTGCATTCATGATCTCCTCAAGAGTTATTATTCCCAGCACCGTCTCGTGGAGTCCGGCAAAAGAACCACTTTTAGAGTCCTCACCTGGAGCTGAAGATCGGATGGCCCACTGTTTCCCGGACGAGCTGGTCTTTAATTCTTGATAAATGGCATCAGTCACTGTAGGGGGAAAATGACTCCTCTGAAAAGCTAGCCTGATTCGTAAAGCAGAGTCCCAAAGTTCTTCCCATCGCATTTCCTCAAGGGGCTTACGTCCCATTTCTATTGCTATTAGCTCATCGAGCCGATTGAACTTGATAAAAAGATCATAGGCCACAACTGATAAGCAGAAACCTCTAGGAACTGGGAAACCATTCTTTTTTAGCTGGGCTACAACTGCTGCCTTAGAACCCACCCAATTAGGTCGACATTTATCGGTTTCTGACAATTTGATGATTATTGGGGTGGTATCCACTGACAAACCTCTTGAAATCTCATAACGTGAAAGAAACGAAAAAAATCGATCCTGAACAAAACACAGGACTCCACAGTGATGAATTTGCCCAAATAAGGATGTCGATTCCTCAACAGGTCCGCTAGCCAATCAAAATCCTCAGCAGATGACCGAGAGCAGCGTCCAGTTGCTGTGAATGACTCCACAGCCATTAAGTTGTCACCTATCGTTGAACGGTTGTCGACCGAAAGTGCCACCCGATCACATTCTTCGAGGAGCCGATACTTCCTTGTTTCAATATGCGTCGCAAAAGTTCCCACCTTCAGACTCTTGTCTATCGCATAAGCCATCAATGAACCATAGGGCTGCCCCCTCCCTTGAGTACTCAAATTCCGTATTGTTGCGCTGCCACAAGGTTTCTGATTCTATTTTCAATAGAAGTGGGATTATGCTCATCCTTGACTGGTTCTTGACTAAATGTTGGACCAAGAACCGGTTCATCTAAATTACTCATATGAAACCGTCCTTTAAAACTGATAGGTCTCCTTAGAGAACTCCCAAATATCCTGTAGCCCCTAAAAAATTAAGTCAAGTTACTATTGTGATTGAATAACCCCCTCCACACACTCCCTTTATTATTCTCTTCAATAAACAACTAATTTACTTGAAGTCGCAGGCGTGTGAGTCACAGGTTTTTTTGCGTGGAAGGTATGGGCGAACCCTTACGAAAATGTGATACCCCAAGTCAAAAAAGCGTCTTCCTACTGAATTTTCCGCTAGCATCTTTAGGGGAGAAAAAATTTCTAGCTCGGTCCAGATTTCAATGAAAGAATCGACACCTGTCAGTATTTCTCCATCCGAAGACTTAATGTGAAGGTACTTTTGCACTAGTTTTGGATCTAAACCTTCCGATTCGGCTGAGAACTGGGGGTGAGAAATATCAATTAATTGTAGGCGGTTGTTTTTATCCCATTTGGAATATGCCTCGATCTCTGATGCACAGACAATGCATAGTCCGTCATAGTAAATCCTAAGTTTATTCTTTAATTCATTCATGTTATGTCCTGTATTTGATTAATTGTTGAATCGATGGTACTCAAAACAATCAACCTCTCTTCCAACTGCATCAGTAAGGTATTACGCAGGCAATCCAACTAAAGTTGGCCAATGCTGCGAGAATAAGTGATTTTCAGTGCATTGTGGAAGGTAGCAAAGCTAGAGCTAATGACCAGTGGAAACTACAATATTATCAGCATTATAGAGACAAACGGCCTAGTAATAGTAGTTGCTCAAGGGTTTGGATAACATTCGCCATCTGCACATATTATTCCATGGGCATGAAAAGGAATCACAAAATCTAGTGGTATTGAGTCCAATGTACCCAAGGTTTTACTATCTAGAAAATCTACAAAACTCTTGTCCAGCATTTGGTCGTAGACAATTGTTATTAGCACTCCTGTCTCTTGATTTGGAGTAGGAATAAAATCAGCTTCACTCACAAACTGATATTTTGGGTAATTTTTTTCGGCCACAATTTGCGCAGAAGCCACATCTACCTTAATGATCGAATCAAACCACCTCGAGGAAGTTGATTGAGGGGATATTGCGTAAAACTCTTTGTAACGAGGAGGTCCTTGAGTTTTTAGCCTAGGATCATATGTTGGATAATCGAAGTAGCGTTTTACATTCAGTAAATCTGAACAGTGAACCTTTTTCTCTTTTGTTTTGATAATACACCTTTGAGGTGGTTTAAATAAATTTTCCCAATCAGTTATCATCCTATCCGTGTTATGCCTAAAGTACTGGAACAGATAGTCATGGGTTGAAGCAACACTATCTACGATAATATCTTCCTTCGACTGATAACAATTCCAGAAATGATTATTTACAAATGATAGATTACTTTCTGATAAAAACGATTCATTGGTTTTACGATCAAGCACCATCCATAAATTATCTTCCTTTTGGCGTGAAGTTGTTAAAACCCCATTCACGTTTGGATTCCAGGAAAAATGCCCTTCGAAACTATCCAATTTTATGACCATATAGTCTTTCGTTAAACAAGGTGAATGACTGTGCGGAATCATTTTTTTTCTGATAGACTAGTGCGGGCAATCTCCTTAGTTTTCATATCACCTGAACTTGTAACGAGCTCACTTACACAAGCTTGATCTGACAATATTTCTTTCTTGCAAGGATGCTCTACGTAACACTTCTTTGCTACAGGATCGCATGCGGGATGTGCGTTCAATACTAGGCTATCTACCTTGACTGAGTTTTCAATTGTGCTTAGATTTCCTGGATCAATTCGTCCCCATGATGATGTGTCTAGAGTGAGCCATAATTGATTATCTATCGGTAACAAATTCACAACAGGATTCTCGAAACAGGGTCGAATACCGAAAGTAGGTCATGTACCACTTGCGAAAAAGATACATTGATCAAATGTTCTTGCAGCTTGGCTCATAAATCTAGAAACAGTATAAGAAATTGCTCCATCCTTGATTTGAAGCTTTAAAACTGATGCTAAGCCATCAAAATGGTATCCAATCTTACCGGATCAAAACTTCCCGGAAGCAATCGATAATGCTCGATAACATCGAGCATTGACCGAAATGCTTTTATTTCTTAATTGAGTCAGTATAACTACTTGTTTAAATTTTCCGACACATCAGTTAATTCAACTATTTCGTACTAATTTATTTTTGTCCTATCAAGGCCAACTTGATGCTTTATAAA
>JBGCDR010000226.1:0-3853 GCA_045105515.1 Oligoflexales bacterium
CGCAGCTTCTTCAAAGTTAAGAGTCAGAATTGATAAGCTTCGTGATGAAATAGGTTACGCAGCAGCAGGTCTTTGGAACTATAAAATAACATAAATTAAGCTACCAAAGGGTTTTATCAATTGTTAGACAACTCTATTGGTTGATAAGTCGTATAAGGATAATAATTTTCCCTGACACTTGATTTTTCGGAGTGAAAAATGGAATATGTTATTGAAACATGTGATTATCAAGGAAATAAAATCTAGTTGACTATCAAACGGTTGGTGATTTGATTTTGGTATTCTTGTTCAGCTATTTATAGAGAAAAACCGAGCAAAAAAGAATAATTTTTCTTCTTTCTTCTTGGAATCAAAAATTTATCATGTAGTAGTTTTTCTCAGGTAAGCTTGCAGAAAATAAGCAAAGCAGGTGATTGGCTTACCGACACGAAAACGACGCGATTTCTGTACCCAGAAGTACCAAAATATACCAATAAAGCGGAAATTGATGAGTGTGATTGAAGTAAAAAGTACCGGTAAATACAAACTGATACTATGCAATATCAATGGTGGTTTAGTGACCACTAATAAGGGCGGCATGGGTGGAATGATGTAACCAAGTGCTCATTGTTTGTAGAGGTATTGCGATCAAGCTTAGAATATTCTAGTTCATTGGCCTCAAGTATCGGCCCTATTGCATCTAGAGTATGCCCAGTCCTTGCGAGAATTGCGATGCTTTTTAGCCCATCAGCCTGGCATGTCATAATTTGCTCAATGACCCATTTAAACTAGTCTTCTTCGGACTTGAAATTCTTAACAGCAGTTTTGGGTCCGCTTCTCCGGGATCTTGGAAATTCGGTTACATTGTGTCCCTTTGATTGGAGGGCTTTTTGAGCGGTTTCTCCGATTTCAGCTGTGGTCCTATAATTGATAAATAACTGGATACTGCGCCTACCTACAACATTGGCAACATTGTAAGGCTTATAATAGTCGGTGGTAAATATTTGATGTAATGTCGGTTCGAAATCTATTGCATTTATTAAATTTTTTTAAGCAGACCTTCTGCTTTTTTAACGAATTCTGATTTATCATTATTTGATTTGTTCCTAGATATATACTCTTTAATTCTATTTCTTAAGATTTCAGGATCAAAATCAAATATAAGTTCGGTGGTTTGATGGTTAGAGCTAACAATTTTTTCAATTAAATCAATTTCCTCTTCCTCAGTTGGAACTTTTACCTCATTTTTGATCAAGTTATAATAACTTTCGGCGTACGGAAGTCTTTCAAATTTCATGCCTTTAAATAATGATCCAAATACGTTCTTCATGACCTCAACATCATTTTTCTTGAGAGCTGCGGATCCTGAAATTTCAAGAGCTTCAGCATTTTGCTTTAATTTTTTTTGGAGGATTTTTTTCGATTCCTTTGTTGGAACTTCAGAATCAAAATCTATCTCACCTGGAGTCAACTGATGAAGGAGACCAAGTACTGATCTATGAGCAGCTTTTCGTATTGTGTTATCTTTGATGGTGCTCTTAATATCTAATGCTTCAGATATTTTTTTGGCCGTCCCTAAATGGTCACTCTTGTCTGCTTCTTCTGCAATCGCGACTACTTTTTTAAGGGATTCCTTGTCCTTAATCATCCCTTGTGGATTTAAAATTTTAGCCAAGCCTGCTTGCCAGGCTATTCCATGTAGTAGAGATAGTGCATATAGACGAAGGTACATTTTGGGGTCTGACGGAGATAAGATTGTAAGAAAAAGAAATGCTGTCAGTCCACCAAGAATAGCATTAATCAAAGGGGTCTCTGTTTGGATTGGGAGTGAATATACCTCACTAACTTTAATCGAAATGAGTCCACCCAACATCCCGAGAATAAAGACTACTGACCACCTACCAGTTTTTTCTTCACCTTCATGATGAATAAGGAAATGAGAAATCGTTATAGTCAACTCCTTGATTTGATTCCTCACAATTTCATGCATTATTTCAACCTTTTAACAATTAACTCCATATCGGGTTCTAAGGGGCAATTATCTCGTCAAGGATTGTTCGACCTAATTACCTAAATAGTTAGATTTTTTTTATTTAGGCAGCATTTATATTCTTAACACCTCTTGAATATAAATATTATTAAATAATACTAAAGATTATAGAAAATTCTCCTATCCGATTGTATAATCCGAGCTTGGAGGATAGGCCATGGAAGTCGTAAAAAAATCGATTGAAGTTACCGGTGATACAGCCCAATTAATAGATGACTTTGTATATCAAAATCCCGGAATGAGCTTTACATTAATTGCAAACCAAGCTCTTGATGCTTGGCTAAAGCAAGATAAGCTAAGTTTGAAGCTAAGCAATCTTGCTTTGCAAGAGGCTATGCATGTAAAAAAGTCTGCGAAATCAATGCAGCTTATATTAATAAAATAGAATCATATAAAAGTGGTTTTCCTGGGCTTACCTTTACTAAACCAAAGCGTTATACAGACGACGATATTGATGCGTTTATAGGTGAAAACAGTGAGTTGATGGATGAACTAGCTAAACGAACATAATCGAGCTGACCGTTGATGAAGTAATTGGGTTCAATCGCAAAGCAATAGAAAAACAGACAAAGAAAGATCCAAACAGCATCGAGTTATTCGTAAGAATGACTTAGAAGGCGCTATTCGAAGCTTCTTTTATCAGTCTCAGAACGGTTATGTGAATAGGCCAATTGAAAAAATGGCAGGTTTGTTGCTTCATAAGGTTGCTCAAAGACAGGCTTTTGAAAATGGTAATAAGAGGACTGCTGTAATTGCAGTTTTTGCATTTCTAAAGAATCATGGGCTTCGGCTTCGATTGAAAGTCGACGAAGCTATGAGCTTAATAAATGGTTTTGCCGTTCAACCTGGCGCAACTCAGCCTGAGAAGACAGAAGAAGATGCTATGCAGTATATTTTTGATAATGTAATGCCAAGTTTTTAATTCTTTTTTAGGAAACAAATGAACATTCACAATGAACTTGAAGAACTAGTTGGAAAATGGTGTGATCGAGGGGGGTGTCCACTTCTTAGGGAAGTATTGAAGGTTTTTCATCAAGTAAATCCACTTACCGATGGCAAACATCAGTTATATGAAGGTCTGAGAAAAATAGAAGGTGCGACGAGAAATAAAATGACTGATGAAGAAGATAAAAAGTTTGAATGAGATTAATAAGGCATTATTTCCGAATCAAGGGTAGCTTAATTGAGATTCCTTGACTCACCTTTGGCGCTGGGAATGACAAAGGAGACCCCTCGACTGGCGCTCAGGGTGACAAAGCTTGCTCCCGTGGTGAACATAGAACCATTCCAATAATTTCACAATAAGTAGCGAAAAATAGTCAAAATTAGTGGCAAATGTACTACCTACCTGAACTAATCGAATCGCCACTTTTATCAATAAATACAAAATGATAAACGTCGCTCTAAATCGCACTTATACCTTTTACAGAGGCATGGGTGGCATGATGTAGATCGGCTATGAATGACTTTAGCAAATCAAAAATGTCATGCATTTGGTTAATTTCATCACCATCACCTTGATTTTTAATACGTATTTTCTTGCCATTTTCAGACATATAGAGGCGCATTTTCTTATTCAGTTTGGTAACGCCATCTAATAGCTTTAAGCTATAAATTAATGACAATAATACTAGAATCATCAAGGGTATGAAAATAATATAGTCAGTAATTTTTCGTTTCGAAAATATGTAGTGTCTGGTCGGAAACTAAATTCTTGCCTTTGCAACTCAGTTTTTTTTATCGCGGTTGAAATTAATTTTAAAAAATCTTCTTATTTTCCAGTGATAAGTGAAAAATACCATATTTTCGGCAATTAAATATCTT
>JBGCDR010000227.1:0-6106 GCA_045105515.1 Oligoflexales bacterium
TCTAAAGATCGGCATTGTGTTGGCGGTAAATATAGACACCGACACCGCCGTGATTTTTTTTACATAATTAAAATCATCGGAAACTCTGTCATAAATCAATTTTAGAGGATCTTTCTACAGATTAGGTCCTAGATGCCAGTAGTTAAGTCTGTAGAATCGTCAAATTTGCAGCTAGCTCCTACTTTCAAAGATGGAGAGGCTAACCAGTACTCAGAACAATCATGCTGCATTTTCTCTTGAAATGAAGGTGCTTTATTAAAATCTTCAACACACATTGCATTAAATCTCTGCCCTTGGTAACGAGTTACAAAATTGTTGGAAGATAGATCAAATGCAGCTATTTCAAAGTCTCTTTGCGACCAAGAGATTTTTCCTTCGACAGGAACTATGTTATAAGATCCTAAGTCAGAACTAGCTTCTGCTGAAAAAAAGGACCGATTCAAATTTCGGCAGCTTGTGATCCCCCCTAGACGCTCTGAGTAAGTATCCTCAACAAAATCTTGCAATTCTGTTACAGTAGGTAATCGATACCCTTTTGCTTTACAGTAAGTTCTAGCGTCCTCTAAAGTTAGCTCCTCCCCTTGGCTCGGTTGGTGCCATTTGAGGCCTCGGGCAGAATTTTTCATGACTGTGATACTATCTGTTTCTTTGTACAATTTATTCTTCGACTTTGTCTCGCATTTAGAAGAAGGTCCTAAATTTAGTAAAAAATATTTCTCGCACGACTCAGCAGCATACAAATTACTAACATTCACAAAAGAAATAAATACTGTAGACAAAAAAAATTTTTTCATTTTTTCGTTCCTTAATTTAAATGTTTAGCTATTGAGATTGTACTCGTAAAAATTCTCTTAACAAGATTTAATTACCTTATTTTTACTATTAAATTTCTGTGCCGAAACAACAGAATTAATCATAGAAAAAACGAGATACTTCGTTCGAAAAACTTCATACTTTTTTTGTTTATTCTTTTAAGTTCAGATTTTGAGGGATTGTCTTACACTGATTTATGTAGCCGTAAAAATGGCTTAAAGATGCCTTTCAATCTCTTATTGAACCTGCCAAGGAGCTTTTAAAAAGTTTCCCCATGAAATTCGGTCTGTTGAAACAGCCAGGTTGCATTGCCAACACCTTTCATTGCAATATGCGGGGCAGCGAAATTTAAAGTTGAGCCGAGGTTAAAAAAATGCTTTCCCTATCAGAAATTAAAAAAAGAAATGGTCTGTTGGTACCCTTTGATCCTACTAAAATTGAAATAGCTGTACAAAAGGCTATGGAAGCTTCAGATGAAGGTTCGCCAGCAGAGGCAAAAATAGTCGCTGAAGGTGTCATTAAAGATATCATGCAGATCAAAGCTCGATTTAAAGAGTTTGTTCCCGATGTAGAGGGCATTCAAGACTTAGTCGAAAAGGCCCTTATCCTCGATCAATATGCGAAAACAGCTAAATCTTATATCATTTACCGCATACAACATGCGCAGTCCCGTGAGCAGCTAAAAATCATACCTGAGAAAGTTAAAAAACTCAGCAAGGAAAGCCATAAATATTTTCATAATAAATTTAATGAGTTTGTCTATTTGCGAACTTATGCAAGGTGGATAGAAGCTGAAGACAGGCGAGAAACTTGGATTGAAACCGTTGATCGCTATATGGATTTTATGCAGGAAAACCTTGATGACAAGCTTAAGAAGCAAGACCTCAATGACATCAGGGAAATGATATTGAGCCAAGGTGTGATGCCGTCCATGCGCCTGATGCAGTTCTCTGGTAGTGCTGCCAGGTCCACCCATGTCTGTGCATATAATTGTTCCTATATAGCACCCTCAGAGCTAGATGATTTTGCTGAGGTAATGTATATCCTGATGTGTGGCACCGGCGTGGGTTTTTCAGTAGAAAATCAAAATGTTCAAGCCCTGCCCCAGATAGCTTTCCAAAACGGTACCAAACCCGAAGTATTTAAAGTTCCAGATAGCCGGGAAGGTTGGGCGGATGCCGTGAAAATTGGTATGCACAGCTGGTACTCTGGGCGAGATATAGAGTTTGACTGCTCCGCATGTAGACCTTCTGGAGCGAGGCTGAAGACATTTGGTGGCCGTAGTTCTGGACCAGAACCTCTAAGAAGTCTACTAGAATTCATCAAGGAGCGAGTATTACGCCGACAAGGTTCGCGCCTAAATAACATCGATGTCCATGACATCATCTGTAAGATGGGGGAGTGCGTTGTAGCAGGAGGTGTACGACGAAGTGCATTAATTTCTCTGTCTGAGCTTGACGACCCAACCATGCGGGATGCTAAGAGTGGGCCTTTTTACTTGAACGAGTCCCAACGTAGCATCGCTAATAACTCCGCTGTTTACAATAAAAAACCGAGTAACCGTGAATTCCTAGATGAATGGATTTCGCTCATTAAAAGCGGTTCAGGAGAACGAGGGATATTCAATCGAGGTGGTCTCATGAATACCCTTCCTGAAAGACGTAAAAAAGCGCTTAGAATTTTTGGTGATATCACCGATGAGCATATCACAGGATTAATTGGTACAAATCCATGTGGTGAGATTGTTCTCAGAAGTAAGCAGTTTTGCAACCTGACGGAAGTGATCGCTCGTCCTGACGACACCGTTGATAGCTTACGAAAAAAAATACGAATTGCGACCCTCTTAGGTACCTACCAATCAAGCTTAACCAATTTCCCCTATCTTTCTGAAAAATGGAAGGAAAACTGTGAAACTGAAAGGCTTCTTGGGGTTTCCATTACTGGTCAATGGGATTGCCCAGCTTTGCGAGATGGAAAGGTACTAGAGACCCTTAAAGATGAAGCCATAAACGCGAATTTGACCTATGCAAAAAGCTTTGGAATCCAGCCATCTACAGCAATCACCTGCGTGAAACCATCAGGAAACGTATCACAAGTCGTAGACTGTGCATCGGGGATGCATCCGCGCTTCGCACCCTATTATATTCGCAGAGTCAGAATCGCTGCCACTGATGCTTTATTTAAGATGTGTAAAGCACAGGGGGTTCCATACAAACCTGAAGTTGGTCAGGATCATAACTCAGCTACTACCTATGTTTTAGAGTTTCCTGTAAAATCCCCTAACAATAGTATTTATGCTAACTCTTTGTCAGCGATCGAACAGTTAGACTATTGGAAGATTGTAAAAACGAGATTTACTGAACATAACCCTTCAGTGACCATCTATGTACAAGACGATGAATGGATCGAAGTTGCAAATTGGATTTACGACCATTGGGAAATTGTCGGAGGTCTAACTTTCCTTCCTAAGTCAAACCATATCTATCAATTGGCTCCTTATGAGGAAATTAGTAAAGAAAAGTATGAAGAATTAGTAACGGTATTTAAAAAAGTCGATTTTTCGAGCATAGTCTTATTTGAGAAAAATGATGAAACCGAGCTTAAAAGAGAGCTGGCATGTACTGGAAATAGCTGCGAACTATAAAATTGCGGCCTTAGTGGTGCTTTGCTTTTTTATGTTTATACTTTTTCCCATCCACCTGTAGAGCCTTTTTTATTAAAATCCTGGCCTACTGCTACTTTTTCTAGTGGTCTTGATTCGGACTGAAAATCAACTCTTACTAGATTTTCTCCTGATTTCCTTAAGTCTATTGTTGAAGGATGATTACTTTCTGATTTGCCAAAGGTAATTCCAGATAAAACCTTAGAGCATATATCAAGTTGGTCAGAAGTGCTAACTATTTCCTTACTAATAGAAGAGAGCTCTTGCGCATATTTGCTTGTTTTATCAGAATGCTTCTGTATTTCTAATATTGCTTCATTGACTTGCCTTACCCCTTCGGTTTGCTCTCTCGAAGCAACTGCTATTGAATCATTGGATTCGGATAGGGCATCAATATCCTTTTTTAGTGTTTTACCTTCTTTTAAAACAACATCCAAATTAGTGATTGCAGACACCATATTTTTTCTATTGATAGATATGGTGTCTTTAACTTTTACGTTTGATTCTTTAATCAATCCGGAAATTTCTATGGATGCTTTACCACTATTGCTTGCTAATTGACCTACTTCACTAGCAACAACCGCAAAACCTCTTCCGTGTTCACCAGCTCTTTCGGCTTCTAAAGAAGCATTAAAAGATAGTAATTTTGTCTGAAAAACGATTTCATCAATGATGGCTGTTTTCGCCCTAATAGTTTCAACAATATCCACAAACTCATTCATGTTATCATTACTTTTTTTCAGAGCTTCAATGGATTGGAGCAAACTATCCATAGCGGTTAGGGTCGTGTCCACAGACTCTTGAGCTTTTCCAGCAACTACCTTACTATTTTCTGCTAGTCTTAGATTTACTTCTAGGGTCTGAGAAATTTCCTCGCATGACGCAGCAGTCTGAGTTATCGCATTCACTTGTTGACTAGATGAATGATCTAAATCGCTACTAAGTCGCAAGCAACTTTGGCTTCTTTCTAGAGAAGGTCTGGCAATACTCTGTATCCTTTCCGCTTCTCTCGAAATTGGGTTTGAAATACCTATAGCAATTTTACTAATTAAAGCTAATAAAGTGGAAAGTAACAAAAATCCAATCGCTAAAGAAGTGTTTAATGCAAATTTTTCAAGTTTTTCAGCTTTTAAAGCTGATTTTTCGGTAAATTCTTCGAAATTGATAAGAATTTCTTCTAAACCCCTTTCTATCGCAATAGCATTGGCACCTATACGTTCGATATTTTCAATGAGTTGAGTCCTTGAATACTGCTCATATTGGCCAAAAAATTCGATTTTTTCTTTATGATTTTTTAAAGTATCAGTATTAATTTTTTCCAACTCATTAATTAAATAGGTAAATTCTTGAGTTTCACCTTCTGATATCGATATGGATAAATATTTCTTTATTGAAACTATAATTTTTTCTATATATTGCTCAGCTGTTACAAAATTTGAATCTGATTCGCTGAAATATTGAGTACTTTTCCTTGGTTCTTCTAAAAGCCTCATATTTATTGCCTTCTCGAAGAAAATATTCCCTTCCATTACGTTAAATTCTGCCTTAGTCATTTTCTCTATTAATGGAAGATCTCTTTCTGCAATGGCCTTAATTTCCTTATTTAGCTTGTTCATAAAAAATGATTCAATAATAACGATTGAAAGTAAAGAAAATACCGATAATAAAGCAATAATAGAAAGTTTCGATTTAACGCTAAAATTGCTTAGGAACTTATCAATAGTTTTCCTTGCAACAAAGACAATTGCCAAAAGAAACAATGAAAAAACAAAGATAAAAATAGGTATAGATATATGTGATTCCAATGCTTTCACTTCCTTGCTTGCTTACCTAATCCTAGCAACCATTCGGACTAATATATTAAAACGTTAAAAAAGCAATCAATTATTACCTTATTTTCTTAATTAAAAATTGTAAAAATGTGAATATATATTTGTACTTTTAGGCGGATCTTGCAAGTTTAGATTTATAATTGCTTTTTTCAACTAAGCTTTCTAAGCATTGAATTGTGGAATTTAGCTGCTGAAACACGATTTAATATTGTTATAACCTGCGAAACCAAGAACTGATTATTTCATATATTCCTATCATTTTCATAAACTTAAGTTTCCTGCGAAAATCTGTAAACCCCATAAGAAAATTTTCCTCCCGATTTTAATATACTATTATCCGATAATTGGTTCTGTGAGCCTCCATTAGAAGTCTATCGTATTACTGCTAATAGATTGAAGCCCCTAATGATAAAAATATTTTTTAAATTATTCTGAAAATTTTAAATTCACCCACTAAGATCATATTTTCTGTCACTGAACCGGTCGCGGAAACTGAATATGTATATATATACTTCTCTTTCCCTCGATACAGCAACATCTATGTGGACTATTCAACATGAACTTTATGATTTGGGACAAAACCCTCCATTCCAGGAACGTTTTTCATTGATCAAGATTGTCGATAATTTCGATTGATTTCCATTCATTAGAGTTGTCTGATTTTTTAACCAGCTAATATTATTATTTTATATGATTATTATGTAAATATTGATAAGCTGATCCCAAACGTAATTCTGGGAGGGCTTGATATGTTTATTTTCATGTTACCGGAAAGACAAGTGAAATCATTGACTGGCTT
>JBGCDR010000228.1:0-2510 GCA_045105515.1 Oligoflexales bacterium
GAAGATATTTAATTGCCGAAAATATGGTATTTTTCACTTATCACTGGAAAATAAGAAGATTTTTTAAAATTAATTTCAACCGCGATAAAAAAAACTGAGTTGCAAAGGCAAGAATTTAGTTTCCGACCAGACACTAGTTAGTAGGACCATTTCTCGAACTTACGATTAATAAGAATCTTAAGAAAATTGATATTTTTTATCAAAGGCTTTAGGCTTCGCATGTCACTCTCATCTAATTCATGTCTGGGTACTCCTTCCAAAATCATTGTTTTGACCTCATTTAGATAAAAGCAAGAATTTCGAAATTCTAATCGCTCGATCTCAGTAACTAGCATTTCTACTGAAGCGGAAACGTTGTAGTCGATTTCGGTAGTGCCAGTATCTAGCAATTGTTCAAGCGAACTGCGGATGTCAGATGCGGTCATGAGAATCCGCTGATCTAGGGGAATTCTTCTTTGAAGGTTTATTCTTGGTAGGCCGACATGTCTTGTTGCTTGAGAATTTGATAAATCTGGAAGAGGGATAAAAGGCACTAGGGATAAAGGAGGGTGAGTTGTAGAACTCCTAATTTGCAAGTTTATCGTTGGTAAAACTCTTTGAACTGCATCTTGAGAATCCGATAACTCTGTGAGAAAAGGCAACGCACCTCTTCTCGTGAGAATTCGTCTATTGTCTTGGCCAATTCCCTCAGAAGCCATCGCAATAGGTTCAAAGATTAAAATACTTAAGATTAATAATTTCAGAAGATTGAGCATTGGATGTAATTGCCTTTTTTAATGTTGTAATTGAGTAAATTTGTATTACAAAAGAATATACGACAAGTTGGTCATCTTGGTTTGTTGTAGAAGAAATCTTTCTGGTCAAACATTTACCAACAATATAAAAAATTTATCCACACCCTTTGAAACCCAAGTTTGTAGATTTAGTTAACTCTCACTGATGCAGCTTAATAGATTGAGAATCACTAGCCTCCAATACACTGTTAAGTAGAGTTAATTTATAAGAATGTTAAATGTTCTTGCAAAATACATCCAGAAGTAATAAGTGAAACGAAATCTGCTTTAAAAAATCTTTTAATCGGAGATAGCCTAATGCTTAGTTTAATTGAAAAAAATCGTGCCCTTGTAGCATATATGCTGCTAGCAGCCAGTATAGGATTTTCAGCAGAAAATGATGACTCAATGCAGGAGCATCTAAGAGTTTTAGGACTAAGTGGTCGAAATCTATGTAGTATTAAAGATAATGACCTAAGAAAAGCAGAGTTTAGATCAAGAACCCATCACTCGCCTGAAATTTTAGAAAGAGCCAAACAAGCTATTATCGAAACTCGCAACAGATTATGCGTAGGTTTTCAGGATCCTATGTCTATAGCTACTAAAATCACAGATCAAATTTATCTTGGGCCTCATACAGTTGCGAGAAATAAAAACACTTTAACTGAACTGGGAATTTCCTCAATAATATCAATGACAGCTGAGTGTGGTATCATTTTTCCAGAAGACCAAAGTTTAGACTATTTCTTTAAAGGGGAGGATTTAATAGAGCATGAGTGCGACATTGAAAATATAACTGATATTATCGATGAAATGTATGAATTTGCTGAGCATAAACTGAAAAATCCAGAAGAGAAAATCTTTGTTCATTGCGTGCAGGGTAAAACAAGGTCGGCAGCCGCAGTGACTTATATATTAGCTAAAGAAAAAAATATTAGTATAAAAGAAGCGTATGAATTTGTAAGGGGCAAAAGAGATATCAATGTGCCAGAAAATTGGTTAAATGTTTTGCAAGACCACCTTGAGCGATAATCATAAATCTTATCATTTACAAGATTCTTTGACTACCAAGTTAGATGTATTTCTTGGTGGTCGAGACTTGACCTCAAAAATGCGTTCACCTGTTTGAGGTTTTTTGAACACTAGTCCGTATGGTCATAATTTGTAAGACAGAAGTGATTTAAAGTATGTTTCAATCTTTATTTATAGCTGAAAAGCGTGTTATAAAAGAAGGCTAACTAATATTCGTAGTCGCTATTATGGTTTTTTGAACATATTTGAGCCCATATAATCCTGGAAAAATATTAAACTTTTTAAGTCAATGTTTAAATTGATTTTTATTACTTTGAGATTAAAATAGTTTTTTAACCGACAAAAGGATATTCCTATCAAGGTCTAAACTTGGACGATGCTAAAACGATCTTTTTTAAGGTAGCAAATTCAGCTTTGCTGTTTTTTTTAAAGTCGATGGTGGCTTAGGATTTAAAGGTTCAACAAAGAAAACCGATCAGAGTAAAAATTGGTAGTAAATGGAGATGTCCATGACGTTGCTTGTTTCTTGGATAGGTGTCGATTCTAGGGGAAGTTCCTCTATATACTGACATTCCGCAGTTGAGATTACCGCCGTCAAATTTACTCAAAAGGCCTCTAAAAATCTGATACTATCGCCGTGAATTTCCTGATTTAGAGGATTTAATATGGATAATTCACCAACTTGCCATGTTCAAAATATAGCCC
>JBGCDR010000229.1:0-26088 GCA_045105515.1 Oligoflexales bacterium
CTAAAGATCGGCATTGTGTTGGCGGTAAATATAGACACCGACACCGCCGTGATTTTTTTTACATAATTAAAATCATCGGAAACTCTGTCATAAATCAATTTTAGAGGATCTTTCTACAGATTAGGTCCTAGATGCCAGTTACTTACCAACACAGAAGGAGCCAAATACTAATCCAAGGATGTCGTCAGAATCGACTTTTCCAATAATGCCTCCCAGTAATTTGGTTAAATCTAGCAGTTCAAATGCAAGCATCTCTTCATATGCTCCTTCTCTGCGTCCTTTATGGTAACGTTCAAGGCATGCATGGGCCTTATCAAGAGAGCTCTTGTGGCGAGCATTACTAATAAAACTCTGTTCTTCTTCAAGGGGCTTCACGTATGAGTCTACCTGTGATGCCAGACAATTTTGCAAGTCTTTGAGTCCATTGCTAGCACCTTCAGCAAAGCTTGTTGCGATTTTGGGGTCGGTCACATTTTGCCACCAAGAGGGGCGCCCTAAATCCTCTTTGCTCAGTATTGCAATGGTCCTGGGAATAATGTCATTGGCAACCCACGTCTTGTACTCTTTAAGAACGCTACCATCGTCATCAGCTGCCATCATAAATAATACAACATCAGCACTTTTAGCCAATTCGAAGGATCGTTCTATTCCTAGCTGTTCAATTTCGCAGTCACTGTCCCTGATTCCTGCAGTGTCTATGAGACGAATTAATCTTCCATTAATGAGGCAAGGTTCCTCCAAATAGTCGCGTGTAGTGCCAGCTATAGATGTTACTAATGCCCTACTTGTACCAAGAAGCTTATTCATCAAGGTGGACTTGCCTGCATTTGGCCTGCCAAACAAAGCGACCTTCAGGCCAGAAGTTGCAACCCGACCGCTGTCGTAGCTGCTTCGAAGGCTTTCTATTGAGTTCGTCACTGCGGCAACACGTACATCTACCTGCTGCATTTCTACTGCTGAGGTTTCTTTTTCATCAGGAAAGTCGATTCGGGCTTCAAGCCAAGCCATTGATTCCATAAGTTTGCTGCGGAGTGATTCTATTTCTTTACGTAGCTGGCCACCTGCAAGCTGCCTTGCTGCTAGCCATTGGTGTTCGGAGTTTGCATGAATTAATTCGCGAATACCTTCTGCCTGGCTCAAATCGAGTTTTCCTGCAAGATAGGCTCGTCGAGTGAATTCCCCTGGTTCAGCAGGACGAAATCCCTGTTTTAGCAATAATTCCATTGCTTGTTGGATGACATAAGGTCCACCATGCAAATGAAGTTCAGCACTATCCTGGCCCGTATAAGAATAAGGGCCTTTAAAGAAAACTACCATTGGCTCATCTAGAACCTTATTTTTTTCAAGGGGCGAACTCAACTTGCAGAGGGAAAGCCGTCCAGTCTTCATTTGCCAATTCTGTTTAGCAAATTTTAAGCAAGGTAAGATTAATTCGTGACAGTTTTTACCGCTCATGCGAAGTATTGCAATCGCACAGGGGGCTGTACCACTTGAAAGTGCTACAATAGCCTGCTCATCATGGGTGAGTACAAGCTCGTTTGAGCTCATGTCATTGTCTCCAAGGGTGAAATGTCAGATACCCTCACCTTTTCTACTAAACTCTGGAATTTGAATTTTTATTGAAAGTTCAAAAAGGAGTCAGAAAGGTGGAGCCTTCTGTGGGGGCGTTACTGATTTGCTTCTCTTCCATCAGATTTACTTGGTAATATCATTAGCTTGCGATTTGGACCTGAGCCAATTGACTTTGTGTATACCCTGCTATCCTTATCAAGAGCCATATGAATGATTTTACGATCATAAGAACTGCGATAGTTAAGAACTATAGGCCGCTTATTTTCATGAACCTTGTTTGACAAATCCTGCGCCATATCTACTAACTCAGTTTCTCTGCCTCGGCGCATTCCCTTAACGTCGATGAAGATTCTGAACGGTAGTTCTTGTCTAATATGACGTGGTTTTTTTCTTAGAATATGCTCCAAGGCTTCAGCGAATCGGCTATTCCTAGTCATTTGACCGGCAAGATAGTCGTTTTCTATGTTCAAGATTAGTCGTTCATCATCAAGCTCAGCAGTTACTTCTACATCCTCATCGACCATTCGTGAACATATTCCTTGGCAGAATGACCTCAAACTTTCCATTAATTCTTTGATTTCTTTGGGGCTTAAGACAGCCTTGTCTTCTTCTGAGTTATCTCTGAATCGTGAGCTTCCTCCTGCTCTTCCTTGCCCTTTTTTCCAAACCTCGATCGCAACTTTTTTTCCAAAAACTCCAAGAAATCCACTGCTTTTGTTGATGACTTTATAACCTAATTCATCTTGAGTGATTCCGAGCTGTCCTGCTGCTTTGACCAGGGCTAGTTGTAGTGACTTTTCTTCGACTTTAATTGCCATTTGTACTCCTTGTTTGTCCAGTTTGTCTTCAGTTTCATGTCATCTCATTCAGTTTTTAGACGCCTATTTAGCCATTGTTGCTGAGCAATCGATACGACTGTGTTTGTGAGCATGTATAAAACCATACCTGCTGGGAGCGTTAGCATCATAATTGAGAAAACAAGTGGTAACATCATCATTATACGCTCCTGCGTCTTATCGAGGCCAGTGGTGGGCATTAGTTTCTGCTGTACGAGCATAGTAAGCCCTAAGAAAATCGGGGTAATAAAATAAGGGTCAGCAACAGATAGATCGCTTATCCAGCCATAGAATGGCGCCTGTCGCAGCTCAATCGAAGTAGAAAGCAGACGATAAAATGCAATGAATACAGGAATTTGAGGGAGGATAGGTAGACATCCTTTTGCTGGATTGACCTTGTGGGTTCCCATAAAACGCATAATTTCTTGCTGCTGTCTTCTCTGATCGTCCTTGAATTTTTCTTTTATTTTATTCATCTCAGGCTGCAGTTTTTTCATTCTATTTTGTGCAACTGCTGCCTGCTTCGTTAAAGGATAAAATATAAGTTTGATAAGTAGGGTTAGCACAATGATGGCAAGTCCCCAATTACCCAATGCAGATTCAATAGATTTCATGACTAAGAAAAGTGGCTTGGAAATCACGCTGAACATACCTAGGTCTTGGGTTTCACTTAGCCTAGGGTCGTATGCTTCAAGAAGGTCGGCTACTTTTGGCCCAAACCATGTTTTGAAGGACATGGAGATGGAATCGCCGGGGCTAATATTTCCTTGCTGTAGATTCATCCAGTTAGAAAGGGTACAAGAGTGACCCTTTAAAACATTTGAGCTGAAAAGCTTATAGGAAAGCTTTTTGCTTGAAGGCACGAGCACTTTAAGAAAGTAGTGCTTGTCAAAGCCGATAAAATCAAGCTCCTGGAGCTCTTTTCCTAGTGAATTTTCTCCATCTTCACAGTATTTTTCGATATCCTGCCAATCACCCGAGCTTCCGGCAATTCCTGTAACGAAAGAAGGTTTGCCTGTTGGTATACCAGGTAAAAAACTACCACTTTTTTCTGGAAAGAGTATGTTTTCTTGCATAACGACACTAGAATTCAAACTAGCGGGGTTTTGCCCGATGTTCTTCCAGGTAAGCTCCACATTAGCACCATAGCCTTGTGGATCGATCGTATATTGAGTGGTTATTTGCCAGGCACCATCATAGTGGGAAAAGCTTATCGTTCTATCGGCGCGGCTAGCTTCGAATCGGCCATGTTCACCTATGGGGGTTATGGAGCTTGCACCCCTGATAATAAAGGGATTTCTAACGATTTCTAATGCTGCAGTTTGTTCATCATTCTGAAATTTCTTTAGGGTGACAGACTCTAGGCCAGCGACGTCTTGGTTGAAAATGTACCTAATTTCATCATTTTCTATGGTCAGTTCATCACTTGATAAAGCTGTGATAGCTTGTAGTTGTGGTGTTTTCTCTTTTGAGCTCGCATTGAGTTCAGGGGTAGGGTTGCTTCCTTGATTGCTTATGCTTCGAGCATTTTGGGCATCCGAAGAGTGTCGCGCCTCCACTTCAGTCTGTTCAGGCCGCTTGTGGCGATCAGGATAATTTTGATCCAGGTAATACTTGAAACCAAAATAGAAGAGTACCAACGTCAATAAGGTGCCAAAGCTAATTCTATCCATTTTCAAGGTAAGTCTACTCCACCTGGGTGTAAAGGGTTACATTTTAATAATCTTTTTGCGATTTTGAAAAGTGCAAGAGTGAGTCGCTCTTGCTGCAGACAAACAAGTGCATATTCCGAGCAGCTAGGGTAATAGCGGCATCGAGGTGCAAGAAGAGGAGACACCCAACGCTTATACGCCTGGATGGAAATAATGCATGAATTTGCAAAGATTTTGGTCAATGCTTCATTTTACTTTCAATAGCTTTGTTCCTGTCCAGCCTTGGTTCAAGCTTTGTCTTGAGGCGTCTTAGGCTATTTCCTAATGAGCGACAGACATGCTTGAAGTCTGAGTTAGCAGCGCTCTGTCTTGCGATCACTACGATATCCCAGGCTTGGAGATTGAGATCTTGTCGGAAGGCTTCTCGCAAAAAACGTTTAACTCGGTTACGAGTTACGGCATTGCCAACCTTTCGGGAAACAATCATTCCTAAGCGTGGTGAGTGGCTTTTTATCGCAAAAACAACAAGCTCATGGCAAACTACTTTGCTTCCAGAGTCCAGAACCCTTTTATATTCTAATTTTTTCAGGATTCGGCTGGTTTTAGGAAAGGACATACGTGCCCTTGTAGGGGACGGTACATCGCTCATGGTTTATTCTCACTTAACAGAAGGTCACTACTTTTACTTTTTGTATGCAGTGCTAGCTAAGCGCTTACGTCCCTTAGCCCTGCGGCTTTTAAGAACATTACGTCCACCCGGGCTTTCCATCCTGGATCGAAAACCATGGGTTCTTAGCTTTTTTATATTACTTGGTTGAAATGTGCGTTTCACTGTTTATTCCTTTACCATTTGTCTTTTCGCACGTGCCAGCTTAACTTAGTTTCTGCTATCAGCTTGGCAGTGAGTTACAATGCTAGCAAGTAGCGTCTAGTCACAAGACCGGAAATGTATCAAATATTCAGCCCAGAAGCAAGACAAGGAACTTGGAAGTACGCTTGCTAGAACTTGGGCCAAATAGAATTAAACTTAACTTCCGAGGATCATTAGATTTGGTAAAAAGTAGTGTGAGTTCAACCCATTGTTGGATTGAGTTGAATAAGGATGCCCTTATTCGAAATTTTCGATTTTTCGTTTCTCGTATTGGCTATGAGCGTTTTGCTCCTGTTCTTAAGTCAAATGCGTATGGGCACGGTCTTAGCGAATTTTATGAAATGCTGAAGGAAGAGCAGCCGAAGTGGATTTGTGTCAATTATATTTTTGAAGGCCTTAAGCTTCGAAAAATAGGGTTTAAGGGAGAGATTTTAGTTGTTGGTCCGTTACTTAGTCATGAACTCACTAAAGCAGTTGAAGGTGACCTGGATGTAACTATCGGAAATGAAGAACTTCTGTCTACGTGGTTATCTATGCCATGCAAACCTACTGCTCATATTAAATTTAATTCTGGAATGTGCCGTCAAGGGTTTGATCTAGAAGAATGTGAGTCCTTAGGAGAAAAACTTCTCCCTCATCGAAAGAACATAGCTGGGGTTTCTACTCATTTTGCCAACGTGGAAGATGTTACTGACAGTGAATTTGCGATGAAACAGCTTAAGCTTCTAATTTCTGTGAGAACTAGTTGGGAAGGCATGGGTTTTGAGTTGCTGTTTCATGCAGCTTCTTCTGCTTCATCGATGATTATTGCAGAGAGCCAACTTGATCTGTGTCGAGTAGGGATCTCTCTGTATGGCCTTTGGCCCTCCTCTTTGACTAGACTGTCTTATGCGAAGTTGTATCCTAAGTTGGCGCCATTGGAGCCGGTCTTAAGTTGGAAAACTTGCATAACAACTCTGCGAGAGCTAAAAGGTGGTGAATACGTGGGCTATGGCTGTACTTTCAAAGCTTCTAGAGCAATGAAAATAGCAGTAATATCAGTAGGATATTACGAAGGCTACCCTCGCATAGCAGGCAATGATAGTAGAAGTTTTGTTCTGATACGATCTAAACGTTGCCCTTTGGTTGGGCGTATTTGTATGAATATGATGATGGTTGATGTGAGTAGTTTGGAAGATGTAGAGGTTGGAGATGAAGTAACCCTAGTGGGAAAAGATGGAGATGAAGTGATCAGTGCCGATGACTTGGCGGCATGGTCACAAACAATCAACTATGAGGTTGTTGCTTGCTTAAACCCTGAAATTCCCAGAGTTATTGTAGAAAGCAATGGAGGGTAAGCATGCTAGTTAATTTATGCCAAATAGAAATAAAGATAACAGACATAGTTCGTTCTAGGACTTTTTATGAACAGGTTTTTGGGCTAAAGCTAGTTCCAGCTGAAATCCACAATTACCATATCCTCGAAGTTTCAAAGAAAAGCTCTTTTGGTATTAGCCTCTTAGAGCAAGAAAAAGTCGAACCGAATCGGTCTATGATATTGTACTTTAGGTTAGAGTCACTAGAGGGTATTAAGGAAAAGCTTGGCTCACTAAGAAACGGAAGTTTCAAAGGGGAGCGCATAGTGCCAGGATACGGAAGAGCGATTTTTGTAGAAGATCCTGACGGACATCGCTTAGGTTTGTTTGTGCCCTTGAAATAATCCTTGTTACTCGTGAATGACGAAATTGTAGAGTTTATTTATGCTAACTCCGGGGATGAATGGCCCCACCTTGAATTTCTCTTTGTGGGGAATAGCCCATTTATTTTTCGCAAAACCAGCTATGATGGTTTGGCGAATTCTGGTATTTTCTGGTGACTCATCCAGCAAAAATGGTTCAAGTTTTTCAGGTATGCTGCTTTCACTTTGCTCTAGCAATACCTCGGCTGCAGCAAACCTAACTCTTTCATCGTGTTCCGCCAAAAAATGAAAGAGTTTTTCGCAGACTGGGTTAGCCAAAGGGTAGTCTCTTAAATAACAAAGAATATCATAGTTTTTGTCTACTTTGCTTTGATCAAAAGAAACGTCTCCATAATCCAGGCACGACTCCAACGTTGTAATGATTTGCTCTTCAGTGGCGATCTGTTTGAAAGCTTTAATAGGCCATGCAATGCGATTAGAGGAATGGAGGTGTTTCTCGATAAAAGTAACCGCAGTTTCTGCAAACTTTAGTATGCCTTTCATTGCAGATTCTTTCTCTCTGGTGTCATTGATGCCATGTTCAAGGCTATAATCGAAGCGCTGTAATAAGGCTGTTACCGCAGTTTCAGCTTCTTCAGTTTGGCAGAAATACTCAATTGCTGCGGCTCTATCTTCCTTTATTGCTTTTGGGTTTTTTATTAGTTTGAGGTTCCGGGCAATGGCCTTTTCTTGGCGGTTTTTCTTGAATTGTCGATATTTATCTATAAGCCCCACGGATTGTAACCTTTTTTATGAATGTTAGAATTATGCACTGACGTGCAACGGTAAAAGGCCTCTCAAAGGTAAAAGGCGTCCTATAATTTAGTACCACATGTATCGCATTTTGTGATACGCCAAGTTGGATTTTCCTTCAGTAGAAGGCTTATGCTAGTGCATAAGGTTTTTTCAACCTTCTCTTTACTTGGCTGAGTTTCTTAGCAATTTCTCAGCAGACTAGATATAAAAAAAGGCGTTTGAGGGGGTGTGATTATTGAACCATAGTTACTGATTCCTATCATATGGTTTGTCGTGATTGTTTTTGACATAAGATATTCTTTCAAGAATCTGGCTAGTTGTGAGCCTGGCTTGATTCGCTCCTAGCAGATAGTTTATGGTGTATATTTCGTCTTGCTCATTCATAATATCTCGTTAGTGGGTGATTCTCTGCGATCGAGCGCAAAGAGAACTTGAGGTAAAGGCTTCGAATCAAAATAAGGAAGCTAATAATGTGTGGAATTATTGGATATAATGGTCAAAAATCCTGTGTAGATCTTATCTATTCCGGCCTTCAGAAACTTGAGTATCGGGGTTATGACTCCTCGGGAGTTGCTGTGCTTGCCAACGATAAGATCAATTTAGTAAAACAAAAAGGGAAGTTAAGCCAATTGCTACCCTTTCTAGGGAGCTTACCTCAAGACGCGAGCCTAGGTATGGGGCACACACGCTGGGCAACTCATGGAGTTCCATCTACGGAAAATGCCCATCCTCATGGTGAAGAGCGCGTTTCTATCGTTCACAACGGAATTTTAGAGAATTACAATGAGTTGAAGATCAAGCTACTTGAAAAGGGACAGCGATTTTTATCAGAGACTGATTCGGAAGTGATCGTTCACCTCCTCCATGATGAGCTTGCTGTTGTAGCTGATGTTCGCAAAGCGATTTTAAATATTGTCAGAGAATTACAAGGAGCCTATGCACTTGGCATTATGGCCCATGACCACCCGGACGATATCTATGTTGTGAAGCAGGCTTCACCTTTGGTGATTGGGATTGGGGAGAACGAAAACTTTTTTGCTAGTGATGCCCTCGCTCTCCTGGCTCATACAAAGAAGTTTATCTTTCTTAATGACGGTGAGATTGCTCGTATTGGTAAAGATAGTGTTGAAATATGGGATTTCTACGGAGCTAATAAAGAGCCTCAAGTTATTACGGTAGATTCTTCAGAGGCCTCTTTAGAAAAAGGTGGCTTTAGGCACTACATGTTAAAAGAGATATACGAGCAGCCAGCAGTCGTTGCTAATACTATTCAGCGCATGGTTCACAAGGACCAAAAAACGTTTGACGAGAAACTCCTTTGTACAAAAGAAATTGACTTGACGAATATTCGCAAGGTTCACATAGTAGCATGCGGAACTGCTTACTATGCTGGGATGATGGGCAAGTACATTTTGGAGCCTAAGTTGGAGGTTCCAGTAGAAGTAGAGTTAGCAAGTGAGTTTCGTTATCGCGAATCTTTTCTCAATGAAAACACCCTTATCATTGCTGTAACCCAATCAGGAGAAACGGCAGATACGCTTGCCAGTATTAAACATGCGAAGACAAGAGGTTGTAAGACTTTAGCAATCTGCAATGTTCCTTATTCTTCAATTCCGCGCGAATGTGACGCCACGATTTATATGGAGGCTGGGCCAGAAATAGGGGTCGCTTCAACAAAAGCATTTACTTCTATGGTCCTCAATTTTTATCTTTTAGGCTTAGCCTGGGGCCGACGCTTAGGCATTTTTTCCCAGGAGCAGCTGCAAAATAGCCTCGAATCTCTTGTAAAGTTGCCGAGTCTCATGGAACAAGCTTTAGGCCATGAAGGACTAATTTCAAATATTGCTGGTAGCTACTTTGAGGATCATCATTGTTTATTTTTAGGGCGTGGATTTCAGTATCCCATTGCTTTAGAAGGTGCCCTGAAACTTAAGGAAATATCGTATATTCACGCTGAAGGCTATGCTGGGGGAGAGCTTAAGCATGGTGCAATTGCACTTATTGACCGCTCAATGCCAGTTTTAGCGATCGCCCCACCACTATCTGATTACGAAAAGGTCCTTTCAAATCTTGAAGAGATTTATGCCCGCGAAGGGCGTATTTTAGGTCTTGGTTTGCCGGATGATCAAAAACTTAAAGCACTATGTGCTGATATTATTCCTTGCCCGTTTATAGATGATCCGGCTTTGCAGGCAATACTTTGTAGTGTTCCCCTGCAGTTATTTGCATATTCTATGGCGGTTCATCGAGGAACTGATGTAGATCAACCGCGTAACTTAGCTAAGTCCGTCACGGTAGAGTAGTCCTTAAAAAACTAAACTCCTCAGCTTTGCACTATAAGGTTAAATGGATGTTTCAAAAACCTCATAATACTAGCCAGGATTCGATTCTAACGGCTTTGAACGATATTCAGAAAAAAGCAGTTTTGCATGAAAATGGCCCTATGGTGGTCTTTGCTGGGGCTGGGAGTGGAAAAACCCGAATTATAACTGCTCGTATTGCTTATCTAATTGCTGGAGGAGTTCACCCTTCGCAAATTTTAGCCGTAACCTTTACAAATAAAGCTGCAAGAGAAATGAAAGAAAGGGTTGAAAGCTTGAACTCCAATGGTTTTGGAGTTCATATAGGGACCTTTCATTCTGCTTGTGCTCGGTGGCTAAGAGAATTTGCGCCTAAATTGGGTTTTCAAAGTGATTTTTCAATCTATGATGATAAAGATGCTTTAGGTGCGCTAAAGTTGGTGTTAAAAGAGCTAAATATCAAGCTTGAGGACACTTCTGCTAATGAATATAAAGCAGCCATTGCTAAAGCGAAAGTCTTAGGCTGGTTACCTTCGGATGCAGAGAAACTATCAAGCCAATATGTAAGCTTTTTCCCAGATCTTGGTATTCAAGTATATAGGCGCTACCAAGAGTATCTTGCCATGTGTAATGCAATGGATTTTTCTGATCTGTTGATGAATATGCTTCTTTTGCTCAAAAGAGATAAACAGGTAAGGATGATCTTGCAAAAGCGTTATCGTTACATACTGGTTGATGAATACCAGGATACTAATCCCACTCAGTTTAGCCTGATATCGTGCTTGGTGAACGATGATCAAAACTTATGTGTTGTGGGCGATGATGATCAATCAATATACTCCTGGCGTGGTGCTGATCCTGCAAATATTCTCGAATTTAGGCGCCATTACCCACAGGCCAAGGAAATTAGGCTCGAACAAAATTATCGATGTACCAAAAACATCATTGCAGCAGCAAGTGCTGTAATATCTAAAAATACTGTTAGAGCTGAAAAAACTCTGTGGACAGAAAATGATCCAGGGGAATCTATTGATTATCATATTGCCTATGATGGTGAAATGGAATCTTCAGCAGTGGTTGATAGCATCCATAAAGAGAAATCTATATTTCCGTTTCATGAAGTTGCGATTTTCTATCGAACTAATGCTCAATCCAGGCAAATTGAAGATAGCCTTCTTAAGCAAAATATTCCTTATCGGATTTATGGAGCTTTGCGCTTCTATGACCGTGCTGAAATTAAGGACCTGCTTGCATACTTGCGATTAATCGTTAACGACCAAGATGATATTGCTTTTCATCGGATTATCAATATTCCTGCTAGGGGAATTGGAAAAAAGGCTTTGGAACAAGTTCAAGAACGAGCAAGAGAAGAGGGGATAGCAAGCCTCCATGCAGCCACTAAAATGGCTAAAGAACAAATTCCGAGGCTCTCAAATAAGTTGAAAGTCTTTATGCTTGAATTTGAAAACTTGAAAGCAAAAGTTCTTGCAAGCCCTCTTTCCGATATTCTTGCAAGCTTACTTGGTCTTATCGATTATAAATCTTATTTGGAAAAAAAATTTCCAGATCAAGTTAGCGATAAAATGGCAAATATTCATGAGCTTGGTGCCGCGTTAGCAGATTATTCAGAGTCATCACCAAACGCAAGCCTGAGTGAATGGTTAAAGGATGTGTCTCTAAGTGGTAGCGAAAAAGAGGCCAATGGTGGGGTTTGCTTAATGACTCTACACTCAGCGAAAGGCTTAGAATTTTCTCGGGTCTACATTTTAGGCTTGGAAGATGGTCTTCTCCCGCATGCAAACTCTCAGGATGATCTGGACGAACTTGAAGAAGAACGGAGGTTATTTTATGTGGGAATTACAAGGGCCTGTAAAAAACTTTCACTTCACTCTGCCCGTAAACGTCGGATTTTCAACCAGTGGATGGCAAATGAAGAGTCGAGATTTCTCAAAGAAATACCTGCAAATCTATTGACTCCAAAAAGTTCAATCTCTACTAATAGGAGTTTGAATGGCGGGAGTTATGGGACCATGCCCACTCCTGCTGGGATGCAAGTGGGTGCCTATGTCTCACATCCAACTTTCGGTCGTGGAATTGTAGCATCAGTTGAAGGTGGAACCCTTCCTCCGAAAGCGATTGTTGAATTTAAAGAATTTGGGAAGAGAAAAATTGCCCTCCATCATCTCAAGCAGGTGTCGAGCCTAAGTTAAGGTATCTATCTTTATTAATTAGGAATAAATCATGCATGAATTGATGTTGTGCTTGACTGGTTTAGGTGCTGGTTTGATGGGTGGTTTTTTGGGGATTGGTGGTGGAATTCTCCTCGTCCCTTTATTAATCTTTTTGGGACATGACTATGTCAGTGCTGTGGCTACTAGTTCTTTCGGAGTCCTCATCATATCTTTTTCGGGAACAGTGAGAAACTTACACAAAAAATCTATTTCTTTAGCTGATATTTCTCTTATGGGGAGTGCTGCAGTAGTGACAGCATACCTTGGGGCGATGGCTGTGTCTGTGGTTCACCAGAGTTTTGCAAAGATTCTTTTTGCTATAATGCTATTTTGTTTGCCTGTGCTTCAAAAAATCAAATCTAAGACGCCTAATAATCCCCATGAGAGTTTTCGATTCCCAAAGCATTTAACCTATTTTTTTGCAGGAAGCATAGCAGGAGTCCTAGCGGGTTTCTTTGGGGTTGGTGGTGGAGTGATCTTGGTTCCAATTCAAGTTTTTTTATTAAATACACCGCTCAAGCAAGCTGTACCAACAAGTTTGGGGGTGATTGTTTTTGGAGCAGGCTCGGCCTGCATTCGCTATAGTTTGGAAAATCATATTGATTTTGTATCTGGAGCGTTCCTTGGTCTGGGAGGCTTCTTAGGAGTTTTGGTCAGTTCAAATTACCTACCTAAAGTTAAAGAACGCTACATCCATTTTTCCTTTAACGGTTTGGTTGTAGCCATTGGCTCTTATTTTCTTTACAAGGCTTATCAAGGTCTATAGGTGGGTTAGTAGCCTGAAAACAAAAAAAGGAATTCATGAACAAGGTTTACCTATTCCAATTAGGAGGTTTTTTCATTTCCTCGATGATGCAGATCATTTTGGTATATCTCGCAGCATGTTTGAGCATAAAAAATTGGGTTTATATCTACTGTACCTTAATCTTGGGTATCAGTTCCCTTTTATGTTTTAAAGGATTTATGGGAATTCTGTATCTTGAGCATTTTATTCTGCTGTTCATGGGATTAGCGCTTGTCTATGCTCAGAGGAAAAGAAGAGTCTCCTTCTTGTCTTTTATAAAATTTTCTGAGTTCAAAGGACCGGTCTTCTTCGCTCTTTTTGCCGGATTATGCTTAGAACAATTATATGCTGGGCTTCCAGTTTATAGGCCTGATCTTTGGGATTATCACCTGACGATTTCAAAAATTGTTAGCAATTCTGGAAAACTATTAGCTCCCATATTTAACGATCACATCTATTTTTCTTGAGTCTATGAATACTTCTTCGTATTGTTTAGAGCTATTATTCACCATGATGTATTGATGCAATCGGTTGCAACAGTGTTCTCATTACAGTCCATACTTATTCTTTTTGGTTGGGTAAGTTATTACTGGATGCAGAAAACCGAAAAGCCATTTTTGTATACTTTTTATACCCTGTCTTTTGCTTATTTTGCACTCCCCTCTCATAATATGGTGTCAAATGCAAAAATAGAGCCTTTGCTTGTCGGTTTTGCCTGCTTGATATTAACGACTATTCACCGATTGCATGCAAAAAAATCAAATTTTTTAAATTTCATGCTTGGCTTTTTACTGCTTGCACCTATTGCTGGAAAGATCATTTGGATTCATTTTATGGTTTGTACCTGCCTGCTCTTGATTATCCCACCTAAGACCCTTAGGAATCAGCTTTCAATCCCATTTTTGGCATTAGGGGGAGCCTGTGGAGCTCTGCTAACGCTCCCCTTTTTTTTGAAGAATTATTATTTTTTTGGCAACCCCATTCACCCAATTCAAGCCGGTTTTTTCAGCTCAGCTCGCTTTAGCCCATATATGGCATGGTACTGGCAAAAAATTTCAGCAAAGGCTGAATCTATAGCTGAATTTGCAGATATTCTTGTTTCTTTACCTTTGGGAGTGTTCCCTGCTGTCAAGTATTTAGTAATGGGCTTAGGAGCTTTTGTCGGTATCAAGTCACTGAAAACCTTTATTCTTAAGGAGCAATGGTTTTTGAGGGTTATTGTTTGTTTACTTACGATAGCTACGCTAATATGGCCATTTTTTTACAGCTCGAATATTTTTCCAAGGTTCTATTTTCCATTGCTATCCCTGCTAATAATCCCATTTTTTTTGTTTTTTTCTAGATCGCAAAAAAAAGGAGCACCTATATTATTGCTGTTAATTCCATTAATTTTACAATCATCAGCTGAAGTTAAGTTAGTTAAAATATTTAAGACAGCAGGTTTAGACCTCAATAATTTTTATGCCTATTTGCCTTCACCTATGCCCGAAAGAAATTTTATTCAAGCAATTAATAAGCATAGAAGAATCAATTTTCCACATGCTACTCTACATGAGGCTGTCACTCTAGCAGATTCTCCAAGAGCATATTTTTACGACGGATTATTTATGTATTGGGCTGGAATGGACTATGACTGGCATTTAAAAGGGTTTCAGCAAAAAAAAGGTACTGATAAATGTATTTGGTCCTTCTTAAAGGAATTTAGAATTCATTATCTATACTCTGTCACTGGAGAGCAAGCAAACTGGGGTGACGAGTATCAAGAGGTTTGGAGCAAATCAACCCCAATTGGCCCATTTACAAATATAGGGTATCTTTCTGATGAACTGCTTATGAAAGAAGCTTCTAAATGCAGATAAATCCCTGTTTATTCTTTTCCTTCTCGATAAGCAATCGCTTCACCAATTAAGTCCTGCGTTTTTTTGATAATTTTTTTGTGAAAGCGATTCAGCTGGCGTTTGAAGGCTTGGGGATCCTCTTTGGGCTTGGGGGGTGTGATCGGTTCACTTAAAAAGTGCATAAGTTTGACTTTTCTCGGAAATGGGGTGAAGCCAACTCCTCGAGCCATGAATAAGGGGACTTTAAACTTTTTATAAGCCCAAGCTGTGAGTGGGTTGTGATATATATCGTAAAGGTCATCAGCTTTAGGGCATACAGCCACAATAACTGGAGCATTTGTTTCCATTGCAAGGCGAGCAAAACCTTTGCGTCGTTCCCATAAAATTTGATAGCGCTCTGTTGAAGGTCTAAGAGCTTCTCGCATTCCTCCAGGCGCAACCCCGATGAGCTCATCATTTTGTAGTAGTTTTAGAGCGTTAGTCTGAACGCCATCTACAGCACCAAGTTCTTCAATTAGCTCTCCAAGATAGGGGATTTTAAAGAATAGGTGGTCGGCCAAAGGTCTAGGGATTCTGCCGCATCTGTCATAGATTTCGAGGAACAACAAAGCCATATCATAGGTTGCTAAGCTGTGGTTACAAGCAATGATTGCTCTGCCCTTGTCAGGAACATTGTCTAGCCCAATGACCTCATAACTGTGATATTGCCGTATAGCGTTAAGAAAAGGGTATACTTTCTGAACTACACTTGGGTTAATATCGTCTCCGCGCTCTATCATCATCGAACAGCCTTTGGATACACTCACTTTTAGTTTTGACCGCCCTTGATTATAATGCTTTCTCTGAGGATATCAATGGACCAATGGATGAGGTCCTGATTTAACGAATTGTTCAAAATTTTGAAATAAGCGTATTGCTGGGAGGATATGGATTGCAGAAGCCTTTTGAACTTGTTATTGAAGCGCATCCCGATTCTCTATTCTGCACCTCAAAAATTTACCGCAAGTTATACTTTGCTTCCTTGGTAAAGCAGGGCTTTCACTCTTGCATAATCTTGGCTGAGCAAGAACTTTCTGATTTTGACCAAGAATTTTCATTTAAGCAGCTTACTAGAAGGGCATGGACAGAAAATCGCCCGCCTTTAGCAGAGAAGCTAATATTCATTAGCGATCAAAATTTTGTGTGCTTAGGTCTGAAAATGCTTTTACAAGATAGTCACTCATGCACCTTGGGGTTGAGGTTAGCGATTAATAATTATGAATACCCGTATTTTGATTCTAAAGCTTGCATTGTGCAAACGCGTTTTTTCGATGACAAATGGATAGATGCCTACGAATATGCTGGAGTTTTAGCCTGTGAATCGAGTCTATTTCTCAAGATTTTTTGTAGCAACAAATCTAATGAGGAAGTAATTAGATCATTGACTGAACTTTGCACTCCTACAACCTATCTGCTGAGTGGGTTTATGGTGCAACAAGACTATACCCAGCTCAAGAGTTATTTAAGTCTTCCAATAAAACCATGCTTGTTTTTGGATCGAGATGGAATTCTTAATGTAGATACTGGTTACCCTCATAAGCATGATCAATTTAAAGCAATAGATGGAATCATACCCATTATTCAGTGGGCCAAAAGCAAATCATGGTGGGTGGTGGTAGTAACCAATCAGGCAGGTTTGGCAAAAGGAGTATTCAAAGAAGAAGACTACAAGAAATTCAGTTCGTACCTAAAGTCGTGGCTAGCTGAAAAAGAGGTCGAGCTTGATGCATGGTTTCACTGTCCTTTTCACCCTGATGGCAAACGTCAGGACTTAGCCTTTAAGAGTCTAAAACGGAAACCTTATCCGGGAATGGTTCTGGAAGCAATGGCCCAATTACCAATTAATCTAGAACGAAGTATTATAATCGGCGATAAAGAAAGCGATGTGTTGAATATTAAAGGTTTAAATACTCTCTTGATCGAGGGAAAGTATTGTTTACAGCTAAAAAACGATGTTCCAAAGGTTAGAAATCATGAACAAGCGTTGCGCTATTTGCAGTCAAATTACTAGGCTAACTAGATAGGCAAACATTTCATAAAAATACTATTAAATTTAATGACTTATGATTATTTGTGCATTTGCTGCAATAATATATAGGATTGAATCGTCTTTTTAAAGGGTGTGCTCTAATTGGACAAAAATTGCCATCTTGAGTTTCAAGTACAAATAGAAAGAGAATTCATGGTTTTTGAAAATGGTAAAAAAATATTGATTACTATCCTGTGTGCTTTTTTTTGCTTAGGAATGATTCAGGGTGAGAGTGCTAAAGCCAAGCAAAAATTGGGAATAATCGGTCAAAAGGCTCCAGAGTTAGGGTTAGATAACTGGATAGGAAAAGATGGAAAAAAGATTCCACCCGTAAAAATCTCTGATTATAGAGGTAAGTATGTCTACCTTTACTTTTTTCAGGATTGGTGCCCCGGATGCCAAAAATATGGTTTTCCAGCTTTAAAGAAGCTTACAGCAGCATTGTCCTCAGACAAAATAGCTTTCTTTGCGGTTCAAACAGTATTTGAAGGAGCTTGGACTAACACTTTTAAGAAATTGAGAAAGAATCAAATAGAACACGATGTATTTATTCCGATGGCTCATGATGATGGTGGCTCAACATACGAACGCTCAATACTTATGTCGAAATACCGGAGTGGGGGTACGCCTTGGACTGTTTTAATAGATCCAAGTGGTCGAGTTATTTTTAATGGTTTTCATATAAATGAAGAAAAATTAATTCACCACATACTAAACTTGAAGTGACCTGCTTCAAGTAAATGGGTTTAATATCGGGATGCTTCGATGGTTCAATAGAAGCCTAAAATTTAGAGATTTAACTCACCAGAAAAAATAAAATTGGCGTCACCAGCAAGAAGGACCCCTTCATTAGCTTCAACCTGTTTTACAAATACGGTTCCTCCCGGCATTTTAATTGCAATCCACTCACCCCTTGTAGTGAATCCTTGTGATAAAATACTTGCACCTATGGCACACGCTCCACTTCCACAGGCTTGAGTAGGGCCAACACCGCGTTCGTATACCCAAGCCTCGTAGAGGTCTCCAATAGGGGAGCCTAAGGCTTTCTTAGCTTCACTCAACTCAGAAATATTCCAAGATGCTTCCATGGCAATATGAACATTGATTCCATCCCAGTATGGAGTTTTTTGCAGTTTAGGTCCAAGCTGCATGAGAATTGATTCGGGTTCTTTGCAATTTTCACAGAGAAATACAATGTGTTGATTACCAATCTCTGCAGAAAAAGCCTCACCTAAGTTTTTTGTCAGGTCAGAAAGTTCTTCCCCGCGTAACAGTTCTCGGTTCTTTGAATGCCAAGAATTCTGTTCGTTGAGCGCAAGTAAGCCCATATCAACAGCTATCATTGGAACTGGTTTGGAATTAGCCTCATGTAGAAATTGACAAAGAAAGCTTCGTCCCTCAACACACAGCTCAACCTGCTCAAGAATCTCATCTTTTTTAAGTTCTTCTTGATGTCTTTGGTAGATGCTGGCTGCGGCACAACGAAGACCATTACCACAGTTTCTTGCTAATGAGCCATCCTGGTTAATGATGCTTAGATTTTTAGGAAATTCATCGCCATGATCTTTATTGAGAACAAGAATACCATCAGCTCCGATGCCAAGACCTGTCCGATTGCAGAGTTGATTAGCTTGTCTTTGCAAGCTCGTAAGTAAATACTTAGACTCATTTGAATTTGTCCAGATTACAATAAAGTCATTTTGGCAGCCGTGCCACTTTTCAAAAAGAATTTTCAATCCTCTGTCCCCTTCTTCATGTTCTCTATAGGTTTGTCTGAAGATTGTCCCAAATTTAAGCGATAACCCTTACCTCTAATACTACAAAGATATTTAGGATTTGCTGGGTCTTCTTCAAGAAATCTTCGAATACGAAGAATGAAATTGTCTACAGTTCGAGTTTCAATATTCCCAGGTAAGCCCCAAACTTTGTTAAGTAGATGTTTACGAGAAAGGGTTTGTTCTGGGTTCGACAGGAATTCATCCAGCACATCAGCTTCTAGAACTGTGAGTTCAAAACTACCTTGGGGACTTTTCAAGCTTAGGTTTGCTTTATCGAGCTCAAAGGGCCCTGAGCTAACTAAAAAGTTCTTATTGCTTGATTGAGGAAGTTCTCGGTACATTCTCGCTCTTTCAGCCATTCTCTTGACTCGTAGAACAAGCTCCTCAAGTAGGAATGGCTTTGTCAGGTAGTCATCTACGCCAATTGAGAGACCTTTAACTCGGTCCTCGTCTCCTGCGCGTGCGGTAAGCATCAGAATTCCTGTGGTGTTGTCTTTTTTACGTATTGTTCTAGCAACTTCGAAGCCGTCTATTTCGGGGATCATAACGTCCAATATTATCGCTGAAAAAGGACCTTGGTTTCTATAATGTTCAAGAGCAATTTCCCCATCATTTGCAGTAAATACCTTAAAACCTTCAGCCGACAGATTTAGCTCTAAATTAAAAGCTAGGTTTTTCTCATCTTCTACGAGAAGAATCTTTTGTTGCGTTTCTTCCATGAACATTTGTCCTGCTTAAGTGACTGGAAATGACAAATAAAATGTGGAACCCTTGTCTTTTCCAGGGCTTTCAGCCCAAGTATGACCTCCCATGGTCTTAGCAAGGGATTTAACAATAAATAATCCTAGACCTGTTCCTGGTATTGCTTTCTTTTGGGTTATTGAGGCTCGATGAAACATTCGGAAGATGCGTTTTTTGTCTGCAGGTGTGAGACCAAATCCATCATCTTTTACCGCAACGGTAATCATACCCTCTTTTGAGGTAACTAGTATTTTTATTGGTCCTCCTTTTGGGGAGTATTTGATAGCATTTTCAACCAAATTAGAGATGATAAGGCGCATGACTGGTATAGGAACATGAACTTCAAGCTCAGGAGGGCACATGATCTCCAGTCTTTTTTCGATCTCTGGGTCTAACCAATGAGCTCTAAGAGCTGTTGTTTTGATAAACTCCCTGAGCCGTAGATGTTCCGCTTCTTCTGAAAAACCCCTGATGCCACGGTCAAGCCTCGAGGATACGAGTATCTGATCAACAAGTCGCGTCAAGCGCTCGATATCTTCCATAGCCATCTCTAGCATTTTGTTGCGGGTTTTATCATCAATTTGGCGGGTTTTCATAGTTTCGAATGTAAGTTGAAGGCTGGCCAGAGGTGAGCGAAGCTCGTGAGTTACAGATGAAAGGAAGCTCTTTTGTTGGCTCATGAGGTGACTTTGCTTTTGGCTGGTTACAAACAGCATAACGGTTCCGACCAGTAGCATACCAAGAAGGATGCAACCAACGATAAGAATAATTAATGCATAATGGTTGTTCAGATATGATGATCCTACGGTTTCAGCAATTTTAGCGATTTCTTGGATTGATTCTAAAAACCAAAAAACCCACATCAAAGTGATTGCAAGCCAGATGACTTGCAAAGTTACAAAAACGACGACGGGATGTACCATCCATTTGAGTATGGAATAAAGAGTATTGAACTTCCTATGATGATTGGCTTTCACTTTAAATTCCTCAGATTAGCTGGGATTCTGGTAAGTTTATAAAGATCCCCGAACTGGTTTTCAGGTGGCGCCCTGCTTTTCCGGAGAATATCAAGCAGTAATTGAATTCCCTGCCCAGCCTGGGCATCATACCAGAACAGATTCGACATGGCATCCAGGCATCATCTTAATTTAAGGCATGGTTGTGGGGTAGCTAAGATTGTTTTGTTAAAAAAAGAGATTTATTCTCTGTCACTTAATGAAAGACGGATAGAGCCACATTTTTGCTCTGTAAATCCATCCTAATAGAGAGCGCTGTATTCAACATAGTGTTCAGATTATGGGAGCCAAGTAGCAGAAAGTACTCTTGGCTTTCTGCTTCAAGCATCATTTTCTTGAGGACATTTTTTAACAGCGCATGGGAATTTTGTGAGCTGAGGAGATCGGGAGAAAGGTAGAACCCAAGGTGAGTAGGAGACCACGAATTTATGGTCTTGAGCAATTGGCTAATCCATTGGACTTCTTCGCCATCAGACTCAGGAGGTGGAAGGAGATAAATGAATCTCGGGAGCTGTGTTCTTGAGTCACTCAGCATAATTGGGCCATCGTCATTTATACCGTTTTTTGCTGCTTGATCAAAAATTTCCTGAATATGGTCTACATCAAGCAAATTATGTGGATGTAGCTCTCCTTTTCTACATAGCCCCACCCAGAAATAGCATCCTGTGTCTTTCTCACTTGAAACTAGCTTTATACTGATTTCTTTAGCTGGAATGTCAAGGTTAGGGTCTTTCGATTCCTGGTTTTTGTTGGGCTGAGGTGATATCCATTGTTGGTTTGGGTCGATTACCTTCTTGGATTTTTCTGCTTGAGACGGGCTTTCTGCCATGGCTTTCCCTCATATGAGTGAGAGTTGAAAAAGCCTAACGAAGTCCTTTTGCAACAGAGTCAAGAATTCCGTTTACGAATTTACTAGAATTCTCAGTTCCGTATACTTTTGCGAGTTCGATAGCCTCGTTTAAGATTACCTTAACTGGTTCTGTGCTGGCAAGTAGCTCATAGGTTGCAAGCCGCAAAACACAGCGATCCATAGCTGCCATTCTTTGAAGAGGCCATTTTTCAGAACTTTTTGCAATGATGGTGTCAATTCGCTCAAGTTCACTAAAAGTACCTTGGCAGTATTCATGACAATTCTTGGCTATAGAGCTAGTTACACTGAAGTGTCGACAAAAGCTAGAAAAGTGTGGATTTGAGAAATAGTACAACTTCTCCGCTTCACATTGATAAAGAAATCTAATTGCTGCTTCTCTGGCCTCGCGCTTTTGGTGACTCACCTGTTCTCATTTCCTTCCCAATGCGAAAAATTTTTTAGCATTGTTATCGCTGCTTGCGCAGCATCAATGCCCTTGTTTTCAACGACCTGCTTAATGCCAAGAGGATCCGACTGTGTGCTTGGCCTTAGGCCTGCTCGTGCTAAAGCTTGTTCACCGGTTTCAGTTGTTAACACCCCGAATATCACTGGCTTTTCGGTTTCCAGACCAATCTGCATGAGACCTCTAGCAGCTTCTTGGCAAACATAGTCAAAGTGAGGAGTCTCCCCTCTAATGACACATCCTAGGCAAATTACTGCATCCCAGCGTTTAGATCTGGCTCCCTTAGCAGCCATTAGGGGTAATTCAAAGGCTCCGGGAACGTGAACCACTTGGAGTTGGCTTTCTTTGAGGGAAGCTTTATATAAAGTTTCGAGGCATGCCTCAAGCAGAGAATGAGTAACTTGCTGATTAAAGTCGCTTACAACGATAAGAATACGATGTTTCACTTAATTACCTCCATTGACTCGATCTCAAGTCCAAAACCTTTCAATGCTTTTAATGAGCGTTCTGAGCTGACGTGGAGGCGCATTTTATTGATCCCCAATGATTTTAGGATCTGAGCACCTAAACCAAAGAGCCTCGGGTCCATCACTGACTGCTTTCGAGTTAGCTTATCAAGTAGAGCTTGGCTAGGAGACTCTTGCATCAGATATAAAACACAGGCATGATTTTTTTCATTAAGCATATCAAGGCTATACCTCACTAACCTTCTGTGCGAGTCTGAGTCAGCAGGCCCGTATTCCATATCAAAAACATCGCTTAGTGGTTTTTGTTTATGAACTCTTACATCCACACAGTGTTCGGAGTGCTTGGTTCCTTTGAGTAAGGCAAAATGTACTGATTCATCAACAAGGTTCTTAAACCAGATACCCTCAAACTCTCCAGTTTGGGTCCTGACAGGTCTTCTACCTACTTCTTCAACGAGAGTATCCTTTAATAATCTAAAAATAATGAGATCTTCGATGCTAACGATGGGTAATTTGAACTTTTGGGCAAACTCCTCCAGATCTGGGAGTCTCGCCATTGTTCCGTCATCCTTCATGATCTCGCAAATAACTGAGGATGGTTTTTTGCCAGCTAGTCTGGCTAAATCCACTGAACCTTCGGTGTGTCCGGTTCTTTCGAGAACACCACCCACTTTTGCTTTCAAGGGAAAGATGTGTCCAGGGACCACAATATCTTGGGGGCCAGAATCACTATCAATGGCAACCTTGATTGTCTGGGCACGGTCAGCAGCTGATATCCCGGTGGTGACTCCCTCCTTTGCTTCTATACTCACTGTAAAAGCTGTTTGCATTGGAGTTCGAGTTTTGCTGTGATCTCCCATGAGGGGAAGCTGTAGTTTGTCGATCATACTTGGTGCCATTGTAAGACATATCAAACCTCTGGCTTCTTTTGCCATAAAATTGATTTTCTCGGGACAAACGTCACTTGCGGCAAAGATCAAATCACCTTCGTTTTCTCGGTCCTCGTCATCGGTCATTATGACCATTCCACCCGATTGGATTGCCTCTATTGCTACTAATACTCGGTGAATTGCTTTTTCCTGCTGCTCCGTAGTTTCCACGATCTAGCTTACTCCTAATCCTGATCTAGCAATGGGAGCTTTCTCCCCCTTTGATGAGAATTTGTAGAAGATAACAAGGTGAGAGGGTCTTTGACAAGGCGCATCTTGTTTAGGCGCTAAGAGTTTCAATATATTGAATGATTCGAAATATTTAGTGAATTTTAGAATTTTCTGTTTATTGAAGGGAGTTGAACATATTAGGTTTGTTTCAGAATCTTTGTTAGCATTGAGCTATCTAATTTAACAGGTAAAGGTTGGCTGATGTTATTTAAAGATCTAGATAGCTCTATTCATCATGTACTCTTAATGTCTGCGATCTTGATTCTTGCTATAGCATCATTTCGCGGTAAAACTAGTCTGCTAGACTATTTTGATCTTAAAGAAAGCTCATTAGTGCTAAAAGATGCATTGAATGATATAGAACTTGATATTTATAACTTACGCCTTGAAATTAAGCGTATTAGGGAATCTCCAAGTTATGCTCAAAAAGTTCTAAGGGATAAATACCATATCACAGAGGACGGGGAGTCTATCATTTTTTTTGCTGATTAATAATCTGCCCATAAATTTAATATCTTAGATCCTCTTTTCTGGGTCTTCATCAATTTCACCTACATATGAGCCGATGCCACCTCTGAAACACTGTTTTATTACTCAAACAAACGGGTGTGACAATCGAGGCGGCAATTAAACCACAGATTGAAGGCTACTTGGTAGGCGAGTGTTTGTCTGAGTCGGCAAAAACTCGTGTGTATGCCTGTGTGCGCATTGAAGTTGACCAACCTCTTGTACTAAAAGTTCTAAACTACTCGCACCCTTCACCCTCGGCAATTGCTCGGTTCAAATATGAGTATGAAATAGCAAAGAAATTTTCGTCTCAATATGTGGTTAAAGCATTTGATATGGTTGAAATAGTCCACAGTTTTGGCTTTTTCATGGAGCATGGACCCCCTTGCCTTGCGAGCCAATTTAAAGAACCTTTGCAGTTAAAAGATTTTTTAGAATTGGCAATTGGTTGTGTCGAAGCTTTAGATCATGTGCATCAGCAACAAATTGTTCATAAAGATATAAATCCAAGCAATGTTTTGTGGGATCCTGTCCAAAAGATTGCGAAAATCATCGACTTTGGAATCTCATCACAGCTATCTCACGAAAAAATAGAAAATAAGAACACCCATGCACTTGAAGGTTCGCTGCCTTATCTGTCACCTGAGCAGACGGGAAGGCTCAATCGTGATCTTGATTATAGAAGTGACTATTATTCACTTGGTATTTCACTTTATAAGATGTTAACAGGAAGTACACCATTTAGTGCAAATGGGGTGCTTAAATGGATTCATCATCACATTACTAAAACTCCTCCAAATCCAAGAGAAATAAGACCAGAAATCCCCGGGATTTTGGCAGAAATCATTCTTAAGCTTATAGAAAAAGATGCAAGTGGACGTTATCAAAGTAAGGCAACACTTTTGTCTGATCTAAAAAATTGTCAGGATCAGTGGTTAAAAGAAGGTAAAATAAATCATTTTGATATAGCTCAAAATGATGTCTCTCAAAAGTTCTACGTACCCACCAATCTTTACGGGCGTGAAGAAGAAATAAGAGTTTTGGATAGCAACTTGAGCAAGGTTATGAATGGTCAGCAACGTCTAGTAGTTGTTGTAGGATATTCAGGTGTAGGAAAAACTGCCTTAATTCGGGAATTGCAAGGCTCGATCCTCAATCGCGGAGGATATTTCGTTGAAGGAAAATATGAGAGTTTAAAGAGAAATATACCTTTCTACGGGTTTGCACAAGCAGTAGATAACATTATAAAGCTAGTATTAAGTGATTCTGAGGAAAAAATATTAAAAATCAAAACAAAATTGAATTCTGAATTAAAAAGCTCTTTTCCAATTTTAGTTGACTTAATACCTAATCTAAAAGAATTGCTTTCTATCGAAACAGATTTTGTTGATCAAGAACAAATAGATAAAAATCGCTTTTATCTGATTTTTAATAAATTGATTTCTATCATCGCTTCTAGTGATTGTCCTTTAGTAATTTTCTTAGATGACCTGCAGTGGGCTGACTCTGCGACACTGGATATGCTGGCTGAGTGGTATTCCAATAGTAGCAATCTCAAAAAGGTCTTGATGGTATGTTCTTACCGCGAAAATGAAATTAAAACCGGTAGCAACTTACATGAATTTCTTGGATCTTTAGAACTCAGTGAAAATGTACAAAAGCTAAGTATAGGTCCTTTGGGGTTACCAAATGTGAGGAGCGTAATAGCAAAAACTCTTACCAGAACTGATGAAGAAGTCAATGATATATCCACGATTGTATATGAAAAAACAAAAGGTAACCCTTTCTTCATCAAAAAGATGCTTTACTATTTTTATGAAAAAAATTACATATGGTTTGACCAAGAAAATGGTAACTGGAGTTGGGATCTCAAAAAACTGGAAAATGCTGAAGTTAGTAATAATGTTGTAGATTTTTTGATTGAAAATTTTCAATCACTTAATAAAAATACTCTGAGAATGCTAACTTTAGCTGCTAGTATTGGTGATAATTTTGATTTTTCTATACTTTTCAAAATCACCGATTTTCCAAAAAAAGAAATATTTGATTGCCTATGGGAGGCAATGGTAAATAAGCTGATTTTTCCTTTGGATGCGGAATATAAATATATTAAATTAAATAACATAGGTAATGCTGATTCAATAAAAAAGGTAAAGTTCAAGTTTCAACATGACAAAGTCCACGAAGCTTCTTATGCCCTTTTGAATACAGATTCTAAAATGAAAATTCACCTCGACATTGCTCGTATACTTTATAAGAACAATAAAAATATTTTATCAAAAGATAGCTTAGGTGAAATTACAAAACACTACAACTTAGCAATCAATCTAATTGATTCTAAATTGGCGGATTGCTAGATTAAGTGCAGAAGAAAAAATTCCATCGCTTCGGAAGGCGGATTTAGTTTAGTCTATGAGGCTAATCTGCTTGCAAGAAAGGGGTATTTATGTCTGCCAATCTCACTTATGAGCAAAGGTATGA
>JBGCDR010000230.1:0-8491 GCA_045105515.1 Oligoflexales bacterium
GTTTAATCATAGCATGTTGATATTACATATATATTATATGGCGGTTTTTTCTGTTTTTACATCATATCTTTTGCGGTTTCAGTGATTATACATGGAAAGTAGGTGTTAATGGGAGCTTAATCTTCGTCTTGCCAGTAATTAACTGAGAAAAGTTCTTTCCTGATGCCGCAGAATAGGGATTATGAGCTCAATGAAGGATTTGTTTTCTCATAAATTTTGTCATAAATTCAACAAGAAATTCCGTATCTTCTAGACTTACTCCATGGTATAAGCTTGCACGTAGATACCGTCCAAGCCCAAAAGGAGTTAAAGTTCTCAAACCGACAATACCTTGCTCCCAAGATTCTTTCAAAAAATGTTCGGTCAAGTCAGTATCACCATTTGCCAGCTCGAAAGGGATATTCATACGGCTGCGTAAAGTTCGTTCACTCTCTGAGCTCAGAGGCGTATTATAGAAACCACGGCTTGAATCAATAAGATCGTATACTAGGCGACTCTTTTGAATGGACCTCGACTCCATTTCTTCGATACCACCTTGATCTAAAATCCATTTCATCATAAGTCCGACAACTTCAACATTAAAAGTGGCAATAGTATTCCACAAATTTCCCGCTGCAACATTTTTGCTGTAGTCTAAAACGCCAGGGCAAATGGGGTTTGACTGACCGATAAGGTCCTTACGTATGACACACAATGTGATTCCAGGATGTCCGATATTCTTACTTGCACAGGCATAAAATATCCCAACATTACTTTCAATCCACCGAATTGGCTTTGTTGTCACATCACTACTGGCATCAACCACTAAGGGTGCCCTGATCCCTTGATTTGACAATTTTGGAAGCCGATGAAGCTCAATGCCATTGACTGTTTCATTACTGCAAAGATGAATATATTTGCTCTTAGGATCTATACCAAAAGTAGATGGAAATGATGTAAAGGTGTCGTCATTATTTTTGCTAGAAACAACAAAGGCATCGCAATAACGTTTACCTTCATCAACAGCTCGGTGGCTCCAGGTTCCGCTAACTAAATAGGTGGCTTTTTCCTCACCTGTAGGGCAAAGATTCAATGGGACAGCACAAAATTGACCATGGCCACCTCCATGTACAAACAAAATTTCATAAGAATCAGGAATTTCCAATACTTTTTTTATTAGGTTTTTTGTGCGGCTCAGGATGGAAATAAATTCAGGAGACCGATGAGAGAGGTACATTGAAGAAAGCTGATTTGTAGAAAGACACCGTTTTGCGACACTATGTTGAACCTCTTGAGGAAGGCATGCAGGACCTGGCGAAAAATTACGAATTCTAGAGACTGAGGATGGAGGCGTTAAAGAACCAGTTAGAGCCGGATGCTTGGAAATACCAAATGCTTCTTCCTGCATATGCTATCCTAAATCATGGTAATTGAACGTATTGACATCAAAGAAATCTAATTCTTATAGTGGCTAAAATCAAGATGAATTGAAATACCATGCTAAGGACAATTAGCATACTGGTAGAAAAATTTTTGATAAAGACTATGATATTTTTTGCTTAAAATTTTAGGATACTTTTAAGACATGGGGATTTTCAAATTTGATCTTCTAAAATTTTCATACTATCCCAGCCAATTAGATCTTTGGACTTAAAATAAGCTACCTGAAAATGATCTTTTAACCTCTTGCAATAATTTGTAAGGGTATCTACTTCCAGGTAAGTAGGATCAGTTGCAAATTTTAATTCGACTATTTTTCCATTCTTTACACTGACTACTGTGGCTAATGGCTGATAATCAAATTGTTTTAAATAGAAAGTCGCCTTAAAAACCTCATCTTTTTCATTAAGCAATTCAATTATGGCCTGATCAAGATTATTTATTTTTATAATTAATTGAATTACTTTTTTAACAAATATTTCAATCTTATCTACAGTTTTTTCGGTTTTAATCCCTTTATTTTCAGTCTTTTTTACATTTGTCATACTTCACCTTCCCTAATTCTTATCAATTTTTTCACCTCCTCTAAGTAAAAACAGGCTAATTAATGCTACATTATCCTTTAATAATCAATTTTCTTGTAGCAATTGATACATGGTTTTGAAAGGCCCCAGCCTCTTAAACAAAATGAATGAAAGGATCTGCCACAGGAATGTTCGTATCTTTCATCTTCGGGACTCCATATTTTTTCTTGGCAAATCATGCATTCTTTTAGATTACTAGAATCTTCTATTAAAAATAATCTCTGAAACTCTTGCTCCCCCATTTCACCGGCTTTTTCAAAAAGTTTTAGAGCCTCTTCGATGTTAATTTCTATACTGCCGATGCCATCTCTATGGCAGCGAGCAAAGTTATAAGTTGCGCGCAAATTATTTTCGGCTGTCCCAGTCTTATAGAATTCGACTGGTGCTTGCGGATCGAAATTGATCAACTCACCTTTTTCGTAATGTTCTCCCAATAAGTTTCGCACGGATGCAGGTTTAAGGAGCTGATCGTTTTCATCCATCAATTGTATAATCTCGAATTTTAAAGAAGAATTCCGATAGCGTAATGCAACATCACAAAGAAAAAATCCTGAATAGAGGGCTAGATGAAAATTATTTGGTCGGGTATTCATTATGGGGATACTTGCAAGTCCCACTAAAGCTATAGTTCCAACATATCGTTCAATAAATTCAATATAAAACCTATTAAGCATAATAATTTCAGCATATTCTTGGCAGTTATTAAGGTTTTTTATTAGCTTCTGACAGGTTTTTTGTTCATTCCCACGAAGAGTCTCTTCGGAAAAGTTAACGATTTCAGGCGTAGGTTCAATTTCTGAAGCTACGCTTGCAGAGCCTACTAAAAAAAACACTGTGAAATAAACAATAAGGATCTTCACCGACTTCATGACATAAATTCCTAAGTACATAAAAATCAGTCAATACCAGATCTAAATTGATTTTGGTATATCAAACTATAACTTAGTTCACAGGCATGCTCAATAACCTTTGAGACGATTGTCCATCAATAATCACCTTCATTTGCGTGAAAAGTTTTAGAGTGGGAGAAATATAAGATCTTTTTTTTAATATAGACGCTTTGAGGTATCTTGCTTGGAATCAAATATTCGTAAGGTAAAAGCAAAGATATCTCACCCTTCCTAATAATATTTCTATTTTTAATTTTGTCTTCAAGACCTTTTAAGTTGGAGCAAAACTTGACAAGATCCTTTTCCAATTGAGCATACTTATTTTCTAAATCATTTAAGTAGTGCCCTTAATTTATTTTCACTAACCTAGAATAAGTTATTGACACTTAAAATCGTATATTCAAATACAGAGGAAGTTCAAAAAAATTTATTGCTGTACTAAATATATACCAGGAAAATACTTATATTTTCGATCGAGCGCGCTCTAAAAGTTTATGTGTTTGACTTTTTCTAAGTTGCTTGATAGGTATTCGGCGCCGAAAAAATGTAAGTTCCTCTTTACGAACAAGGGATTTTAAAACATGTTCAAACACTTAATGTTTTTAACCATGTCGTTTTTTATTTATTCAACAAGCTACTCTTCCTCGGGTAGTGGTGAGTACCAAGACTCATTTGAAGCAGAAGATCAAGAAGAAGAGAAATGTAACGAAGATCAAGAAAAGGAAACATACCTTGAATGTGACACAAACAAGCTTATTGGACTCATGAAGGATTTCGCTCCAGAATTAGAAAAGTTTACATCTATTGCAAGAACATCCAGAAAAGAAACAGTACTATTTATCGGCAATACCGACTCTGGGAAATCTACAAGTATCAACTATCTTGCAGGCTGCAAAATGATTATGCAGCGTATCACTAATGAAAGTGGTCGGGTTAAAAGAATGGTTGCTATAGATCCGGTTACTAAAATTGGTCAAGAAGCTCACTCAGAGACCCTATATCCTGCTGCTATAAACCTTGAAAGCCTAACAAATATTTTGGCAGATTGCCCCGGATTTGCAGATGATCGCGGATGTGCTTTTGAGGTGTGTGCAAATATTGCTACTAAATGTATAACCAACACTGTCCCCATCAAAAGCGTCATTGTCACTATTCCCAGAGCTTCTATAACTGAGGAAAAAGGTAAGCTACTAAAATCAGTAATTAAAACATTAACAAATTTTATTGTCGATCCAGAGTACAGCAAGGATTCAATACGTTTTCTAGTAACTAAGGTCATGGATAATCAATTTGATATCGAAGACGTTATGGATGAACTGAACAGAATAATTAACACTTCAAAAAATTTGAACAAACAAGAAAAAAAGATTCTTAAATTAATTAATCCAGAAAACACGTTGATAATTAAACCTCTTGACGATGGAAGCACGCGAACACAGATCATGGAGCTAATAGCTTCTAGTAAAGGATTAAGATCAGAAGAATTTGCTTTTACAGCTTCCGAACAAACTCTAACACATTTCAAACAAATGGCATTTAATGTAGCCGGTCAGGGGCTTGATTTATTTTCTGCCCACAAGGCAAACCTTGAGATGGAAAGAGTATTGGCAAAGGAGCTTACAGAGCTGGACCAAGAATTAGATTTTTTGGATACTCAAAAGGAAGATGCTCTTAAGGAGCGAGAGTCTAATACTGAAGAAAGAGAAGAAAAAAAGCAAATTGTCCTAAAACAAATTGGTAGCCTTAAGGACCAGGTAAGAGCAAGTACTGAAGACTTAGAAAAAGCCCGTGTTGAAGCAAGGGATTTTGCAGCAAGGATCAAAGACATGAATCCTGATGAAGTTATCGTTGATTTATCAGGCTCTTGGACCCAGAGCCCAAAAATTTTCACGTGGGGAAGTCCAAGGTTTTTTGATCGTGAGAATTTTACTAGATTCGATTACAGTATAAAGCCTTCTCATAAAGAATCAGAAGTAAGAATCGAGAAAGATGGTCCCTATAGGCTACCTAACGGCAATGTATATGATACAAAAATTACCGCCAGATGTGCACAGCGCTTTAAAAAACATGTGATAACAGTTAATAGATATAACCCAAAAAGAAAAACTGCTGAATATGGATCGGTGATTTCGAATCTGGAGACACAGGAAAGAAGAAGACGGTATGAGTCTTCTCGACTCGAAGAAAAACTCAAAGAGTTAGACAAGAAAATTTCCCAGCATGAGCAGATACTAGAAGATATTGAGTATGGTGCTACTGGAAAAATTATTGAAACCACGAAAGCTCAATTAAGAGACCTGAATGAGCAAAAATCTTCCAATGAAACCAAGCATATTTTACTAAAGGAAAAAACTGCAGACTTACAAAAGAAGATCGATAACAAGATGGATGAATTTGATATGCTTTATAACATTTCTTTAAATATCAATATGCATAAAAAAGAGCTTGTTGTAAAAGAGTTTGTCTCGGCTTATGAAAACTATGTTAAAGAACAAAATAGGGCCCATTAGAGCCCACAAAGTAAAGGGCTAATTAATTAGCCCTTTTATTATTTTTATTCTTAGAGGAACTTCTCTTGAAAAAACATCTTGCAACATTAATTTTTAGTTTATGCCTCACCAAATATAGCTTCGGTACCACCGGTGATGGCATTGATCCCATCGAGCTTAAGAATTATTTATTGCAGGCATTCAGCGCAGCAAACCTCTCGACAAATCAGGTTTGTGATAAATCAAACAAATCGATCCTATTTATTGGCAATACAAGCGCAGGCAAATCTACTAGCATCAACTATATGATGGGCAGTCCCATGCGCTTAGAACGAGTGAATGGGGTCAAGGCTGTTAGAGCTGTGAAAGAATTTGCCAAAATAGGGCATGATGCTTGTTCGCAAACCTCTTATCCTGAGTCATATTTTGATATTAATAATGGCTTATCTTATGTTGATTGCCCCGGTTTCGAAGATGATCGTGGACTATACTACGAGATAGCAGCCAATTTATCAACTCTGCAAATAGCCCGTCAATCAGAGGTTTCTGGACTAGTCATCGTAATAAGCTACCCATCGATAGAGCTTCAAAATGGCGTCCTACTTAAGGGATTGGTGCGGACCTTAAATCAATTTTTTAAAAACCCAGAATCCATTCACAAATCAGCGGTATTCGCCTTCAATAAAGTTCCTTCGATGATAGATTTAGAGGATGTCATCGATGAAATTAGATATCTAGAGGAAACTTCTCACAAATTAAATGAGCAGGACAAGAGAATTTTAAGCCTAATCAATAAATCCAACTCAATAATTGTTAATCCACTTGATCAGGGAGCATCAAGAGAAAGATTAGGCGAATTGCTAGCAGATTTAACCTCTTTGGATGAACGAGACTTTAACCTAGCCCTTAGTATTACCAGCAAGCAAAAATTAGACTCTTTTATTAAAAAAAATACGACTGCCGGAATTAGCAAGTTAAATTCATTTTTTCTGTTTCAAAACTCTTTAAAAAACAAGAGCGATGAGCGAGAAAGTAGGGAAAAAGAAGAAAAATCCTGGTCAGACAATATTTTTCGTGAAATAAATGCGGCCGAGGCTGAAATTTGTGAAATTAGAAATACCAAGAAAGCTCTTAGTGAATCTCTTGAATTATCAAAAAAAGAGATCAATAGCTTAAAAGAACAAATCAGATGGAGAGAGCTTAGAATTGCTGAAAAGGAGTCTCGATTAAGATCCACAAGACCTGATGATATTATCCTAGAATGGAGTGAGTCGGTAGAGAATAACAATTTATTTTGGGGCAAAAAGATGGCTTTATACCCCAGGAGGAATTCAAGAAATAGCTGGCTCAGCATTAATTGCAATGATGGATTTGGCTCAATCGAATCAATTGATCGCTATTTTTCAAGTTCATATGGCAAGATTGTTGTAAAAATAAAAGCTTCAACAAATACTATGTCTTTTTGGACAACAAATTACAGACGATATGTTGAAGGATATGAATGGATTGAATCGTATGAAGATTCCATTAAGAGCATGAGAAAAGAAGTAAGTGATCACCGTATAAAAATAGTGCAAAAGCAACGCGAATTGAGGTCCATTGAGAATTCGATTGCACAAATTTCAGATAAAACACTAGAAGAAGAAACGGATGCAATAAAGCAGAAATTATCCACCTGCAAAGAAAAAACAAGGAAAGCTATTAAAGATGAAAAAACCGTACTTTCTGCGTTCAATCAATTGGTTTCGCAGTTAGATAGTGAAAAAAATAAAGCTTCTTTTGAACTTCTTGAAATTCTCTCGAAGATGAATTGTTCTAGCAATGAGACGAGTGAATTTATTCTTTTAAAGCAAGAGTATTCTAAGCAGACTTTGGATAACTGCAGCAAGATGTAAATTCACACTTTCAACTATCCACTCACCAGCCCCAACCACTCTGGAACTAAGCGAGGATCGAGGCTCAAGCGCCTTTCCCCAGAACGGGTGGGATAAACCCCTTTATCATGCATGCATATTAAAATCTCACTAAATTTATCAGGTCCTCGATCCCAATACTTCTTGAATAAAGGCATGACCTTTTCCTTAGCAAGCTTATCGTTCTCTAGTAAATCTGAAATTTCTTGGAGATCCTTCAAGCCATTATAAACTGCTTTGAGGTAGGGAGACTTAAGAGTCATGCGACCATTAGCAATCACTTTGGCAACAATCTCCGGGCTTGCCGACTCGATAAATTCTTTGTCGAGTCCTGTTAAGGCAGGGCCCCAATTCACTTCCCATTCTCTGTAAAAATTCTCGATGGTGTCTGCTTTTATGGATGTGGGCTGGAGCGCCTCGACTTCCTCGATTTGCTCGTTTTCTATCTTGCGTTCCTTTACTTGAGCTTGTGTTGTGGCTTTCATTTGAATAGCTTGGATTTTCTTTGATTTAAATTTCTTTTTAGTCTGTTTATATTTATTTTTATCTTTTAGATTGGGTCGAAGATAGATGAGAATTGGCGCAGTTTTTTTTCGGTTTTTTTGTCTTAAGCTTAGTGAAGAAAGATCTAAGATTTTTCTTACACCTATGAACCAGACTCTTGGCTCTACGGCAAATTTTGCTTATGTTCTTGGTAATTGTTTGCTTGGTTTCACAGATCTTCTCAACTGTTGCCTTGAAAAGGCGCGCACTACGAAGTATAGTAGCCATCATAAAATCTCCTACTTTCTTTAGGGGCTTTTTAGGAGTGCCTGAGAAGCTTCAGTTCTCGGGTTCTCCGCTAAATTTTAAGCTAATGTTTAGCTCTTACCGCCTTGTTTTTAAGTTTATCTTTCTGAGAGTTTAGATGGGATTTTGAGCGGGATCAAGAAAAATTTGTCATCTAATATCGTTATATTTTAGGGTGGGGTTGTTATATATTCGAATACTGAGCTGACAATTTTCTTGCTAATCAAAAAAATTGGTGGATTATCATCCATTTTTTCCAAAATACTAAATCATAGGTGACCGGGATTTTTACACTTAATTTCGTCATGTTATCGCCGATAGAGCTTTTTTTTGAGTGGTCATCCGACTCTTAGAATTGGGATCACAATAAGTCCTTATCAACAATAAGACCGATTCATTCACTGTAT
>JBGCDR010000231.1:0-13435 GCA_045105515.1 Oligoflexales bacterium
GCATGGGCACCCCCAAGATCTTTTGATTTTCCGACAATTATAGCCTTTTTAGAGAAACTGGGGAAATTCGCTAAAGATTATAGTGCTCTAAGCCTTACATACAAAGGCGGCGGTGTGTTTCCAATCAGGCACTATATACTACTCAACATTTCGCATATTGGAGTTTTTCCCGATGCAACATCGTATCATCCTATTTTGCCTTTTTATCTTAAGTTCTTCATCATTTGCTTCTAGTGAAAATAACCAATTAAAGCAAATACGGGATAGCTTAAGAGTTGATTTATGTTCAAGTATCAGCAATATATACGTCAACTTCTTTGATACCTACACTGACTTTATAACTCATCCTGACTATAATATTACAGATGTATTGTTTAACGAAAACATGCGAAACCACCCTGGAAACAAATTGCTTTTAGAGTTAATTTATCGAATTCAATCTCGCTTCCACAGGTATTGTGAAATACATCTTTATAAAGTTCCCAATTGTATTTACTGCGTACTCAAATCATCAGGTTCAGAGTTTAAAGAGTTTAATAATAACTCTAAAAAGTGGATTACTGTCTCCCAAGAGCGTGCTGAAGAGTTGATAGGATTTTACTTTGTAAAGTTTTTTACTTTTTTTGAAGTACCTTCTAAGTAAATCTTCTCAATCCATACATTTCATGAGTCTATTCTACCCTATTTAACCAGTACAATGTTTCTTTCTCAGTCATTGATTATTTTAGAGGCTTGGAAGTTTGTAAAAGCAGCAAAGACTTCCGATGCTGACTCTGGATCAACCCCATTCTTCTAAAAAACATACTTTTACTTAGAAATTATTAAGTGTTGGCTCCCCAGTGGTACCAAAGCCGATTGCCAGATTGACATCTTCACCCTTATTTGCATAAAGATCTAGTTCTCCTGAGTTAGAGGTTGGTGTTCCAAAGGTGGAACCGTTCCTATATTCCGTAAAAGATACGGTATAGGAATGCACTCCAGCTTCGATGTTTTCTATGATGGTTCCTGACTCCACAAAAGTGAAACCATCAGTCCCAGGACCAGCACTGGCAGCGGCAGAGCTAATCGAACCATCTACCTGCGCAACACCATTGTAGTAATACATACATGCTGTTTCAGTGGATGTAAGCACAATACATGCCCAATTTACACTAGTTACCGCGGAATCTGTGCTTGCACTTTGTAAGCCAGAATATAGATCAAGTCGGATATTGACTTTTCCAAGACTTTCTTCCTCTTCTTCGCCACAGCTATGCATTAAAAAGCTTAATGAAAGTATAAAAATAAGTCTTAGCATGATTTAGATTCCCCTAATCTTGCTGATGATAGATTTTTGTCTCTTTTGATATTTTAGTTGAAATCATACTATCAAGGAAATGAGACTTTTCCGCGATGCTAATTGAAGATTTGTTGTAAGTTAACTCAACCGAAGTGAAGGGATTTTTCGTGATGATTACCGTTTGTACTCTTATTTAATAGAGTTTATGATAGTTTTCTTGAAATGCGCGAATTTTTCACCAAAAAGCTCAAAATCCACGATTACTCCTCGGTGAAATTTTCTCACAAAATTTTGTAGAACAAAACGATTGTGGGTAATAGTTTTGCCCAGTTTCGAATAATTTACTACAAATGATTCAAATCTGTGCTCAGAAAAGTCCTTATGCATTCTTATGATTATTTCTGCAATTTCACTATAAACTAATTTGGTATTTTGGATTATCTTTTTTTCACAATTTTTTCGCGAAGCATTTTTACATAAATTTTTACTATTCTCTAAAGAAAAATAATTTCGAATCTCTTTTTTGCTAGATTTTATAAGTTTGTGATAAAGTCTTGAATTAGAACCAAGATTCATGATTTTACCGAGAAAACCTTGGCTAAACATAATGCTAAGTTCAATGCGAACATAACCTAGTTCTTCATGAGGAAAACTAAATTTTAGCGATTCGAATCCACTTTCTCTACCTAGGCTTTCAATTTTCTTTTCTAATTTGTCACCTGTTATTTTATCAGTTTCATAGACCCATTTTTGGGTTCCGCCAAATTGATGATAAAATTGATTTTGGCCGTGTTTGAGATTTCCATTTCTTCTGTGATCCTTTAAGTTTATTTCTTCGACTCCCTCATGGTCAACATCTTCAAAATGATCAGGGAAATTAATCTCCGTACTTGGCATGCTTTTTTCATGAGTTGCGATAAAAAATTCAGTTTTTAATTTATGGTTGCTCAGACGTCCAAAAGTTGCACTTCGCTCTTCACGTAAAGCTATATTTGTCTTAATGGTATAGCCATTTTCAAGATCCTTTTCAAATGAAGTGTTAATCACTTTGTTCTTTGATTTAGAGGCCCCATATAGAAAGGGTAAAGATAACATCTTTGAGCTTCGATTTCCGTGACTTTGGGATATACCTTCCACAAAAGTGCTTATGCCTGGATACGAATTATTACAGAGTTTTTGAACCTTTTTGAGGTTTCCTTTTAATACCTCTTTGAAGAGATTTGGGATTTCAGGTTTAGAAAAATCAAATATAAATTCAAAATACTTTTCTTTAATATGAAATTTTTCAATATCGATTTTTGAAAATGTTCCCTCAATTTCTGCACCAAAAGAATAAATTTTTTCGTTGACTAAATCGTATTTTATTTTATTCTTTCCAATTTTTTTAAGATGAACTTTCCATTCACCTAGAGCTCGATAAGCAGGTCCAACGAAGAGGAAGGGATCGTATCCTCCAAAAAAGTGAAAGCTAATTCCACCAATATGGGCAAATACCAGTTGGTCACCTACTGCCCAGTCCTGCAGTTGCTGCTTGCTAAGTGGTACCTGCAGATGATTTGTATTTTCTAGGTCGGAAAGATTTCTAATAAATCTTTCATAATATTTAGATTTTCCTCGGTGCCCCATTATAGCTACACCACTTACCAGATTGAGAACCCCTAAATGTGGGGCTAATCCAATACCGATATCAAATGCCTTTTTGCGTATAAGTCGGTAGCCTTTGTTGTCATTAGGATTACCGATTGGCAAAGGTACTGAAGAAGTTTGTTTTCCGAGTTTAACTAAACGTTTAATTTTGTCACCGTTAATTAAGATAATTGGTGACATAGAATATTCTAGACCATGGGTACCTGAGTGACCATGCATGAAAGTCAGGGATATAGTGCCATCAAATCCAATATGTATTGGGGTGTGAATATAAGGACTTTCTCTCTCAATTTCACCAATTGAATCTTTATTAATATTGTGATGGTGATGATTGGGTTTTAACTTTCCAAACGAATATGTGCTGTGTAATGTCATTAGGCACAAAGTGACTTTAGTGGTATAGATTAGTTTAGTTGACATAACTTCCCCCTTTGTTTAAGCATTTGAATTGATCTTCTGTATATTTGAATGGGTTTATTAGTCCTGGAAATTTGACAATAAGTAAGACAATACTATTTAGATCTAAGTATGGAAACTTATCTACATCACTTGCTGAACTAGTTCTGTATTGAGACCATCTCATTATAATAGAAGCTGCAATAATTAGAGTTAATTTACTTCAACAAGAAAGAAAATATATTATTTATCCAATTGCCAATCTACCCGTCAAAATTATCGAATAATTGTAAGCTTAAAATATATTTAATATAGACATGTTCTATAACTTATTATATCCAAGGCAAGACCGTTAATAGAAAGATGCATCATTCTATCTAAAAATTTGTAAATACTCATAAATAGTTATAGCTAGGATAAAATATGATTTCTTCTGCGCTATTGTTTTTCTTATTATTTTCAAATTTGGAGCAATCCGGTTCCCATATTTCAATTCTTGATCGGAAGCTGATTGCGCAATTAAGAGAGGGCGAAATCTCCAAAAACTCTGATACTGTTTCACCTTACTTCGAAGGAAAAGAGTTTGATGATCCGATTCCTTCAAGCATATCCTCTTTTGATCAATCAATTTGGTTTGGGCAATATGCAAATCTATTGGAATCTCCTTTCAATCAATATGCGCACGTTTTTCTGCTTATCGACCGCTTGATAAAACTAGATAAAATTGAAACCCAAGAGCATAAAAATCGTATTCTTGAAATCCTAAAAAATAAACTTCCTGAAGATTTTTTTCTATACCTTTCTCCTTTCATAGAAGGTGTTAACGTAATAAACAATGGAAAGAAAGTTGATGAAACTTCTATTAAGGCTAAGGGTTTAGTTCCTATAAATTTGGATAGATCTCTGTTCGATGCTCGTGGGGAAAATATTCCAAATGAAGGAGTTAAACAGTTATTTGAAGAGCACCTTCGCACTAAATGGTTAGATTTTTCAAATTCCCAATCTCGAAAAAGCTATGCCAGCATTCATTTTGAAAGTCCAAAGAAAGTATCAGCCTATGAACTTACTTCGGCAAATGACTGTTCTGAACGTGATCCGAGAGACTGGACATTATGGGGAAAAAGCAAAGAAAATGTACAGTGGCATGCAATTGATGTTCAGAAAAACATAAGATTTGAAAATAGGCATCAGTCCCTAAGATTTTTGCTTGCGGATGAATCGGAAGATTTTACCGACATCAAGCTAGAAATTCACAGTGTGAATAATATTAGTACTGCAAATTCAGTGCAACTTTCGCGATTGCGATTTTTTGGAGGATCTGCGGATGTAGAAGTTAAAAAGTCCATCTTCGGATTAAAAGAATCATCATTCTTTCATCAATTGCCAAAAAAGTCGGTTAATTTCTTTTGGGATGTCTCTCTTTATGATAAATTAACTTCAAATCCGAAGAAAAAACTTAAGGATAGTCCAAGGCACTTTATTTTTGATGATAATTTCGACCTTGCCTCTATTAAGTTGATGATTAAATACTCCAAGAATGATTGGTCTATTGAAAAAGAGATAGAACATGTTCTTGAGGAAGGGGCAATACCTGAGCATATGGTAGAAATAGAGATTCTACCGTATTTTATTAATCTATGCGAAAATATATGGGGTTATCGCTACAGAGATAAGTTAGATAATTTAAGGGTGATCAATCGTGATGGCAGTGACGAACCTTTTTTTCGCAAGATTTCTTCGGCAAATAAGCAAAATGAAATACACCGTTACTTTGCTGAAGTAGCTCTAAATTCTAATGACCGTTTTGAATTATTAAAATCAATTCTTAATGGTGATAAGGAGCAAATAAGCCTTTTCGATGCGATCAATATAGCCATAGATCATAAAGACAATACAGTGCCATTAATACTAAATGATGAGAATCAGAAGAAACTAAAAGATTTCTTCAATAGAATGAAAAGGCCTGAGGAAATTGCAGTTCTTTCAGCATTTTTCTTTCATTTGCCTCAAAAAGATTTAGTTTCTTATTTGGAAAATTCAATAAGAGATAAGGAAGTGATTTCTGATTTGCTCCTATGTATTAAAAGAATGCCATCTTTAGATAAAAAAAACCTACAATGGCTGTTTTCTCGAATAAATAAAGACGAATTACTTAGCTATCATGATTTAAGTTTGAAGTCTGAGCTTCTTGAAAAAGGAATTAGTGCTGATCTATTAAATAAGTACAATACGCGATATCCTGATGGGAAGAAGGATACTTTTTCAAATATCATATTTGAATACATTTCTCGCAGTGGAGATCTAGAACGGGACCCAATGCATGAATTGTATAATTTCGCTCAAGAAAATTCTAGGTTTAAGCTCCCCTTACAGATGCTACAAGGTATGTCAGTACCTCCTATTGATCAGCGATCAATCGAGTTGTTTGCTGACTCTATCAATCAGAAGATTCTAGGCGGAGAATTCCACCAAGATGCCGTAAGTAGTATAATTGATGGTCTTTTATCCCAGGTTGATTTGTCTAGGGATATGGAATCTTTGGCGAAAATATTTGAATATCAACTTGGGTCTCTACTTCCACTGCAGGATGTGCAAAAAATTGAATGGCTTGATCAGGAACTTACTGGAGGTGTCGATATAGCGGGAATAGATCTTCCTTTTACTCACGATATCTTCGATGAACGCTTAATACCTGATGAAACCCAATCAGACTTGATTATGACTCCTACAGCTAACAAAGTTTTGCGAAAAATTGCAGGCCATTGGTTAAGTAAGTCTCCAGCAATTTTAGAAGGTTCAACTAGTGCTGGTAAAACTAGCTATGTTCAGTATGTTGCAGGTAAAACTCGTACCCCAATGATACGAGTTAACCTATCTAAATCTACTGGTGTACAAGACCTTCTGGGAAGGTGGGTTGCTGGTTATGAACAGTATAGCTTAGAAGAATTGAGAGCTTATAGTAGTGGGCAGCTTTCTATTATTGCCAAATGTTTAGGAACTAGTCTTAAATCGGAAAATAGTGTCGAGCAGATGGTACAAGAAATTTTTAAATGGCAGCAAAAGCCTCATTTTCAAGCTGGACCAGTTTTAATTGCAATGTTTACGGGAAGTACCATAGTTTTAGATGAAATAAATCTAGCATCTAATGCTGTTATTGAGGGTGTTCTTAATTCTTTACTAGATTCTAAAACAGTGACAGTTGATGATCATAAAGGAGAATTAGTTGTCGCACATGCGGATACAAGAGTTTTTGCTACCATGAATCCTGCTAGCTATATTGGAAGAAACAAACTGTCCGATGCTTTGAAGTCTCGTTGTACCGTCTTAAAAGTGGATACGCCAAATATTGAAGATATTGTTCAAATATTAAGTGAAAAATATCCAGGCATTTTAGATGTACCAGAACTGCAGCAACTAGTATCAGCCCATAGTGAGTTAGCTAAAATTGCTGAACAAGGAGCAATAGGCAGAGATCTAGGACGTATTAGTTATACTCTGAGAAACCTTTTTCGAGTGGTAAACAGATTTCAGCATTTCAAAGATTCCACGAATCTATCACGGATGGAATTACTCAGAAGAGAGTTTGAAGAAGTTTACAAAAGTCCCATCTTTAATTCCCAGGAGAAAATGATTATTGAAGATGCTTTAATGTTAAATATGCCAATCGATGATGATAATGACTTTTATGAAAATCTCGACTTTAAGATTTATCCAGAAGAGTTTGTTATAGGTGATATTAAGGTAGCTAGAAAAACAGTTAGTCAGCATGACCAGACATCATTGCCAGAAGACTTAAACATAATTATGACTCAACGAACTAAGAAGATTTTCTATCAATTGGTAAAGGCTCTAGAATTGGGAGAAAATGTCGCTTTGGTTGGAGAGAAAGCTAGTGGAAAAACCATGTTGGCTAAATACTACTCAGCTCTAAAAGGTCAGCCATTTTTTCGCGAAACCTTTAGTCCAGATACAGATAACCTTAAGCTCATAGGAAAATATACTCCTAATGGATTTCAATATGGACCATTGATTGAAGCAGGTCATCCAGAGCATGAGGCAGGTATTTATTTAGCTGATGAAATTAACTTAGCTCCTGATGCTATTCAAGAACGATTAAATTCACTACTTGATAGTGGGCGTTCTTTGACATTAACTGAGGGCAATGGCGATCTGATTAGATTTCATCAAGACTTTCGCTTTGTTGCTGCTATGAATCCTCCTACCCGTAAATATGGGGGAAGGAAGAAGATGTCGCAGGCACTACAGAATAGATTAACAGTCATTTTTGTGGAGAGTCTTGAAAATGAAGAGGAATTTTTAGAAATTTTCTCAGCAATTGGTGAATCAAAGGGTATTCCTAAAAATATCGTCCAGACTCTAGTTAGTTTGCACTTTTGGGTCAAGCAGCAGATTGAAGACGGTAATATCGGTACAACTGGACCTAAAGATTCTTATGTCTTTTCTATCCGGAAAATTGAGATGGCCTTTGGTGCTCTCGTAGACCTGAGCGTAATGAAAAAAGATATCCAACAAGCATTTAAGTTGGTGGCAGAAATTTATTATGAATCGATGTTTGAAGGAGAAGAAGACCGACAGATAGTTCGTGAGTTTGCTCAGGAGTCATGTCAATGAACATCATACTATTATTTTTTTTCCAGGCTATCATATTTGGTTTAGGCTCCAATAAGGTAAATGTCGAGGCTTGGAAATTTAAAAATTCGATAGGCGCTGCAGAACGAAAGGTAGGGGATATTTTTCCAGCGGTGGTTGATGAACATACTATAGAACTGAAAAAAAACCGCCTCGAATCACTAATTCGTTCTATTTTTTCCGAAGATTCATTATGTCTTGAGATTGGAGAAAAATGGGAGTTCATCGAATCTTCTAATACCCTCTTTTTTCCAAGTGAGTTCTTGCAACTACCTGAGGAAGCAGCAATTGCCAGTATAATGGACCATTTCGGCTTGCTAAAATATAGTCCATTTCCAGAAGGGTTTAGATCAAACCTCGGCTTAAGATTATTGTACGATACTGTAGAACGTCTAAGAATCGGACGCTTTCTATCCTCACAATATATGGGGTATCATGCACTAGAACGGCAAGCATTCCAATTTGATACTCAAAATTACCTAGTAAACCAAAATCATCTTCCTAGGTACCAGCAATTTTGTTTGGGTTTATTGGAGCAGCACTTGCAACGGGGGACTTCGCAGATAAATCTGGCTCCAGAAGTAAATGATGCGATCAAGGAAGCTAATCATTATGTGGATCGTATTTTAAATATGCCTTTATCTTCGGAATCGATATTTGGAGATTTTAAGCCTCATGAAATTGAAACACATGCTCTGGAAAGCCAAAAAATTGTAAATAACGATCTTTGGCCTATTTTTAAAAAGTTAATTGATCAGGATTTGCAAGATATTCAGATGAACGAAAATCAGGACCTTAAACCTGAAGCAACTGAAGGACCCTCAAATGGTAATCCTCCTCCAAATAGTTCAGGTAATCCGAGCAATCCAAATGGACAACCTATAAGTGAAAATGATTTGGATGAAACGGAACTCATTGATCCTTCATCCATACCCTTGTCTGATGAACAAAAAAGGGAAATGGAAGAACTTCTCAATAAAATGGGACGCGTTGAGGTAGTTCCGGATGCAGAGAATGGTGATGCAGGAACTCAGTCAGGGCAAACAGATGCCCAGGGAGAAGGAGAAGGCCAGGGAGAAGGAGAACAGGGAGAAGGAGAAGGCCAGGGAGAAGGAGAAGGCCAGGGAGAAGGAGAAGGCCAGGGAGAAGGAGAAGGCCAGGGAGAAGGAGAAGGCCAGGGAGAAGGAGAAGGCCAGGGAGAAGGAGAAGGCCAGGGAGAAGGAGAAGGCCAAAACAGTAAAAATGGTAACAATGGTCGGGGTCTTGGCAAAGACACCGGAGGGAAAGCACAATCTCAAAGTCACGGGCAAACTTCTCAGCAAGTAGAGAATAAAAAAAATAGATATAAAAAAATGGCAGAAAATATTCAGGAAAATGTTCATGACTTGATAGATCGCTTTCGCAATAAAAAGCCAGAAAACGTTCTCAGTAATAATAGATACGAGGAGAGAAAGAGTAGAATAATACATATTATTAACCGCTTAGAGTACGAGTTGAGGATGATTTTTGAGGATCAGTCGGTATTTGATTATCAGTCAGGATATGCTTCAGGAGACTATGATTTACAGCGAGGTATTGCATCAGATCTTCGAGAACAAGCTACTGGATTTCGTGATCCTAAGGTTTTTAGGCGTAAAAAGATACCTCAGGAAAAAAATGTAGAAATCGTTCTATGTCTTGATAAATCTGGGAGCATGAGCGATAGAGATTTGAGTTATGCAAAAGATGCAGTCATGGCAGTTGCTGAATCTGCAGAAATGCTTAAAATCCCATGGGCTTTGATTTCCTTTGACTCAGTTGTAAATTTATTAAAGGATCTAGATCCAAATGGGGATGACTCCTGGAAAAATAAACTCGTGGATATGCAATCGGGTGGAGGAACTGATGATTTAACAGCTCTGAACACAGCTGTAGATCTATTAGAAGAACAAGGTAGCGATTCTAGGAAAATTATTCTGTTTATGACAGATGGGCAAGGAGACTATCAGCAAAATATGAGAGTACGTGAGCTAGGTAAGAATGATGATTATATAATTATCGGTATTGGTATGGGCGAGGGAACTGGTTTTGTAAAAAATACCTATGAAGAATCCCTTGTTATAAGGGATCTTAGTGATTTACCCCGTTCCTTAAGCTCTCTATTGGTTGAAGTCATCGCAGAGCAAGATTAATACATAGGCGTAAATTTATCCAAAATAGCAGAGAATCTTGTCAAAAATGATAAGTTTATGCTTGTCTAAAAAAAATAGTTTTGGAGAGATAATTTGATAAAATCAATTTCTCATTATCTTATTTATTTGCTTGTTGTTTTTGTTGTTATTAAAGGAACTACCTCTAATTTTGCTTTCGGACAGCGAGAATTCAAGAAGAGAATCGTTTTTTTTCCTCAGGTACATTATATTCAAGAACTTGAAACCATGGAGCCTAAAAAAAAAGAAACAATTAGCCTTCAAATACTTAAGTCCCAATTTTATATTTATCACCAGCTTCTCGCAAAGCTCGAAGAGAACCCAGATTTAGCTGTCTTTAATGAAAGCTTTTATTTTTCTAAGCTTGAACTGTATCGAATATTAAGCAAGAAAGAAAATAAGTTAAGACGCAAATATAGAATTCCTGCTGTTCGGCACGAAGAATTTAGCTTAATGCCTAATTCTATTGAGAAGGAACTTGCTTCGCAAATACCAGAAAAAGATTTTTATCATCTTGATTGGCAAGCAAATCGTCTGCTGCATGAGGGCCTAGTTCGTATTAGCATTCCCAAATCATATAAATCCCAATTACCAAAAGTTTTACCAAAGTCGTTAGAGGAACTTAGTCAGATACAAAAAAAAGTCCTTATCAAATATGGTGCTGGTGATCTTCTAGTTTTACAAGGACATATTAAAAATGCGAAGGCCACATCGGAAACGGGAAAAAGATCAGGTTACCATTTTTTGCGTAAGATAGAGAATTATAAAAGCCTGACAATGGATAAGCGCAAATATTCAAGGAAAAATATTCTTAGTATGTGTCCTGATTTAGTGCGTGCTGAACCAGATTTTGCAAAAGATTTGCAAAGTTTTTTACTTAATCATCCTCATAGTCAAGGGGGATTTTTGGCCATATTTGACCCCTTGAAGTTTTGGTTAGAGGAAACAAATAAAAATAAGGTAGATCAAGAATGCATTCATTGCGCGAGTATTAACGCAGAATGTCAAGAAATTGAGGATCAACTATTAAACTTGATGCACATCTATCATGTTTATTTGACTAGAGAACAAGAAGTAGTTTTTCTCATAAATGATTTTTTATCGCGACAGGAAGATAATATTGAAAATGATGAAGTAGTCTTAATCTATGGAGCAGCCCATGAATTTGCTGAATATTTTAATGGAGAAGTCCTTGAGTTTGTAAGCTTGCCAGATAGTTATTCTCATTTTTTTGATGAGTCGGAACCTTAATAAGATCTCCTTTGCCCCAAGCTTCGTTCAAGATCTGGTGGATTCGAGCTAGATGACATTAGCCACCTTCGTTGAAAATCTGATGGTTCTATCAAGATGGCATTTCCCCACCATTTATTAGGTTTTGCTAGGATGTGGTATTGATCAATTTCAAGGTACGGATACTGTACAGCGAAAACCGAGGTCAGCGTTTGTAGCTGTAATATTACGACTTAAACGAGCTGTGAAAACTCCAACCCTGTCTCCGTCATCGAATGCATTTCCTCGGGTTAATGCTCCGCCGCTACCATCACTTCCGGGATAATACTTACCAATAGACTCTGTTGCATTCCAGGTGTCGTCCCAAAAAGATTTGAGAGCATTCGTGGGAATGAGGTCAGAAAGTGGCATAGTGCTTGTTCCTACAACTGGTTGAGTATATTGATACCAAGTACTAGCAACAGCTGGAGTAGGTTTTTCTTCGTCATTGAAATAGCTAGTCCATTCCCATGCATTTCCAGCTAAATCCCATATCACTTCTCCATTTGAGAGGGTATGAGTTCTTCTTTGATTAAAGGTTCCTGATGAAGATCCTGTACAAGTTGTTTCTACATAAGCGTTTGCATCGCTAGCATCTGCAGCGCACATATTGGAAGGGTTGTCGTCAGAATGCCCGCGTGCAAGCTCCGCATCTCCCACGGTACCGTTACTCCAGTTTGAGGCAACATTCGCTAAGTTAGCTCCAATTGTCATATATTCATCATTGCTTATTAGACGGTAACCTTTTCCGAGGGATGCACATTCTGTCCTAGCATCTGTCTGAGTGATACTTACCCAAGGAGTACCTGCAGCCTCAGATACTGGGCTACCAGAACTGTCCTTAGCTTCGTACTTCATCACACAAAAATCGTTGGTGCCGTAATCTGAATCACCTGGTACTAAGATCCAAGTGCCTCCTACACCGATGGATGCACAGTCCAGAGCTGCTCCTAAAGTTCCTGTCACCCCAAAAACTACGGTACTATCAACAATATTTGCTTCAATGATATCTGCATCACCTGTTACCGTGTAACGGGTTCCCGTTTCATCCCAAAATTCAAAGGTGAAAGATGATTTAATCCGGGCAGAAAAAAGAGCATTTGTAATATCAATTGCGCCACCAGCATCTTTTGCAGAAAGATCCATGTATCTATAAGTTGATGTGGTCGTGCAATCGTCTTGGCCAGCCGCATTACAATCTGCATGCAGCTCAACTGCGCTTCCTGCGACCCCGGCAACGGTATTACCCGTAACCACTTTTGGACCTAGGCCCGTGGTCAGGGCCGCGGTATAAGTCGCGGTGGCAATACAGGCAGTGGCTCCATCGCTGCTACAGTTGGCTCGTGCTTCCTCGGTGGCGGAGCCAGCGACTCCGGCAACGGTATTGGTGGTGATGACCTTGGCAGCAAGGCCAGTGGTCAGGGCCGCAGCGTAAGTTGCGGTGGCGGCACAGTCGGTGGCCCCATCGCTGCCACAGTCGGCTTTTTGTTCCACGGCGCTTCCTGCGACCCCGGCAACGGTATTACCCGAAACCACTTTGGGGCCTAGGCCGGTTACTAATCCTGCAGTATAAGTTGCTGTAGCAATACAGGCGGTTTCCCCATCGCTGCTACAGTTAGCCCGCGCTTCTTCGGTAGCCGAACCGGCAACGCCAGCGACGGTGTTAGTGGTGATTACCTTAGCAGCGAGGCCTGTGGTCAAGGCTGCAGCGTAAGTTGCGGTGGCAGCGCAATCGGTGGCCCCATCACTGCCGCAGTCGGCTTTTTGTTCGACAGCACTTCCAGCTACTCCAGCAACAGTGTTGCCACTCACAATTTTAGGACCTAGGCCAGTAACGAGTGCAGCAGTATAAGTGGCAGTAGCAATTAGCTCCTACTGAAATCTTGGGTAACTTATTGAGTTGAAAGACAAAACAAACCCCTGTATTTCCCATCCACTTATAATTCCAAGAAATACCTAACCGCGTATCTAAAATCTCAATAGTCCAAAAAATATTTTCCATTAA
>JBGCDR010000232.1:0-16167 GCA_045105515.1 Oligoflexales bacterium
GGATTTTTTATACTTTCTTGAGACAACAGCAAGCTGCTGTCTTAGAGCTATATTTTCGGCCATTATTTTCTAATAACCGTCAGGCTCCAACAGCCGTAAGGATAAAACCAAGATATTGAGAATTGTTTCAATGAAATTCCACATCGACAAAGTCCTATCTTAGGAGATTTTTTCTGTCAAGCAGGGATGCTCTATCCCACTAAAAATATTTAGTAACTGTCTGAAACTATGAATATGAAGAGGCACAGGTTTTGATTGGTTACTTTGGAGAGCATCTGCCTACTTTCAAATATTAATTATCTAAAATTTTCCCAACTACACTAATGACGTCTAAGGTATTTTTGCAAGAAGGTCCTAACTTTTATATTTGCGATCCGCAACAACAAAGTTTTCAATTTAACTGAGTGCAAGACTTCATAAAGGATTTCCTGCACTCAATATTTTTAATGTAAGAAAACAAGCCTATCCCTACTACTACTTACGATCGCTAAATTAGTTGAAGTCGAGATTTAAATGACACATTAGCTTAACTAAGGCCAATTAAATTATATTCGATGAGAATTATTTGTCGACATTTCGAGGTATTCAATAATAAATAAATGCATATTTTTAACGGTTTAATAGACTAAGCTCATTTCTAACCGAAAATAGGCATATTCTTTTGGATAAGTCAGATAAGCGAATGATCCATACGATTTATAGACGATTTTCAGTAAGTTGTTTTGAAGGTCGATCTAACTTGACTTTTAGGGGACGATTTGTTACATACGCTTTTTAAATATTAGAAATGCATATGAGAAAACAAATCACAATGAAATCAACAATCTATAAATGGCTTGTATTTACTGTCTTTTTTGGTAAATGTTTATGCCTACAGGCTGCTGAAGCAGAATTCCATGTTCGATATAAGACTTTCTTGATGTTAGGGTCACCAACAACCGGAAAATCTTCATTGACAAACCTCCTGCTTAATCACTTAAAAGAAGAGCTAGAGGGGAATGAAAGCCGGACACTTTTTGCTCCTGCTTATAAATTTGATCGAAGACCTACATCTGAACTATTGGAGAGTTTAGGCGATGGAAAGTTCTTTAGAGTAAGTTTAGGACAAAGTGAAAAGTACAATCCAATCCTTAGTCTATCAGCAACCCAAACATTTGAGAGTTATGTTTGTCCCGATGCTCAAACTGTCATATTAGACACTCCGGGGTCATCGTTGGCTAATGCATCGAAATTTATAGATAAATTCATTAATTCTATGAACAGTCTTGATACAAGCCTTAATATTAGATTGGCTCAAGGAATTTTATTTTTCTCCCTGAGTATAGCGGATATTAATGCGATCGCAGCAAATAATCCCGAGGCACTATCAGCTAAATTTAATGAGCAAAAAAATGCTCTTGCCCAAGTTCTTAGGCGCTTACCAGATCATGTCAAAAGTCGGTTTTCAATTATCCTTTGCCCAGAATATAACAGCTCTTCTCAAAACGCTCTTACGGAGATGCAAGAGGCTATCTCTGGTATGAGCCCACTGCGAAGGATTGTCGGAAACTTTATTGGTGAGCATTTGGGGCTTCGTATCTTGGCTTCACAAGTTTTTGCCTTGGACTTGGGGGATGCTTGGGAAGCTAAGCGGAACTCAGACGAAAGTGCACAAAACCATTTGAACAATAAGATTTTGACGGACTTAATGACATCACTTAGCTGCGATAGTAATGAAACTGTTGCATGGAATTTGGATCAGCAGGATGGAGGATTACAAGAACAAACATCAAACCAAAACCCGTTGCTCCGTCCCTGGGAGCAAGCATTGGGGTCGATACGGACCTTTCTCTCTGAATCACGAAATTTAGCCGACAGTAGATATACTTCTGAGATTAATGTGCTGGGAGATTTATCTGAAAAATTCAGTGACAAAAAACACCTGACATCACAAGGTTTAAATAGATTTAGTGCTTATTATAATGAAGCTTCGACCAGCCTCAGTGATGCAAGACAAGTTTTACTTGAGGTCCGGCGGCATCAGGTAGAGGTACGAAAGCTTGATATGGATGACCTCAATAAAGAGATAAGAAAAATCAAGATTGCTTACCCAGATGAGTTTAATTTTAGTAGATATACCCCTGAGTATTTCACCTTTGGGCTAAGTTCAGATAGGAAATTTATCGTTAAAAGAGCTAATAACAACGACGGCAAGTTTCCAATAATTGAAAGTGATTCCGTACCCATTCCCCAAATCAAACACGAACTATTGGACAGTCAAAACTTACCTTCACTTTTTATGACTGAATTTTCTTACCAGGACTATCCGGCTCTCACATTAGAGCTAGATCATGGCGGCAGTCCTCAGAATGTTAATAACTTAGTCAATATGTTTGCTGCAGAGGCCCTTCCCTTTCATCAACGTGGTCGATTAACGTCAATTTTTAATCGGGGTAAAGAAATTCCGGTAAATATTTTGTCTGAAAAGCTAGTTGACGATGACAGTATAGAAATCAACATCCCGATTATGAACCAGGACTATAGGCAAGCAAAATTACAAGCACTCTCACAGTGCGCCAATCATCTATCAGATTGTAAGGAAATAGTCGGAACTTGCCGAGAAAATCTGAGCTGTTTGAGCCAGATTCTGCAGAGCTTGAGTGCGGGAACCAACAGGTGTATAAACCACTATCCAGGCAGAAGAAATGATAAAGAGACTTGCCATAGGCTAGATTATATTTCAAGGCACCACAAAGCACCCCTTACTCCTCAAAATGAATTCCAAATCGTAGAGAAATATACAAGCACTTTTCAAAGTGCATCGCGGTCATTTTCCCAAACCCAACGAAGTTATGACAGTGAAATTAATACTTTTCCTGATTTTCCAGATGCTGAGTTGCTAGAAGGTGATAGTGAAGTCAAAGACTTGAAATCTTTACTCGGCGAAAATCAGATTAGTATTCTTAATGGACTCAAATATGCCTTTGAAAAAGGTGAAATTGTTTCCTATGAGCATGATGGAACGCTTCGCTACATCAGCAAAAATCCAGGACTATTGCGTGATGTTTATAATCTTACGATGATACCTAGGTATCTCCTCCCTCATTCCAATATGGCAAAAGTAAAAAAGTATCTTGATGGTGGTGATGATGAGCACCTTGATGCTACTTTCAGCCTTAAAGATGCCCGTGATGATCTCAAAAATCGCGTTAATGCGAACAAAAATCTTAATATTTTATTGTTTGGGCCTAAGGGTTCTGGAAAATCTACTTTAACCAATGTATTAAATCACTATGCATCAACCATCGATATAAACCGAAAAAATAAGGCATTAGGGCATAGGGAATTGCATTCAGGACCAGAAGATAACATTGGTTATCTATGGAATGAGGATGGAGCAATTGAGAAGACTTGGGTGGATTTTTATTATCAGCAGGGTATACGCCCTGGAATTTTGCGATCTGTGATCCCAAATAGTAAGCCAGAAAATAGCCTAAATGAATTTAATCCCTATGATTTAGATGAAGAAGAGGAAGATGGTAAAGTTCCTACTTACCAGGTAAATGGTTTCAAATATGATATAGATGAATACGATGACTTTATGGGAACAGCCCCACAAGGTAATATTATTGATAGCTTTTCAAGCCAGATGCCCTACATAGTTCCAGAGTATCGACTCAATATTCTTGATAGCTCTGGCCTTCTTCATAAGTCCAAGATAAGTGGTGGTCAAAACCATAAGGTTTTTAAAAACCTTGATCACTTTGAAGGTGAAAAGATAGATGGAATTTGCTTGGTTCTAGATTTGCGTCGCTGGTGGGACGAAAATAAGTTTCAACTTATGAAACATAAACGTGAACAAGATTACTTTGAGAGCATTAAAAAGCAACTTGATGATATACTGAAGGTGCAACAACATACCAAACTTCCCCTTAATATAATTATAACTCATGCCTCTGATTTTTTTCATTCAGGAATGAATGTTGAAGAAGTAAAGAAAAGCTTGCGTAGTATTCTCTCTAAGCTTTTAGGAAAACTTAAGTTTGGTGTTAATACTCATGTTCATACATTTGAATTCGGTAATCTTTGGCAAAGAGGTACAGTTTGGCCTATAGATTTTAAGGCAAACTTATATGAAGCAGGAAGGCTCCTGGAAGGAATAACCAAACAAAGTCAATCCATAAAGATCAATACCTTTAAGAATAAGCTTAAAGACCAAGTGAATGAGCATATGACCCACTTTCGAATCAAGTGGGGGAAAGATGCTAAATCACTAAATGGTTTTGATATTGAAAGCTCCCCTAATCATAATTTTATTGCCGATGTGAGGTCTATTTCGAAGGATAAACTTTATGCGAAGGTAAAACAAAGGCTTGAAAAGGACTGGGCTAAATTGTCTAACCCGAAGCGTAGAGATAAAGAAAACCTGCCTTATCTGGTTGGAATCGCTGTCAAAAATAAGCACCCAAAAGCGGAAGCCCGCATTGAACTTTTTCCTCTTCACCATTTATATGATCTTGGAAAAGATTCTAAAAAACCAAAAAATACCTTTCCTTGGGCTGAAAAGAAAGGCTGGGATTCTTTTGATAATTTTGATAGCGAAGATCGCTTAGATTTTAAGGGACATTATGCTGAATATCAAGCTGAACGCTTGGTTAGCTTTTTGAGTGGGGCAATTGAAAATAATGAACAGGCGATTCTAATTGGAGTTGGTGACCTTTATAAAAATTTTATGGGTACAAACCGTTATTTATCAGGGATTCCAATGTTCCGCACTTATCAAATTGGAGAAGTTGAACGTAGCGGGTGTTTATTGGCGAGGATTTCATCAACTCTCAAAATGCCTCAATTTAAAGGAAACAAAAAATTATCGAAATCAAACTTGTATGTTGGAGGTGGTCTGCCTGTACCTAGGGGACCGAGCATGAACCATGAGCAGATAGGAAAGAAAATAACAAGGCATGTAAGGTTTCGTAGTAACTCATCTTCAAATGGATACCTCTGTGCCATCTCAGGAAGAGTCTCTAGGCTTGGCAAGAAAATGGTTCAATATAGTCTTAATGCAGAAGGCGATAAGATTTTTCAACTTCATCTTAACTCTGATGGATCTTATGCGATTTTAAGTGAGGATGGTAAATACGCACTTGAGGTCCCAAATGAGAAATCTAATGTATTAGACTATCTACAATTTGCAGAAAAAAGTGATAGTAAAAGTCAAAAGTTTCATATCCACAAAGTATCCGGCTCAGATGGTTCATACTACATACAGTCTAAGCTCAACAAAAAATATTTACGCTCAAGTAAAAATACTTCTGGAAAAGTTTTAAACCTAGAAAAACGACTGCAAAAGGGCGCTAGCTCTCCCATGAGTTGGCGAATTGAGGAGATGCCGCCTCTTGTCCTAAAGCTTGACAACGACAAGAAGTCCGGAAACCGTCTGTCGGCTCAAGAAAATCTAGAATTTACTATTAAGCATGACAAATAGTTTTAATTTTCTTTAGGAATCAACTTTATGAAGCTTTTATCCATATTAATTTTATTCTATTCACTGAGTTCATCAGCATATGGTGGTTCAGATGAAGCTCCTAATATAAACCCTTGGAAAACTTCAGGTCATATTGAGCAAGAGTTCCAGGCTAATCAAAAAAAAAGAAGAGCTTTTGAGAAAGATCACGGCTTGGACCATTGGGTTATTAAGGAATATGATGAAGGTTTGACGTCTGATCCCAGGCAAATTCTTCTGCTACCCTTTAATATTAGGCACCTTCGTCAGACCCTACAGTTTTTGTTTTTTGTAGCATCTGAATACGATTTTGCTAGGCAAAGAAAGCCAGACCCTGAAGCGGCTTTTAACTGGGCGATACGTACTTGTGACGAGATCAACAATATCCATCCTCAGGCCTTTAGTTCACCAGACATAGGCGAAAGATCTAAAAGAACTAGTGAGCATGGTTTTCTCTCTTTAGCTTCACAAGCTTCACAGCCTGAGACCGTCAAGCAAATCATTAGTAATCTGGCAAAAAACACACATTATTCCGTGAATTCGTATTATTTTTCACTATATAAGGATACGGTTCAGTACCAACTCTTAAAATTTGTAAGAGAATTTTTTCCCGATGATACACTGGGTTACAATCAAGCGCGTAATACCATAGGCATCTTAGACGATGGTGAGCACAGCAATAATTCTTTGTCTTGGGTAAATGGTGATTATCACGCCGAAGAATATGGAAAAGGGGCTGGGCACTACGCACCTCCATCACAAAACTACCTTCTAGGCATGGATCTAAATAGCAGGCTTGTGATTGATTTTAATCGCATCGATTCCAGTATTGCTATTCCTATTGATGCAAAAATGAATGATTGGCAAAAAGACTGGCCCGACTCTGCAGGAATTCGCTTTTTTATTGCCAACAAGGCCTACGATGTATATTTCCCAACTAAATGGTCCAACTACCATGTAGACTTGGCTCCCAAGTCCCTAGGACTGTCTAAACTTTCTCAGAGCTTTCATGGAAGTGTTGTAGTTGACAAAACAAACATTGTGACGACTCAAGATGGAATCATTTACCAACCTGTTTTGCAAAACTCAGCAGCTGAAAGGGCGGTTAAGTCGATCAATTATGGTTACTACCCCTTCCAGTCCCCTAGAATTATAAAGGCTTTTAGCACTCGCCCACTGCATCGGATATGGAGTATAGGTCGCTCATATGGGAGAGGAGGCAGTGCTCAAGCACGAGTGGTTGCTGCCCATAAAGATGATTGTAAAGAATATAAAACATTTGAGGAAGCGGTAAACACATTTGATATCATGACACGTTTTGAATTTTTATGGGACAATCGCTCTAGTTTCTATCCAGAATATCATGTCAGTGAGTTACGCTATTTTGCAAAGAGTCGTGAAAACGTAACCATAGACAACTTTTTCCAGCATCCAGACCATAGCTTTAGCTTCTTTGTTCCATACTCCTACATCTGGTCAGCCAGCGACTTTATAGAAGAGCTAGAAAAAGTTGATCAGATATCTTCTGGTTTTGTTTGGGATCGCAGTGATTATGAGGCTGAACATGCTCGGAAAGAGAAGGAAGAAGCTCTAATAGTACCTGTGCAGCCACAATGTGAGCAAGAAAAAAATAATTCTAAAAAGCAACGGAAACGTCCTAATAAAGGCAAAAATAATAATAGGTTTTCTAGAAACTTTTTTGGATTTGGCTTCGGTTTGGGCTTAATATACTTTATCAGTTTTGCAAACTCGGATCAGCAAAATCAGACTTAAATAAGTGATCAAACTAAATATCAAATAAAAATTTTAATTTAAATCGCATTGGTTAAACTGTGAGAAATCTTTCTTTATTTATCTTAGTCCTTTTGTTTTCTTCTAAAATGAACCTTTCGCTAGCGGCGAGTTCCACTTACGAGCATAGATTCTTTGATCTACGTGAACATGTTTCAGAAACTAAGTTAACGGAAATATCGGCCCATAATACCTATGTAAATGGATACAACAAGGGCAGGTCTCTTATAGTTTCTGCAGATACGGTGACAATTGAGTCAGGGTCTAAACTCGATTTTGACCAGATTCAAATAGATTGTAAGCAGCTGATTCTTAGAGGTGGTGAACTTAGTGCAAAACAGCAACTTAAGATAAATACCGACGAAATTAAGGGAAAAAATTTTAAAATAGTAAGCCCCACTTTTTTCCTCACGGTCAAAGATTCATATCAAATGGATAAAGTAAGTAGGATAGAAGCTGACCACTTAATTGCGAAGATGGGATCTAAGACCTATTATGGCACATTTAGCTTCGCTGGTAGTATACATCCTCTGTCTGCAGGAAAAACAAAGCATAGTGTCAGGAAGGATTTTGTTTGTGACCACAACTCTGAATTTACCTGCATTGATATGCAGGGCCCAGGGAGAGGACGTATTAAACTTGATGCTGATGTTTCAGGATTTTCTTCTTTGAAAATTGAAAGTGCCAATTCCGGTCAGGAGATAACCATTGCTGGCGAGAAGATCTACGGCTCAAGTGTAGAGGTGAACGGTCTAATTAAAGATATCAACAGCATTAAATTAAAAGCTCAAGAGCTCAACATTAATCGCTCACTTTCCAGTAACAACATATACCTAGATGGAGTTGATAAGTTACGTATCTCTGAGGCTTCAATAATAAAAGCTAGAAAAACTGATATTATAGCAGGAAATCTAGGTCTAAATGGCAGCTTGGAGATTGATGAGCTAGATATTTTTTTTACGATGCATCTACATATGCCTCGATTGGCTTTAAATGGCAGGGAGGCCCGTATTCATGGTAGCGGTAAGCTGGCAGTTGATTTTTTGTCCGTTTTACAGCTCAGCGAAGCCCTTAATTTAGATTCTAAATCATCGATTGATATTAGTGGCGAAACTTTCTCTGAATTACTTTCTATGTCTGCTCAGTATGATGTAAAGACCTCAGGTAGGCAGAATGCTAAAGAGATCAGTTTACTTAGCGAACAGAGCTCAGTCCAGATGACAGGACAGGTTGATCTCAAGGAAGCGGGTTCAATGTCCGTAAGTGGAAAGAACGCCAAGCTGGATAATTTAACAATAGCTGGGCCTCAAGATGCCAAAGCTAGGTCCCTAGAACTTTTAGCAGAAAAAGATTTACTTTTAAAAAATACAAAAGTTTCAAACATCTCCCAAGCAAGCATGAAAGCCGGAAAAACTCTGTCGATTGATGAGAAATCAAAGATCGATGTAGATGGGCTCCGAGTCGATTCACCAGAAATGGTCTTAGATGGGACATTTAGAGGTAAATCGATCACAGTTCATGGGAATCGGGTCCAAGTTGGTGGGCGCATACTAGATGTAAACGAGGTAGCCTTTTTTACTGACGAAGAGTTAAATATTGGAACTTCAGCAGCATTACATGTTCTCCACCGTTTAAATATCAAAAGTGGCAAAGAGGTAAGCATTAGCGGTGAGGTGGTGACTCAAGTTCTTGATGTTGCGGCTGCTGAGTTAGCTCTTCTAAAGCAGGCAAAGTTAGAAGTCCACCAACAAGCAGCGATCTATACAAGCCTGTGGCTTAAGCTTAATGGAATAATTGATTTTTCTCGTGCAGATGCAAAGATCGTAGCATCCGGTAAAATTGATTTAAATACGGTCTTAAAATATAGAAATTTGGAAATTCGCAAGGCCCAGCAATCAGATGCAAATTATACTCCTGGGCAAAAACTCCTACTTGAGATCCGTAAGAATGCTGCCCTAGAGCATACCAAAGCCCCTTTCCTAAGCTGGGCTGAGCAAAATCCAGACAAGCTAGAAAGTGATTTAAATTATGCTACCGTGGAGCAGTTAAACGATGATAAAGCATTTGCTGAACTGCTTGCAGATGAATTAAGCAAACCCCATTGGAGTTCTTTTGAAGGGCTTAAAAAAGTTCTATGGTTTCTCTTAAATTCCATGATGGACTCGGTTAAACAATCCTTATTTTCTGGTGCCCTAGATTTGACAAAAGATGGATTGAAAGCTGCAGGTATAAAAAGCCTTGGTCACTTGAAAAATAGTCTTTTCAGTACAATTGGCAAAATCTCCTCTGGAGATATAAACGGGCTTAATTGGGGCTCGATGGGAAGTTTTCTTACCGGTTCAGCTAGCCGGGCATTTAAGGATCTCAGTGGTGGTTTCTCCCCCGAATCATATAAGGATGCCTTTAAATGCCTTGGACATGTAGCATTTCACCAAGGCAAGCAGCAAGTCATTGGCAATATTTTCGACCCAACTCGTATCACCTTAGATGTCATCCAACTCTTATTTACTTATCCCAACTTAAGCAGACCACAGTTTATTAAGCGCACAGTAGACCTAGTAGGAGGCTCATCCATTATCAAGTCTACTGTCCTTCATTTGATCGGTTATCAGGAAAAAGCTGATCAGCTAATGACGGAAGCAAAGAAGTTCGAACGGATTTCGGGTCCAAAAAACCTAGAAGCACCCGATACTCCTGAATTTGAAGATGGTAATCTTAAAATTGAAGCAGATGATCTCCTTATTAAAGGGGTGGTAGATGCCAACAACTTGAAGACTAGTACTTCACTTTATTCTCAATCAGGACAGGTGCATGCTAAGGTGGCCGAGATCATTAGTGAGCATGTCCAACTACACGAAAGCGGCATACTAAGTATTGAGGACAAAGCTAAGGTCCAAGCAAATATTGATGTCATCCTTGCCGGTCAATTGCAAGGTGGAAAACCAAGTTTACAGTCCACCGCTTTCGGATCAGTCGCAATGGATCCAAGTCTAAAAGACACCTTTATTGAAGTGAACGCAAAGAAAATACTGTCAACCGGCAAGCTAAGAGTCAATGGCTCATTAAGACTCAAGGCAGAAGGAGAAGATGGCTTAGTTATCCTCAAGGATGGAAGTGTCAAAGCCTGCGAATTTTCTATTGATGCTGCTAATGCAAGAATCTCAGTTCCTGTTGAAGCTGAAGATGCCTTTTACAATGTATACAATGAATTAGTTTTTGATTCTATGGATGAACATATCGTCAAGAACTACCTGAAGATCCATGCACCCAACGCAAAAGTAAAAATCAGTGCCAAAATGATAGCCAAGGTCATTGATATAGCTTCAGAAGAGTTTTACCTGATGCGCTCAGGTTTATTGTCTGCCAAGGAACACGCCATCCTTGAAACAAAAGCTCATATGCTTTTGGAAGGAGTTATTGAAGCAGAAAACGCTGATCTAAGCTCGAAATCCATTGATTTTAAGGGCACGCAGGCAAAAATTAAAGACTCACTTAGAGTTTCAGCTAAAAATATAAAAGCCTGGAAACATGCCAACCTTGATACAAACAGTGCTTATTTTGATGCAGATGGTGGGTCTTTTGACATTGAGGATTCCACAATCTTAGCTCAGAAGGTTATGGATATTAAGGCTAAGCATTTCAAAGCAATTCTTGGAGCGAGCATTAAAGGTGATAGTGATCTTTCAATACGTGCCACCAATGCCTATGTGGGTGAACTAACTGAGATAAAAGCCTCACGCATAAACTTAAAGTCTTCGAACTTCATGCAGGCCTGGTGGTCATCACTTAAAGCAAATGACATTAACTTAGACTCAGATCTAATCACAAGTGCCGGGCTTATGATGGCTGAAAATATAGTCGCTTCTTCCCGATTAACGACTCTCGGAGCCTCTGGACGCATGCTTGGGGGTACTGTTTCCATTAACTCCCACGGTTTAGCAATGGCACCCATAAGCCTTATTGCTGGCGGTCGGGTAAATGTTTCTACCACAGTCAATACCACACTTGCTCCCGGAAGTGCTATTGTCGGTGGGCAGGTCAACGTTCGTAGTTTATCTCTCCTAATGGCTCCAGGGACTGCTATCGTTGGAGCTAAGACATCCGTGGTAGCTCCTTTATTTTTTGCCGCTCCCTTTAGCTTAGTTGGTGGAGCATTTGGTGCCAACGTCAATAGCTTATATGCAAATCAGCAGGCTAATTCCGCAGTAGGATCCATAAGCGGCAATGCTAAAATCGATACCTTTGATGGACATATCGATGGGTATGTGGTCGAGCTTGATGAGGAACAAAAGTGGGAAGAAATTAAGAAAAGATTAAACCCACTTTCAAGCTTTGGACAAAAAAAAGTAATTCAAGGTACTGGCGAAGGGCAGAAGAGCACCGAAGGAGAAAATAACTCTGGTAATGATGATAAACAAACAGAAGAAAACGAAAAAGAAGCTGCAGATAAAGACAAAAAAATAATTCCAACCATAGGCACCGGGATTGCAGCTTTAGGGGCTCTACACTTAGGAAAAAATGCGCGCATAAAAGGAAGCAATGCAGGCATAAGTGCTCATAGCTTTCATGCAGCTAGTGGTGGAAAAATCTCTGGAAGTCATGCTCAGATCTTGATTGCAGGGTTAGCTAAGATTGATGCTACTGTTCAAGCAAAAGATAGCTTGATGGTTCAAGGTTTATCAAAAGAAGCGAAAGTCCTTCTAAAAAAAGACGCTAAACTTAAAAGTAAAAATCGCTTAGACATACACAATCTTGCAGAAATGGAAATCGATGATCGTAGTTCGCATGGTGATGCCGCTATCGAGAATGCCGAGGGTTTAATTAAAGTTGACACCTTTAGGACCCATGGTGGCAAATGGCTAGATATCGACCCTGGGCAACGAGAGGGTGCTGCTGAGGGCCAAAAGACTGGATTGAGCCTGTATGCAAGGAATATTGCCATCCAAGGCAAACATGGAAGCAAGGCAAAAGCCAACGAAGACGGAACTAAACCTGCTACCACTATACGCTTCCAGCAAACAGGAAAAGGTTCTTTTACCTATGGTGGACAAGCAGGAGATGGGATAAAAACTGAGCTTTCTTCGGAAGCTAAGATTAAGTTTCAGTCAACTGATCAAACTCAAGAAATCGGAAGTGGTGAATCTTTGGTGGTGGATGCCAGAAATGGTGCTCATGTCGCTGAAGGTGACAGGGTTAGAAGTAGATCAACCACTATATTATTGGTTGATGGTGCACTAGACATTGATGGACGTCTTGGTGCGAAGGGATCATCGACTCAGATTAAGGGTTTATCTTCCGATTCTCAAACCCAAGGGGAGGAAGAAAGTAGCCTCTCGGACAAGCCTGTAGCTGGCAACCTTCAGCTTGGTAAGCTTGGTAGGATTGAGGGGCATCTTGATGTTCAGGATACAGAAAATAGCCAGTTGGATGGAACCTTAGATCTAGATCAGAATTCTAAGATAAAATCCCGCAGCCTGAGGACAGGCAAAACTTTTCAAGCAAACCTAGATGCTAGGCATGGAGAGGTTAGCCTTGATCTTGAAGCTCAAGAAATATCTCTACTTGGCAAAGCTACAACTGAAGGAACAAATAAGACTAAGCTGAAAGCTATTCAGAAGAACGGCAAGTCGGATATGGAGTTTGGTCTGCATCATGAGGAAAATGAACAAACAGATATAAAGCTTGAGTCAGATCGTCGAGTAAAGTTTGCAAATACAGTCGAAGTTGTAGGCGGAGGAGAAAAATTTTCCGTTAAGTCGCAAGGTCTTGATGCAGGTCATGCTAAGCAGGAAGCTAAAAAAAAGCTAGAGTACGAATTTAGCGCAGACACCAATCTTAGTGGCAATCTAAGTTCTCAGGATGTAACCATCAAAGGTGATAGTAACGTACATTTTGATGACCTCCAAGTCGACCTAAGAGATGAAGGAGGTAAATTATCCGTAGAAACAAAAAGTGCTTCCGGAAATCTTTCAGTCGGTAAAGCTTCAGATGCCAGTGTTTCTCTTGGAGATGATGACCCTTGCAATAGTAAGACCAAAGCCGTCTCACTCGATAAATTGGAAGTTGACGGAAACTCTGAAACTAAGACAGTCGTTACTGCCACAGATCTGGTTAAACTAGATAATGCCTCTGTTCAAGGTGACCTATCAGCTAATGCTAACGACGGAGTTGCGAGCCTGCAAAATAGCACTGTAGAAGGTGATGTTCAGGTTTATGGAAAAAAAGAGACCTTAGTCAAGGGTAATTCACTTGCTGGCAACAAACGTATTGGTTACCGGACTTTGTTCGATATTGATGAAGAAGGTGAAGCGCATATCCAGCGTTCAGAACATACTGAATTTACTGACAATACAAATAGTCCGAATGACGATTCGGATCAAAAACTAAGTATACTTGGTAAAAAGGTGGTAACGGGTGGTAACCAAGGTTTTGAGGCTTGCTCTGAAGTCTCTATCATTGCTGATAGCAAAGAAAAAACAAGCGATGATTCTTTGCAAGGTGCACGGCAATATAATGAACTTGTGAAGAATTATGAATCCGAAAAAAAAGGAAATACTCAAAATCAAGTCGAGATGAACCCCCTTTCGCTTGATAGAAACGGACATTTTACCTCCCAACAACTCACGGATGCAGAAATTGAACACAATGAGAAAATTCGTAGGGTAGCGAATACATTGCATGTAGGTTTTACAGCCAATAAAAAAACTCTCATGTCATCAAACCTTGGTTTGACAGCACTCGTTGAGGCTATGGATGGCGATGTAGAACTCGTTGAGGATCTTACCCCTGGCCTTGATGTGGTCAAGATTTATGGAAAAAGATTTCTAATTCCTAAGCACCGTACCCTTGAGACCTTGCACTTTGTTAGCTATGCAAGGGAAAATAAAATCCTTGGCCGATTGCTTCATGAACAAACTGCTATTTTTATTGGACAAAACGGTTCTCGGAGCGAAAAGACTTTTTTTGGGCAAGGCTCCCAAATAGGCCAGAATGATACCTCTGATACCTTTGTAAGATCAACGGAAGTTGATATTGGTGGAGAGTCCCAAGGAAATAGCTTAAGGACTGATGCTCAGAAAGTAATTTATAGAGAAACTGCAAACAGGACATTACATACTGAAGAAAATAGTGCGGAAATCAGCCTAGAAGATCATGGTAAACGACAAGCTTATAAAGTCGTGGACCAATCGGATGGATCCATAAAATATGGCAAAACCTACAAAACTGAGATAACTGAGGGAGGTTCTTACACACGAATCGCCCCTCAAATTAATTCAGAAGAGCAGGGCAAAACCCATCTAGGTGAAGGTGCATCTTTAACCTTGGGTGGCCCGAATAATAATGGCCAGGCTCAGCTAAGCAAAGCAGAAAAAATAGAGCTTAAAGAAGAAATAAAAGGTGATTTTGGTTCAAGTCTTTCGATCACAAGTGATGAGTTAGGATTAAAAGGACTTATTGATCTAGACAAGGCTGTATTGATTGCTGATCGCTTAGAAGTGGAGGCTGAAACATCAGAGCAAGGCTTGGTTGTTAGGAATCTACGAGCAAAATTAGATCAACTTAAGGCAAGTGGAGATAAGTGGCTAACACTGAAACCTACCTATGAAAAATTCAATGAGGATGGAACAAGAGAAATTGGATTATCAATCGCTGATTTAGACGCAAAAAATATTGATGTATGTGGTACTTACGCAATTGCTGATAATGACTCTGAAAAACGAGAAAAAGATACTCCGGATAGTAAAACTTTGTTTGTAGTTAAAATATCTCAACAAGGAGAGGGACGTTTTCAATACGCTGCAAGTGCTGAGGATGGGATTGAGACTCAACTGATTTCAGATTCGAGGATCGAATTTGATAGTCATGGAAATAAACAAACCGTAGGAGGCGGTTCAGAATTATCTGTTCATAGTAAAAAAGGAGCTTCCATCGCGCCAAACACCACCGTTTCTAGCAAGGATTCAAGTTGGTATCTTTCTGGAGATGAGCTGGAAATTTCGGGGCAACTTGGTCAAAGCGGGGATTCCACGAGACTTTATGGGGTGAGTCAAGAGTCAATAACAAAACTTACATCTAGTAATAATGCTGACAGCTCTGAGACCCAAAAAGCTAACTTGAGATTGGCGCAAACTGGAACTTTAAAAGGTCAAATTCAAGGCTCTTTCCTTGGGGAAACTCAGCTAGATGGAAGTTTAAGTGTCGATAAAAACTCCCAGATTTTATCAGATAAAATATCAAGCTCTGAGACGTTTAAGGTAGAGTTAGATGCAAGAAACAATAAAACAAGACTTGATCTAGTAGGGAGTGAGGTTTCTCTGCATGGTCATGGTCAAACCCATGGAAATAACGCTGCAGCCATTGCAGCTCATCAAACAGATCCTTCTAAAGAATTATCAATGAGCTATCTTCATTCTGAAGATGCAGTTACTACGGTAGAGATCCAGACCCCTGGTAAGGTGAGTTTAAAGCCAAACCAAAGCGTAGGTGGTGGTGATAGTTTTTTAGTAAAATCAGACTCAGTTGACATGAATTCAGCCCACCAAACAGCAAGAACAAAGATTCAATTTAATATGCAGTCAGACGCTACGGTCAATGGATCAGCTAGTGCAAAAAGTATCAAGTATTCATCGAAAAAAGGAAAATTAGATACTGATAAGGGTTTTGAGGCTGATTTACGTGATGAACAAGGCGATTTGACTTTAGAAGGTACAGAGGTTTCCGCTACTGGACGAGTTAAGAATGCTGGGGGTGCAAAGGTTATTCTAGGCGATCGTAATGCTTTACAAAGCAGAACAAAAAAAGTTGCAGTAGATAATTTGAAAGTTGAAGGCAACGCTGAAACTCATACCTCTGCCACTGCACAAGATAGCGCAGACGTAAAGTCCTCATCATTC
>JBGCDR010000233.1:0-2656 GCA_045105515.1 Oligoflexales bacterium
CGCGCATGGGCACCCCCAAGATCTTTTGATTTTCCGACAATTATAGCCTTTTTAGAGAAACTGGGGAAATTCGCTAAAGATTATAGTGCTCTAAGCCTTACATACAAAGGCGGCGGTGTGTTTCCAATCAGGCACTATTTACTGTGACGGAAGAATTGGATATTTAACTGAGTTATGGTAGAAGAATCGCTCGATTTTTCTACACCTCCAGTGTACTTTTCTAGCAGCTCACTCTTGAAATTACTGATTTTTTTCTTAATTTCAGCAATTTCGTCTTTGGGAACACACAAAGTGATGGTCGCATACTCTCTCTCTGTGGGATTAAGAATTTCATGCAGCTTCTTAGCTTGATCCATAATCATTCGATGAAATCGGCGAATATTTAAATTCTTACGATCTCCGGGAAAAGTAAGAATCTTGCCCGTCGCTGAATACTTACCAGTATCATTCTTAACTACCAAGCCCATACGCTTAAGAAATAAGAGTGCAGAGCTAATCTCTTGGTCTGATATATGCGAATCATAAAGTATTGATTTTATCCAATTAAAGTCTTCCTTAAAGTCTTCAAAATTTACTAGCTCTTCTAGTAAAGGATAAATCCAATGACTCAGATATTGAAAATGCTCATCTGAAAGCTGTTTTTTACTTTTACTTGGTGTGATTGCTGTTAATTCTTGAAAATACTTATCTATATTCTCAACTCTCTTTTCATTATTCATTTTTACTAGCAAAATAAAATATTTTTCTTCCTCAGCATTTAGATGTAAGACGGATACAAACTTGGGGATCGACTTAATACTTAGATTTCTTCTACCACTTAAGATAGATGGCAGAACACTCACAGAAGAAAATCCAGCTGACTTTGAAAATTGCCTGTAGCTATAGCCATAATCTTTATTTTTTTTATATTCAAAAAAATCCTGTAAATACTGGCGATAGGAAGTATAGCCAAAAATACTTGGTTTTTTATCCATTAACATCAGTCCATTACAACTTAAAGCATACCAGTAGAGGATATCGGTATAATTCAAAAATTTTTTAGATTTCTAGCAGATTCGAAATCTAAGATTTTGCGAACACTTGCAAACGAAAATAACAAACATATGTAGAAAAGCTAAGAAAAAGGACCGATAAATTACTTAGAACAATGTTAAAAAATATTGAAAGGTGAAAATTGGGGGGGGGAAGGCATGCATAATATTCTCGAGCTTTGCTGATTTTCCATCTGAGACTCAAAGTGATCTACCTGGTTCTGCACATCCAAAGAATGCAAAAAACATAGGTACGAACACAACCGCTCAATGTTGACCAATAAATAGTAGATTTTTTGCTAATATTTTTTTTGTATTTAATGAATTTATCCTCTTGTCATTTTTTTTATTTTCTTTGTCTTTGCTTTACAAATCAGTAATTAAATGGCATTCTAATTTCTAGTCAATATTCCAATAAACTTATATCAGCTACGGTTTTCACTTCTATTACCATCTAGAAGTAATATGCCCTGCTTAAAAAGGCACTGCTCATGAAAATTGCTATACCTAGGGAAACCTATCCAGGTGAGAAACGAGTGGCAATGGTTCCATCTATCCTCAAAAAGCTAAAAAACCTTGATTTTGAAATTGGATGTGAAGCTCAGCTTGGGACCGATCTTGGAATTGAAGATCATACATACCAAGAGTCGGGAGCAAATATTTATGCTGACCGCAAAAATTTACTTGAAGAAGCTGATATCATCCTCCGAGTGCGTCCAACACCTATAGAAGAAGTTAAGCTACTAAAACCTGGATCAATTACGATCGGATTTTCAGAGCCAGATAAAGAGAGCCCTCTGACTGAAGCATTCGTTAAACAAAAAGCAGCTAGTATAAGCTTTCATAAAATTCCCCGTACTAGCATTGCTCAAAAAATGGATGCTCTCAGCAGTCAATCCAACCTGGCCGGATATGCAGCCGTGATCATGGGAGCTGCGCAGATGAAACGCATTCTTCCAATGATGACAACACCTGCAGGTACGATACCTGCTGCAAATGTCTTAGTAATCGGGGCAGGAGTAGCTGGTCTCCAAGCTATAGCAACTGCAAAACGCCTAGGTGCCAGAGTTGATGCCTACGATACCAGGCCCGAAGCAGCTGAACAGGTAAAATCCCTGGGTGCACAATTTGTCCAATTAGAAATCGGGAAAGTTGAAGAAACAAATGATGGGCATACTAAAAGCATATCTGAGAATCAATTAGCCTTACAGCGGAAGCAATTGCTGGTTCACTTAAAAAAAGCAGATCTTGTTATTACCACAGCCCAGATCCCTGGAAAAAAAGCACCAAGGATCATAACCAGTAACATGCTTGAAGTGATGCAATATAATAGCGTACTTGTGGATATGGCTGTTGAAACTGGTGGAAACATCGAAGAATCAAAACCAAATGAACTCGTTAGCACGCATGGGGTGCAAATTCTTGGCTTAGGTAACCTTCCAAGTCAAGTAGCTGATCATGCTAGCTACCTGTATTCAACAAACATATATAGTGCCTGATTGGAAACACACCGCCGCCTTTGTATGTAAGGCTTAGAGCACTATAATCTTTAGCGAATTTCCCCAGTTTCTCTAAAAAGGCTATAATTGTCGGAAAATCAAAAGATCTTGGGGGTGCCCATGCGC
>JBGCDR010000234.1:0-38376 GCA_045105515.1 Oligoflexales bacterium
GTTGATATTTTTTAGTTTCATGCCCACAGATTTCCTGAATTCATATGTAAATTCAGCATAATACCTAATCTGTGCGAAAATTGATTTTTAATATGTCTTCGGCTTGTATGACGAGTTTTTAGAGTTCAGTCAGTGCTCCTGAATACCTTACCTTTGATAAATCAAAGTCATAGAACTCTTGAAGCTGCGCTTGCAAACTGGGATCAATACTTTTCCATTCAAGGCTTTGATTGTATAAAAAGAGCTTTGCGCTTAGAACGCTAAATGAGGCGTTTCCACAAGCTGGAAAAAAAATGACAATGACGAATAGTATAAAACCTATACGCATCACAAACTCTCAAATTTGATTTGAACACCAATAACCATATAATTTTTCGTAATTTATGAGTTTGATCTTTAATCAAGCTTATAAAGGGTGGGAGTTGTGGGGATTTTCTCTAATATTTCCCCACAACTAAAGTGGTAAGATGCATTGTGGATCTGGGGTAAGCATGTGTGTTCGTATAAGACCCCTTATACAAATAAACAGGCAAGATAACTACATAGTCGAAAAACTCACAATTTTTATGACCCAAGCTTATACCTTCTGACTTTCATTCAGAAAAAATCCTAGCAATAAAAATTACCACTTTGTTCTCAAACACTGAGAAAAATATCTGCTATGAATAGGCTTAAGACTAACCTAGCTAGATCTTGTGAATCAAAGGCTAATAAGCTATAAACATTGGTCATTATAAGTAAAAAAACACTCTAGCAAGGAGTTGAATATGAAAATCTTAATTATCCAACTGTTTTTTGGTATGAAATAAATTCTTGCAAATGAAGCAGTTGCCCATGAGCATCCCATTGTCCATATCCATACAAGCAAAGGGCCAGTATTAACTATGGCTTTTTACTCTATCTTGTCATAGCTATGGTCTTAGTTTCTTATATTGGCAAGAATTTGCTCATTAAAAATGATAGATGCATTTCGTTTGGCCACATTTTCCTTGCTGCTAGTTTTTAAAACTTAAATCACGGAACTGTTGGAGAATTATCACAATCCTGAAAACATCCGGGTTATGGTAAGTAAAATGCTGGAGACTAGCAAGAAAGGTAAAGTATGGAAACTCATGGAGATATGCGAATGATCTTTATACACACAAGAATCAATAGCGGGAAAAATGCGGGAGATGCCCTAACGTCCCTAAGAGACTGGGCATGTCTGTGTATGCCTGTGTTAAGATTTTAAAGACGGTAGCCTTGCGCTTATTCAATTCAAGCTGCTTATCTTAAAGGAAAAAATATGCCCAGGTCCCCTATTTTGCGAGGAACGTTGAGTTTAGTCTTACTCATTGTAACAATTGTCCCCGCCTGCCGCACTACTGACGATGAGCCTGTCAGTATTAGTAAGAATAAGAATAAGAATAAGAAAAAGAAAAAACCTCGCAGCTTCCTTATACCGACCAAGAAAGAGTCAAAGCAGGGAATAGAGGTCAACTTTAGGGGACATGCATTCAAGCTACAAACCGCAGATTTAGATATTAGTGAAAATGAAAAACCCCTTCCCTCATTTGCTAGAACCCACTTGAGCTCTGGAGATGAAAATAAGTTTCTAATAGATTCGGCCAGGATCAATAGCAAAATGTACTTAGAAGGTATAAGCGACAAACTTCGAGGAGAGGCCAAGCCATGTTTTGCTTTTATTTTTGATGATTTTTCCCAAGAATTGTTTCTTTTTAAAGACTATCAGCTAATCGACCAGTTTCTTCGCACCGGTAGTAGTCCTGTGCTGGTCAGCCTCACCGGTAAAATATGCGTCGACACTAAAAATTTGATCAGCAAGATTATTCTCGATAGTCGTTTTAACAGTGAGGATATGCTGAGCAATCTAAGCTACCTGCTAAACTTGGACCAAGCTAAGAACCAAAAGTCCCTTGCGAAAAGTGGCTTGGCTGAACTATATAAAAGTTTAGGGCTTCCTGATCTGGTGGAACAAGCCTTAGTCCATAAGCCTGGAAACAGGCTTGGGTCTCATCTAGGTGCACATAATCTATTTCGAAATAGAGTGTGGAAGAAGGTCCTGGAAAGCAGCAAGGTCCTGCGCAGTCGACAGAAAAAATCTCCGAGCTCTAATAAAGACCACTGGCAGATTTTATATCAAAGAAACCAGCATGCTCTTGTGCGCCATGGCGTTAAACTTGCAGAAGTCTTACTTAGCAACGAACTGAGTAAAAGATCTAAGTATATCGCTGGCGGATTGGCGTACCTGAAGACTCTGCTGACAGGGAAGGATAAAGGCAAGCTCAAGAACCAGGTGGAGTTTACTTATATAAGCCCTTTATATGATGGTAGCCTTGCTACTAGCGAAACTTGGAAAATCATTCCAGCCTCGCTGAGCAAGACCGAAATTATTATTCAATTTTCCGAGGGATTAGGATTTCTCCATGCGCAGAAATTGATCCACGGGAGTCTACAACTTGATAAACTCTTGTTTGATGGAAGAAGCGAACACCTGCTCCTCACTGATCTAAGTCACAGCAAAAACATCAAGGATGGCCTTGTTAAACGAGACAATACCGCACACCCCAATAAGACATACCTAGCCCATGAAGTGAGGGAGAATAAACCTTTTGACCCTTTTAAGGCAGAAGTATACAGCTGGGGCCTTGTTGCACTAGAAATCAAGCACGGAGGAAACAGGCCAGTCCTCAAAGAGAATTTTAAGACCAAAATAGATAAACCAAGCACCAGCTATCTGCCAAAGAAAAAGCCTTCATATCGCGGAGCATTGGTTGCAAGTATGAAACTGGATCTGAAATTGCCTTTGGATCGCCTAATTTTTGATGCCCTGAATCCTAAGCCCAATGAACGACCCAGTATGGAAATGGTACTTGCTAGCTTAAAGAAAAAGAAATAGCTTTTTTCTTTATTAAACCTTTCCGTCATCCCGAGCAGAGATTTAAGTCATCCCGGCAGAGATTTAAGTCATCCCGAGCAGAGTCGAGGGATCTCAGGTGCTTATAAGGAGACCTCTCCATTACAGTCGAGGTGACAGGTCTTCGATGTAGGAGAGAGGTGACTAGGGTCCTATTAACTGGATTTTCTCCGTTCGCTTCCTCGTCTGTCGAAATGTCTTGTTATTTGCCTTCCGCTAAGCCGAACTGAATTGATTATTTCGCTTTCACTTAGTTAAGAATTAAGTTAAAGCCAACAGAAAAACTTTACTCCTATTAAACTGATGAGGGTATTACATGCTGGGTCCACTGCATCAAAAGCAATTCGAATATGATTTTATCTCCCACTTTCAAGGAGATGATAGCTACCTTAAAACACCTAGACAAACACCTGACGTTTTCTATTGCTTGACTCAGCCGCAGGCTACAATAGCTCCCAGCCTTATAGCAGCAAGCAGTAAGCTCATGCAGGATTTCTCCATAGAGGAACCTCTTTCTCAACGAGATGTGGCAATTCTTGGCGGTAATTGTCAGGATCTAAATCTAAAGCCCTATGCAGTTTGTTATGGCGGTCATCAATTTGGCCACTGGGCAGGCCAACTCGGGGATGGACGGGCAATCTGCCTGGGTGAGCTTACTGACAAGAATAAAAATCTTTGGGAAGTACAGCTTAAGGGCGCAGGGCTCACCCCATACTCACGCTCTGCTGACGGTAAGGCAGTCTTACGTTCCTCTGTACGTGAATACCTTATGAGCGAAGCCATGCATCACTTAGGCGTGGAGACTACCCGAGCTATTTCACTAGTTGGCACCGGGGAAGCTGTGGTCCGCGACATGTTCTATGACGGTAGAGCAGCCGACGAGCCGGGAGCAGTGGTTTGTCGGCTTGCACCCAGCTTTCTTCGCTTTGGTAACTTTGAGCTGTTTGCTTCACGACAAGATAAAGCTGGCCTTATGCAGCTTTGCCAATATGTGATTAAGAGGTTTTTCCCTAGTATTGATCCGATGGATGAACAAGCTTACCGGCAATTTATCAAAATCCTTGGCAAAAAAACTGTTGAACTAATAGTTGAATGGCAGAGAGTTGGTTTTACTCATGGTGTGATGAACACCGACAACATGTCTGCTATAGGACTTACTATTGATTATGGGCCATATTCGATGCTTGACCGCTTTTATCAAGAATTCACTCCCAACACCACCGACCTTCCTGGTAGGCGTTATGCCTTTGGTGCCCAGCCTTCCATTGCTATTTGGAACGTCCTCCGTCTAGTAGATTGTTTTAAAATTATTGAGGACCAAGATACGTTCCAAGAGGAGTTGACTGAAGAACTAAAAGAACACTTCTATAAGAGCTATGGCACGATGATGGCAAAAAAAATGGGACTTTCTCAGTTGAAAGAGAAAAAGAGAATACCCATCATTAACGATTTTTTACACCTACTTGAGGAAGGAGGCCTAGACTACACCAATGGCTTCCAATGCCTGAGGACTGCAGCCTCAAAGGATAGGAGTAATTTTTCGGAGAAACTTGCAAGCACTTCTTACCGCACCTTAGATGCTGTTATCAATGAGCTCTTAGTAAGCTTTACCCGTGAGTACCTACAAGCTTTCACTTCACAAGCAAACCCTAGCCAAGCTCAAGATGAAATGGCAAAGTCAAACCCTGTCTTTACTCTACGTAACTATCTCCTGTTTGAAGCAATTGCCGAATTGACAGAAGGAAAACGTACAATCTTTGAGCAGTTGGAAACCGCAATTCAAAACCCTTACCAAATGACAGCTGATCCTAAGCTTTGTGATAATGCCCCAGACTGGGCGGAGAGAATGCCTGGCTGTTCACAGCTATCTTGCAGTTCTTAATGGGGAAGTAGGAAAATATTTCCTCTTCGGACTTGAGTATTTGGACCGACACTCTGCTTAGAAGTTTAAACTTCCACATTAAGTAATGGGTGCATTATGCCTAAATCCGAAAATCTAGCTTCCCCTTCGTCCTCGAAGCCTTTCGTAGAAAAGCTTGTTCTTCGGGGATCTCTTGCAAGTGTATGGGTAATGGGCTGCTTTGCAAGCTGCCCTTTATCTGGTGCTCAGATAGTGACTTGTAGCAGAAATAAGCTTGCCGCAAGTCACCATTGTGTACTTGAAGCAACTCATGATGAAAAAATGGAAATAGGAGGAACTGTGGTCACCTACAGGAAGGGCTCATACTGGGCTGGCACTGGTACCATCATCAGCAGTCGCGGAGAGTATGCCATAGCAGAGTTTAAAGACTATATAGGCATCCTTCATAAGGGAATGACTGCTTATATCTACCGTGAAAATGAGCTGGGAATTTCCGATTGGCGTCACACATTTTCAAAGAGTGAAGCTTTGCCATACCGGTGAAACCCACCAAAATCGTGGCTTTGATCTTAATCGCTTGCATCTTTATTGAATTCAGTGAATCCTTCTATTTTACTATCTACAATGCTTACAATATTAGCAATGTTTTCTGTTACAGCCTCTAATGTTATCGTTTGGAGTTCAAAGGTATTTAAGCCAGCTCCTGTACAGTTTGCAATATCTGTGGAAACTAAAGTGCTTGCATCCATACAGTAAGTTGCGTTAGTCGTGCAAGAACCACCAATAGATAGCTGCCCTTCAATATAGATGTAGGTTTCATTGGAGCGAAAATGTACTCCACAACTTAAGGAATAGCCTCCCAGGGTTCCCGCAGTAGTTACCTCAATTCCACTGGTATCAGAGCCTTTAACATGCATCACGTTTGCAGATGGTCCGCTTGCACCATGGTCTGTAGGATTCGCTTGATACCCTACCGTCCAAACATCTACGGAAGTACCATCTTTCAGTGCATTCGCTGCAACATAAATACCTTCTTCAGTAGAGCTACCTGTTTTATCGATCAAATAAAAATTTGTATCATCGAGGCCAAAGGCTAGTTCTGCTGTTTCATTTAATTTTTCATTGCATTGGAATTTGTAAGTTATCGACTCTCCTGATGGCATAGCTGCTGCAATGGTATACTCACTAGCCGAATCTTCTAGACATGCTCTTGCACTATCTTGTGCTCTTGCATCCAGAGATGTCATTCTTTCGTCCACACTTTTTAACCGAGCAATCGGGCTTGGGCCACCATTGGTGGGATAGAGGTAGTTTTTGATTGTACTCACCATAGTATCCGAAGTTGCAGCACCATCTTCATCAGTCTTATTAACTAGATCAGTATTGTTAAGTATTTTTAAAGAGGCCGATGTAGTCATACCATCAGGCATGTTTCTAGTTACAGGTGGTTCTACTTGAGGAGCACCAATGCTATAGCCATCTTTTTCATCGCCGCAAGCGATAAGATTAAAGAAGAAACAAAACGATAAGCTAACTGATATCCGCCTTTTATCCACGATTTCCTCCTTAAATTTTGTTGCAAAAAAACCGTCGGCATCTAGTTGGTGATATTAAATAGGCAAAACTTACTATTCATCAAAATATTTCCCTGCTTATCCTTTTTGGTATCATGTAAACGTGGGTTTTCCTGCTTTTTAAATAGATCCAATTGCCAATCCAGAAAATAATCCTCAGACTCATGATAAAACGAATCTGAAAACTTTCCTCCCAGCTTGTTGATGTTTTTAGCTAAAGGCTCAAGCTGCTCGGATAGTTTTTCTCTCGAACAGAAAATGGTAAACTTCTATTTTTTAATGGAAATAAGACTTGATGTACATCTTGAGGGTGTTAATCTTACAGATTTATAGATCTGAATTAAGCTAAAACAGCTTGGTAAAAAACCTGGCTAAATTGGTTTTAAAAATAAAGCCCAGATAAAAACTGCCTGAATTTGAGATGAAATTAATTCTATTATTATTAGCCAATATTTCTTCCTGGTTATAATGATCAACAGACTTTTTGAAGTTAAAAAGAGGTCCGGAAAAAATAAAATAAAATTCAGCTCCTTGGAAAAGGCCCGAACGAGTAAATTCATTAGTTTTGTTTAGGAATACTAGTTTTAAGAAATATCCCATTTGTTCGATAAAAACTTTTCCGGTTACGCTCTGTAGGTAAGCGTCAGCATGACTGTAGTTTGCACCTTCAGGATCAAACCTTAAAATAGAGATTTTGCTTTGGAATCTTCTAAAACTAATCCCTAGATTTGATTTAAAAGCATGAAATTCACGCGCTAGACTCCATTGCCATTCTAAAAACCATGATCCTGTAGCAAAGTCTTCCAAGCCTCCTCGGCCAATTTCTCCAACCTCACCATTCAAAATTGTTGTTTCAAGATTTAGATCATGGCCTAAACGATAATAATAATCGACTCCAGCTGCATAACTATAAAAGTTGCCTCCTGTTATTATCATTGGTGCGATATTTAGATGAAATTTGTGCTTATTTAGGACCGGGGAAACTTCATCCATATCGTAACTAAGAAATGAATGATAGGTCATACTTTCTCTTTGTTTTCCAAAATCGGAAAACAGTGCCCGGCATGTAGCAATAACAGTAGCCCTTGTGATTTTGGCAAAAGAGGAACTTAAAGAAGCCTCTGCATGATAAAGCTCTCCCCCTTTATCATAAGCATCCAAAAATAGTGTTTTTTCATATTGATAGTATCTACCATCTTCCTGTTCTTCTATTTTCCAAGATAATGTTATTTTTAAACAATTGTTAAGTTTTTTTCTTGCTACCTCAAAGCCTTTTATAGCTGCGACGTCTTTGCATACATTCACCCATTTGTTTTCTTTCTTTTGCTCTCTATTTCTATTGATTGCCGGCCCAATACATAATGGCTTCTTGAATTTCCCGATTGTCCCTTCACTATCAACTGTTACCGGAATGGTCTGACTAGCAGCATTTCTTTCAAACAAAGCAACTATGATAATTAAAGCTGTTCTCATTAAATTTCTATGCGAAAAATACATCTTATTCACCTTCTAAATACTTGTATAGACTATTCTTATACTAACACATCTAAATCATATAAGTTTTTGTTGTTTGTTGGATTGAAAACTAAGTATGGAACATTCAAGTACCAAGAGATTCAAGCCGACAATCCGGTATAGAAAAATGTAAAAATAACGGGACAGGACATGAATAAGAAAAATATATCTTGTTTAATTGTAGATGATGAAGAATGGGTACGGGACGTTTTTAATTGAAAACTGCAAGGATCGTTTTCGTAACTTAGTTACAGCAGACACTGGGGAACAAGCGATAGAAAAAATACAAGAATCCAACTTTGATTTAGTTCTTCTTGATTTAAAAATGCCAGGAATGTCGGGACTCCAGGTTTTTGAAGAGATTAAAAATCTCAGTCCAAATTCTCTAGTAATCATTCAAACTGGATTCGGAACAAAAGATCATGTAAAAAAGGCTATACATTTGGGAGCTTTTGATTATATCGAAAAGCCTTATGAACGCACTTTATTAGGGAAGACTCTAGATAGAGCGATTCAGAAGATTCACCTCGAAAAAATGAACAACGAAATTTTAGAATATTTGTTGCTCACCCTCACCGAAATAGACCTCAAAGAATATCAAGAGATGGAAAAAGAAAAGAAAAGCTTACTTTTAGAGCAAGTCCTCGGTGTTTTGCGAGTTCAGCGTTTAAACTTACTTAAGAAAAAGAAAAATGATAAGTCTGCTTGATTATCTATATCAATGGGTTTGCATGCAAAGGATTTCTCCAATCGCTTTCGCTCCGTCGAAATGACACATTCCATACCAGAGCCTTCTGTTAATAGGATTCCATACAGTAAGGCTTGTTAGGGGATCTCCTGCAAGATATATCTTATTAGGTGGACCCTATTCGCTTTCGCTCAGTCAGAATGCCCCAGTCATCCCGAGCGTAGTCGAGGGATCTCCTGCAAGATAACTTGATTTATGTTAAACCATCTTTAATAGCACCAGGAATTTTAGATAGAGGCAATATTTCTTTAGCAGCCCCAAGTTCAGCCGCAGCCTTAGGCATCCCATAGACCGTTGAGGTTTTTTCGTCTTGAGCAATCGTCAAATACCCTTTAGATTTTAAATCGAGCAGTCCTTTTGCTCCATCCTCACCCATACCGGTCAACAGTACTCCCACCATTTTTTTTGAGGTGATTTTACTAAGAGAGAAAAACGTAAAATCTACTGAGGGCTTGAATCGATTTACCGGCGGATCATCTGATAGCTTGATGATCAGTTTATCTCCTATATCTTTGATTTTCATTTGATAGCCTCCAGGAGCTAGATAGATCGTGCCAGGCTCAAGCTTATCGTTGTCTTCAGCTTCTTGCACCGAAAAGGTAAATTCTTCGTTCCACCTTTCAGCCAAAGCCCGAGAAAAGGAGCCAGGAATATGCAGAACAACCACAACCGGAGGGATATCACGGCTGAAGTTTTCAATCACTTTCTGTAAGGCCTGGACACCTCCGGTAGATGCTCCTATAGCCACCAAAGAATTTTTACAAGTCCGCGAAGGAAAACTAATTCGCCCGAGGGAATCTTTAGACAGCTTTGCCGAGGAACCAGAGTTCAGATTAAACCTATGGGCATGTTTCAGAACCTGGCGCAGCTCTATTTCAAAATCTGCAGCTTCTCTGGTATTTTTCGGCTTCTCAAGATAATGGAATGCACCAAGCAAGAGTCCTTCTATAGTCCCTTCAAGCTCCTTAGGGTTCAGCGATGAAATCAGGATAGTTGGAAAGAAATTCTTAGATATATATTCTTTGATAAAAGTTATGCCATCCATACGGGGCATCTTAATATCGAGCGTAATCACATCGGGCTTTTGCCTTTTGATTATTTCCATAGCCTCAATAGGGTCCCGTGCAGAACCAATAATTTCAATCTCGGAATCCGATTTTAGAGTAGTTTCAATTAAGGTGCGTATAGTTTTAGAATCATCTACTATTAAAACTTTAATAGGTGCTACAGTTTCTGGAACAATACTGGTTTTGATAGAAAATCTGAGCTTACCGCTCATAGTGTTAAAAGAGACTGTCTTAGCATCATTGCCACCAATAGACCTAGCCTTGATCCGTAAGCCAAATTTATTCACAGTTTCTAAAGCTAATGCCAAGCTATTATGTATCGCAGTGATCTGTTTGATTTCATGAGCATTGATATGAGCCCCGCCAAGCATCTTAATCTCTAAATTCTCTTTATCAGAGCCAAAACCCTTAAACTTTCTAAGCAGGTCAAGCAGAATTCTATTGCCATCACTATGAGAAAAAACGCACATACCGCCTATTTTTTGATCCCGATCCCATACCGTCAATGCAAAGTCTGAACCTACATAAGTTTCAAGAATTGTCGGGGACGTGCAGACTACAAGTTCACTGCCCCTAAGGTTTTGCGTTTTCATTTATTCCTCTTGAAAACTGATATATCAAGGTCCTCAAAAAGGTCTCTAGATTTGCCAATATTTTCAGAAAATCCAATAAAAAAAAGACCGTCACGATTAAGGCCTTCGTACATTTTCATTCCAATTTTTTCAATTAAGTCGTCGTTAAAGTAAATAAGTACATTGCGAAGGAAGATAATATCGAATTTGATCGGGGCACAAAAATCAGAATCAGCAAGATTAATCTTTCTAAACTTAATTTTGTCGCGAAGCGCAGGTTTTGCCTTAATTTTAGTGCGCGATGCATTTTGCTTAAAGTATTTGGCAAGTAAATCAGGGGGAATCTCACTAATTCTATTAGCATCAAAAACCCCCTCCTCTGCCGAGGCTATCGCCGGCTCACTTACATCAGAAGCAAGAATACGATAATCTAAATGCTCAAGATTCGAACCTAACTCCTCAAGGACCATAGCCAGGGTATAAGCTTCCTCACCGGTCGAGCAGGCTGCACACCATATATTCAAACGCTCACCAGTGGCAAAATGACCCTGTTCAATATAGTCTTTCAAGACAGAAAAATGTTTTGATTCACGAAAAAAATGGGTGGTATGAGTGGTGAGTACATCAACGAAATATTGACTTTCCTCAAACTCATTTTCACGGATATATTCGACATAATCAGAGTAGTTATCGAGTTTTAGAATATGCAGGCGCGACCGCAAGCGGTTTTCAACCAAGGATAACTTGTCTTCAGAAATGCTCACACCAGATTTTTTCTCTATCAGTCTTCTGACAAATTGAAAATCTTCGGGAGAAATCGGGTTGAAAATATTTGGTCTCAATTATAGGTCTTCCCATTTGTCTGGCGTTGCATCTCGTACCGTAGTTTCACCTACTGCTCTTTTTAAGTTATTAGTATTTGAGTAAGACGCTGGTTCTCTTGCTTGGTTTGGCTCTTCAACGAGGTTTTCTTGCGGTCTGAGTGGAACCACTTGGCCATAGTTATTTTGGTTATCTGTCTTCCCACTCAAGACACGATTAAGTTCTTTAACGATCACATCCATTTCGAGTGCTTGGTTTCTTAGACTCTTACTCGATTGTGATGTTTGCGCTGCTATTGAAGAGGTATTCTGAGTGGCATTATTAATTTCCTGAATCGCGTGATTGATTTGAGTAATGCCTTTTGATTGCTCTTGGGAAGCATCAACAATTTTCTTTGAAGACCCGGCTACAGATTCGATGATTTCTTGAGCTTCCCGCATCGACTCAGAGCCTTCTTTAACTCTATTAGCATTTTCCTTAGCTATGACTAAACCTTTCTCGGTGCTCTCTTTTACGATAGCAGATATTTCTACGGCTGCTTTGCCACTTAAAGCTGCAAGATTGCCGACTTCTTGAGCTACTACTGCAAAACCTCGGCCATGCTCACCTGCTCGTTCTGCTTCTACTGAAGCATTGAAAGAAAGTAACTTGGTTTGGAATACAATTTCATCAATAACTCTAGTTTTTTCGCCAATCTCTTTGATCACCTTAACTAAGGTTTCAATCTCAGCATTGGATTCTTCGATCTTCGTGAAAGAACCTGATAACTCCACTGCTTTTTTCTTAACATCAGTGGATAGGTCGAAAGACGTCATTGCAAAGTTAGAGTTATTTTTAACGATGCCATTCATTTCCTCAATACTTGAAGAAGTCTCTTCAAGAGCGGCTGCTTGCTCGGTTGTGTTACTGGATAAGCCACCACTTAGTTTATCAATAGAACCCGATTCACTTAATATATGCTGAGAGTGCCCAGTAAGCTTTCTGATAATATCGTTAAAACTGTCGCTAAGTTTGTTGAGTTCATGCTCGCTGAAAGTCTCTAGCCCTTTAAATACCTTTTTAAAGGGCTCAGTTATAGTGCGAACTAATGCTTTGGTTATATATATGGACGCTCCGATAGAGCCCACTAATAATAGGAGCATAAGTAGGATACTATAATTAAAGGTGCTTTCCGATCTGCTTTCGAAACTTTTTGATTGACTAACCATTATATCCTGAAAATCTTTCATTTGACCTCTAAATTTATCAAAGTACTTTTTACCTCTAGCTTCACCAACTACATCTGCCATGTCGTCCATGGTTTTTGCGTTGCCAATTTTTCTTCTCAACTCAATCATCGGAACTGCAATGTTTTGTTGCCAATCTCCGATAATCGTTCCTATCTGGACTAAAAGACCCACCTGCGCAGGATTATCACTTACCTTTTGCTGCAGTGCTAAGATCTTCGACTTGATCGAACTAGCACCATTATTGAAAAGCTCTAAGAATTCCTCCTTGCCTGCCAAGAGGTAACCACGCATACCTGTTTCCATATCCTTAGCGGTGGACTCTATATCAGCTGCATGCGCCATCACCTCGTAAGTGTGGGTCACCCACTTTATGGCATCTTGCAAAACATCAGGATCTAGTTCACCTACCATTTTTTCCTGCCTTGATTTTAGGAGTAGTCCTTCTGTGGCTATAAACTGACCAATCTGCGCACGAAACTTATCAAAGTATTTTTTTCCTTCACCCTTTTGTACAATCACTGACAGGTCATTCATGGTATCTGCATCACCAATGTCCCGTCTTAGTTGGATCGTAGGCTCAGTCACGTCGGTAATCCATGCGGAAATATTCTCTTTGGTATCATCAAGCTTTTTGACTAAGTTACTATCGTAGGCCACATCTTTTTTCATCTCTTCGATGAGCTTGAAGAAGTTTTCTTGACCACCATTATATGGTTCTAAAAAACCTTCCTTGCCTGCAAGCAAGTAACCACGCATACCAGTTTCCATATCAACTGCAGCACCGACGAGATTAAGGGAATCTTCAATAATCAGGTGGGAGTTTTTTACATTCTCTCCGCTGCGTTGGAGCCAAAAAGCACTAGTAAAACCAACTACTCCTAAAACCACCATGCCAGCAATTAGCGTATATATTGCAAACATTATTTTGTTTTTTAAAGGCGTTTCGGTCTTAGCAAACATATTATTTCTCCTAAATTAGTGTTTAATATCTTAAGTTTCTTAGTTCATTAGCTTCAATTATTTTTGCTAAATCAACTAATAAGGTCAGTCGATCTGACTTATCATCCTTAGCAACTCCCAAGGCAGCAATGTTTTTTTTGCTAGTCTCTTCATCCACATGATAGTTGATTTGGCTATCAGAAAATCCCTCTACAGAAACCACTTCATCAATGAGAAAACCTATGGTTAGATCATCACAATTTGAGATAATAATTGAGTTTTTCATACTATCTTCGGTATTGTTTTGACTACCAACAATGATGCTAAAATCCACCACAGTGATAATCCTCCCTCTTAAGTTAAGCAGTCCCTTCACATAGGAAGGGGCTTTAGGGAGTTTAGTGATCTTACGTACACCAATGATTTCATTTACCTTTAGGAGTGGTACGCAATACCTCTCATTACCGGTGGTAAATACAAGGTACTTCTTTTCCTCGCGATTTACCGCTCGGCTTTCCTCTTGGGCATGAGCCACTTCCATTTGCATCATCAAACCTCCCTAGTTTATGAAATCATATAGTTAACGTTTAAGATTAAGGTCACATCACCGTCACTCATTATCGTTGCGCCTGAAAATTCATTGATTGATGAAATTTCATCACCAAGTTTTTTAAGGACAATTCTTTCTTGAGAAACCAGCTCATCGACAATAAATGCTTTATTTTTTTGATGAGAATTTGAAATAACCACTGCAGTAACATTTTCTGGTTCCTGATAATCATTCACTTTTTTACGTTGTTGGTCGTGTTTGTAAAAATTAGGTAGATGCTCACCCAGATAAGACACATCAAACGTCTCACCCTTGATCACAACCTTATTATGATGAGTGATTTCATTCTTGGATATTTTTACAGTCTCGACAAAGTCACTATTTGGCAGAACATATTTTTCTTGTCCAACACGGACTACTGTGCCATTAAATACTGACAAGTTGAGTGGGACTTTGATAGTTATCCTCGAACCTTTTCCTCTTACCGAATCAATTTCACAGCTTCCTTTCAGTGCGGCAATTGCGTCATTAACCGCACCCATGCCGACCCCTCTGCCTGATAATTTAGTAATCCCATCGCTGGTGGAAAGCCCATTTTCAAATATTAATTGATGAATCTGGTATTCTGAAAGCCGGTCTTCTCGAGAAATTAGATCTTTCTCTATAGCTTTTTGCAAAATTTTATCAGTGTTAAGCCCCTGGCCATCATCACTTATTTTGAGCACAAAATAGCCATTTTCTTGGCTCGCTACAATTTTTATCGTTGCTTGTACGGGTTTATTGGTTTGAGCCCTATCCTCTGCCGCTTCAATTCCATGATCCACTGAGTTACGAATAATATGTCCAACTGCAGGAGCTAAAGCATCGTAGACAGATTTTTCCAACTCAACGTTCTCTCCTTCCGTTTTTACTGAGATATCTTTTTCTAATTCATCCGAAGTATCTCTAACTATTTTCTGCAGCCGCATAAATAATGGTTTTATGGGAAACATACGCAGAGACATTGTAATTTTTTGGGTCTCCCGAGTGATTTTTGCCAGGCTAGTGATAGTTTTAGACACTAATTCTTGATTTTCGTCTAGTTTATTCTTATGTTGCTCAAGTATAGACTGTAGAATGACCAATTCACCAAATTGATCTATGAGATTTTGAATTTTACTTAGGGGCATTTTTATAAATTCGTCACTACGAGGCTTAACAGTCGACTTAAGCATTTCTTCATTGTTATCAGCTTTTTTTACCAAATTGACCTGGGATCCCTGCTCAGATTCATTTGTAACTTGCCTGTCATTTTTTTCTGAAGTAGGACTCTCATGAGGTTTTTCGCTTTCTTCTTGATGATCTTTTTCTTGTGAAGAAGAATTCTCAGTAAGCTTTTCTTTAGTCATAGAAATGTCCTTTATCCATACTGTATAGGGTGCACTTGAAGTACTTTCCTCTACAGGTTCTGGGTTAAGAATAATCTCAATTGCTTTTAATAGTTTCTCAGAATCAATATTTGCGTTCCTATCACTATGTACATCATCTAAAAAATCAGAAATTTTGTCGTTGCATTTTATCAGCAAGTCAACTTTATGTATGTCACCGCTTAGATCTTCAGGGCTAAGAAGGGAAATTAGCGACTCCACCTTATGAACAAAAGCTTGTAAATTGCTAAAACCTGAAGCTCCAGCACTGCCTTTTAAAGTGTGATAGATCTGAAATATTTCTTGCAGTATAGAAGGATTTTTTGGATTAGACCTAAGAGACAAGAATAATTGCTCTGTCTCTTCGACGAGGTCTTTTGCTTCTTCAAGAAAGGTGTCTTGAAGCACCTTTAAATAATCATCATTGTAATTCATATATGTCCTGGATGTGCTTTGCACCATCACTCGGATGATTTGAAAGATATCTTTAATTTTAAATTTGATTAGGGGATTAGAATAAATCTATCTTCTTCTTTAAAACCGATTTGAATAATGAATTCTCCGAAATCTGAAATAAAAGGTACCATTAATGCAGGAAGTGGAGTTAACGAGGACTCCGCAATCTCTTTCTGATCTATGATGACAGGTATATCCATCACCGCGTAGTGATCTCCATCTATGTTGAGTTCTGTGCGAGCTGAGCCAAAAATCATGTTCAATATTTCACAGGCACCATCTTTTAGCTCTTCATCAATTTCTCCAAAATCCTCTCCCAAGGCTTGGCTAAGCAGCTTAATAAAGACGTCTTCAGTAAAAAGCACGACGACTGCACCTTCACATTTCTTGGAGGTCAGATTTATTTTTGCGGTAAGGGCAAAGTGCTTATTTTTATCTGGATCTTCCTGATTTTTCTCATAAATATCACCGCATTTCAAATCAATACTAAATTGCTTGGAAAATATATGAAGGGTTGCTTTTTTGAAAGCCGAAACAACATCTTCGTACCTTTCAAGAAGGGAATCACTATCTGTTTTTTCCGCATGCGCCATAAAAGATGTTTCTTAATGCTTCAGTCACAATACATTTAATCGTTTCTATCTCTTAGAGGCGTCGGTAACTATATGCATATGCTTTAGCATTGCCATGGTAAAAAAAATCATGGTAAGAGCAATCGACAAGAAGAACTAATAAAATTTAGCCATGAACCCATTCGTCTAAAGCAGAAAAAATAAGTTCCGATGACAGCTTTATAGATAAGCTACGAAGAATGGCAATCATGACTGAAATAGAAGCTGACATTGAATTACTACAGGAATTCATGGAGGAAGGATCAGATATCCTGACCGAATGGGAGAGTTCAAGCATCGAACTTGAGAAGGAGCCCTTGCAAAAACCGCAAATCCTGGCAAACCTTTCTCGCTCAGCTCATAACCTCAAAGGAGTCTCCAAAAGTATTGGCTTAGTTGCGTTCTCAGAATTTGTCCACAAAGTTGAAGATTTCATTGTCTTCCTCCAGGAAAAAGACAATATTCGTGTAGACCAAGCGATTCGAATCCTATTGGACAGCAAAGATATTATGCTCTCTTGGCTACAAAACGCCATCGAAGATATTAGTTTTGTCCCCCAACAACGCTGCGAAGAAATAGATAAATTAATTGAAGAATATATACATAAAAAAGACCACACTGAGGACTCAAACAGTGCCGATGATGATGATTTTGAGTTTGTGGCACCTGCCACAACAGTAAGTGCTTCTAGTGAAGAAAATGTCGATTCCAAAGATGATGATGAGGAAGAAGAAGATGATGATGATGGATTTATCAAAATAGAACCTAATAATAAAAAAGAAGACAACGCCAAAACCGAAAACATTCAATACTCGAACAAAAGGAAGACCTTACGAGTGGCTACTGACAAAATTGATTATCTGGTCAGGATGGCAGGAGAGCTTTCGATACATACTTCTATAATAGATAATTTCATGAACCGTGTAGCCCGGCAATTGGACTTTGTTCCGGATTCGGTAAATCAGATTACAAAGATTTCCCGAGTTATTCAACGAAGCGTACTCAGTCTTAGGCTGCAGCCAGTGAAAGATCTTTTCCAAAAGCTTGAAAGAGCCGCTTACGATGTTGCTCGCATTCAAGAAAAAAAGATTGATGTAGAAATACTAGGCGATGATATTGAGCTGGATAAATCCGTACTTGAAGCAGTAGGAGACTCATTGATCCATACTGTAAGAAATGCTGTCGACCATGGAATCGAAAAACCTGATGTTAGAAAAGAAAAAAATAAATTTATTAAAGGCTTACTTACCATTGAAGCTATCAAGGAAATAGATGGGATAAAAATTATCATTGAAGATGATGGCAAGGGACTTGATAAAGAAGGGATCTTGAAAAAAGCCGTTGAACGTGGTTTGGTCAACCCTAGCACAAATCTCACTGCCGAAGAAATTCATGAGTTTATCTTCCTTCCAGGGTTTTCCACTGCGGAAAAACTCTCGCAAATATCGGGACGTGGGGTCGGGATGGAAGTACTCAAACAATCGGTAGAAGCCATAGGTGGCAAGGTGAAAATCAGCAGCGAGCCAAACAAGGGAACTATATTGATGTTGTTGATACCGACATCGCTAAATTCTATCGAAGTACTAGGTATTAAATGCGGCAAGATAAAATACGCAGTTCCACTAGATAGTATCGACGAGGTGATTCAGCTCAAAGACGACATGTGTAAAATGGTGGGTGGCCAGAAGATGATTGAGATCCGCGGTGAATTATTTCCTATTTATTCAATGGAGAGTTGCCTACCACCAGTTCCAGACTTTGACCAAGAGGGTGGGTCTGAGGACAGCTGGGAGCTTAGTAATATGGCAATCATGATAAAGTCAAATGGAAAAAACATAGCATTCCAGGTGGATGGGGTATCTTCCCATTTTTCTGTAACCATTAAAAACTTGGCTGGAAGCTTAAAAGTAGATCAGACCGTAGGGGGAGCAACTATCTTCAGCGATGGCACCCCTGGCCTCATCATAAATCCGAAAAAACTCTTAGCTAATGTTAACTTGGAGCTTAGTTAATTTATGGAAGAAGCCAGCCTAGGGCATAATAGCACAGTCGGTATCAATACATCATTTGATACGCTCCATTTTATTTTCAAGCTCTGCGACTTCAGCTATGCCCTACCTTTTGACCAGGTAGATTTCGTTGTGCCTTATCCAGAACTTACGAAATTGCCCAATGTAACCGATGACATTGTCGGTCATTTCGAATTTAAAGATTGGCCTATAATCGTAATTGATAAAACTGCAAAGCTTAGCAAAAAGAAAAGTGAGCTTATTATTTTAAAGGTCCAAGACATTAAAGTTGGAATCTGTGTGGATGAACTCATGGGGGTTAAACGACTTATTGCCTCGACAAATGATGTGGACCACGACACTCCCTTTCCCTATAATGCTATTTTTAAGACTGAAAATTCATTAACCTTCCGTCTTGACTTAGAAAAATTCCTCCCAGTTAACTATCTCAAAAAGCTTCTTGGTCATTTTAAACAGGACATTCAGTCTAACACTGTTCAAAACAGCAGTAGCGAAGAAATAGAAAATGAAAAAGATCAACAAGTTATTATTCGTATTGGCCCCCATCTCATTGCAGTAGAACTAACACAAATCAGAGAATTTCACCCAAGCTTCAATTGCACTCCCTCTCCTTCAAACAACAAAAGCTTGATTGGGACCATCAACCTTAGAGGGGAAATTGGCTGCATCTATGATGTAGGTTCGTTCTTCAATGGCACAAAGTCAAAACTCAATAAGACTTCGATTTTTATTCTCTACGATTTCCCTGATATTGGCTTAAATGGTGTGCTTGTCGATGAAATCATTTCAGTTAACCAAGATCAGACATACAAGATTATTGAAAAAGATCTTAAAATGGAAGGATTTCCTCAGGAATTTTATCATGGGATTGTATGTTTAGAAAATAGTGAAGCTCTGGTTTTTGATTTAAAAAGTTTGCTTAAAAATATAATAAAAAGTGAAAACTAAACTTAAACTGCAGAAGGAAAAGAATAAATATGGATGACTTAGCAAAGATTGAAGAAAAACTAGGTAATTCTTCAAAATATCTGCCTATCTTGACTATTTTTATTCAGTTGGTATTCCTCACCACCTTGGTACTCTTTGATCACGGTATCGCTGAAATAATTATTACTACTGCTGTATCAACAGCTCTCATAATTGCTTGTCAAAAGATGCTTTATCCGAAGCCGAAACGAGTCTATGAACCTTTTAAAAACCTCATAGATAAATGGGAAAATCTCGCCAAAAGACTTAAGATCAACTTCGAAAATATGATTGCTGATCTTGCTGCAATCGAAATCGTTGTGAAGAAGCACAATGAATCTTTGCAAGAAATAGATGGATCTTTGATGGTTATGCAGGAATTATTGAAAACAAATATCGAGATCTTTGGTGAAATCACCAAGGCAGTGACAGATAGTAGCATAGAAGGTAAGGATGTTATCAAACAAATGACCAATACCATGGACACACTCTCTACTACCGGTGTTCAGCTGCAAAATGTCTCAGAAATTTTCGATAGCATATCCTCTGAAACCAAAGTAATTAACGAAATTGTATTCAAGACCCAGCTTCTCTCCTTCAACGCCTTTCTTGAAGCTGCAAGAGCGGGCCAACACGGTAGTGGTTTTGTGGTTGTAGCCGAAGAAATTGGAAGTTTAGCAAAAAATAGTGGCAAAGCAGCAGAAGAAATTAGCGGTCTTCTATCAAATAGCCTAGAAAGTGTGGATTCCATATTGGGTAATACCAAGACTGGAATCAACAAAGTTAGAACAACTAACTCAAATGCTACAGGAATTTTCGAGAAAATAGTCAGCAACACCTCTGATTACTTGAAAGCAATTACAGATGCAAGTGAAGATAATTTGAGCGGAGTCAATGATGCCATATCAATCACCTCTCAAATGCGACAAACGCTCAAAAAAACCAACGATATGGCTTTAACGACAAAGAGCTTATCAAATACAATCAGAGAAGACTGCAAGGAATTAGAGGATTCTATCTCTCCTTTTACTTTATTGTTTCATGAAGCTGAAAATTTAGAATCTGAAGCAAAGGGAAACAAAAATTTGAAATCTTTTTCTAAGAAGAAAACTCCGAGTGCAGATGATGAAATAATAGACAATACTATAGACAAAGCTGGATAAAAAACATGTTAAGCTTGCGCACAAAAGTATTTAGCTTCATTGTTATGACCTTAGTTTTAAGTGTCCTAGGTGGTTTTTATCTATACAAGCATTTTCTAGAGATCAAGAAAATTAATCAAATGGAAGTATCTGCGCATCGGGTTGAGATCACATCAGCAAGACTCAGTGATTGCCTACAATTTACCAACCTAAATTGCCACAAGCTAGCAACTTCTCTTATCAATGACTTAAGTGAAATGTATAACTTTCAAGGTCTTGTAGATAACCTAGGTATGCGAGCTTCATTTGTTCTTAAAGACCTAAAAGATTCCAAAGAAAACTATGACCAAATTAAAACTGAACTAGAAGCTTTAAGTAAGTTACAACGGTTCGATATAAATCAACTAAATTTACATTTAAAGAACGTTGAATCAGATTCCTTGAATCTCCAAGCTGTAACCAGTAAGTTGACTGAAGTTTGGTACTTACGCATTGGTTTTCTTTTTGTTTTTGGAATTATGATAATGATCTTTATTATGATTTTTGGATTTCTTTTTCTCAAAAAGTGGCAGTATAGATTTGATGAAGTCATGACATCATACCGTAGCCAACAAGAGAAGCTACAAGAGATAAAAAAGAAAGCAAATCAATTTGAAGAAACTTTTGACAACTTCTCAGAAAGAGAGAATACAAGCTTAGTCAAATCAAACGAACTCATAAATATAATCAAAGTACACAGTAAAAATCTCAATACCCATGTCAATAATCTATCTTCAGAAGGTAGTAAATCAAAGCTGAATGACACTAATACTCAATTACCAAGTGAGAAGCTAAAATTTATAATTGAACAGATTCAAGACTGCAACAAAATTGTAAATGAACTCAAAAAAACAGTGGGAAATATTAATACGAACATCGATACTATCAAAAGCATATCTCTAAAAACTCAACTATTAGCTATCAATGCTGCTGTTGAGGCTTCAAAAGCTGGTCATCTTGGCAAAGGATTCACAGTAGTAGCTGAAGAGATGGGAAAACTTTCAATCGTAAGTCGGGATGCAGCAAATGCCATCAAAGATCATATCCAACAACATGAAAAATTACTCAAAAAAGTAGATAAATATACCTACGATGCCGTTGACAACGGACTGAATACCCTTGAGGCATTTGATAAAATTGCCGACCAAAGTTCTTCTTATATAAACTCTATCATCGTTAAATCAACCAAGATACCTATGATCAATGCAAAATACACCGGTAAATTTAATCTTTTGTCAAACGAAGTAAAAGCTTTGAACGAATTAAATGATCTACGCCAACAAGTGCAGGAGCTTTCTCAAGAAATCAACCGGCAGGTCAAGAAACAAATTAAGAATGAAGACGATTTAATTAAAAATCTAACACAACTTGTGGCAGGTAATCAGTATTTGTCGATAGAAAACTTTGAAAAATACTTTTTTGACTTAAGCTCTTCTAAGAAAAAGAAAAAAATCAAAAGATTGGTTTCTTAGCAAATATTAACTGAGCTAATATATTAACTATGAATAGTTTATAATAATAGCAATAAAACAACTAAGGAGTGAGTATCATGTTCCAAAAAGAGATTAAAATCCTAATTGTTGATGATATGTCAACAATGCGGCGAATTGTTAAAAACGGCTTAAATGATCTAGGGTATGATACGATCGAGAATGCTAAGAACGGTCAACTTGGTTGGGAAATTATCGAAACATCCCATAGCGAGGGCAGTCCCATCGAATTGGTGATGTGTGATTGGAATATGCCGGTATGTACTGGTTTAGAGCTCCTACAAAAAGTACGTGCTGATGAGAAAACTAAAGATCTACCATTTATTATGCTTACTGCAAAATCCGAAGAGAAAGATATGCAAGAAGCTCAAGATGCTGGGGTTAGCGCTTACCTAACAAAACCTTTCTCAGGTGGGGAACTCGAAAACACTCTGAGAGAAGTATTCGAAAAGAAAGCTGCCGCTTAAACTCTGGAGGCGAGAATGACTAATAAAGATCTGAGGATTCTAATTCTCTCCTCGGATAGCGCCAACATTCAAACTTTGGTTAAAATTTTAGCTCAGTTAGGCTATCTGAATATAATTGTAAAAGAAGATGGACTAACAATTTCAAGTTGGATCAAAGAAAATCCTTTCGGATTTCTAATCTGCGATATGAGCATCAAGAATATATCGGGATGGACTCTCATCAGAGAACTAAAAGCCTCACCTGATATTCCTAATTTCCCTAATATTCTTGCTGGCTCAGAGCCGGCGCCAGCTGGTGAAGAAGAGTTAAAAAGCTATGGTGTGGTGAAGTATTTGCTAACCCCATTTAACGAAAAAAATCTTAAATTCCTTATCAACTCCACCATCTTACTGTTTAACTCATCGGGTACCATCGAGAACAAATTTACCCACGCAAAAGATGCATTGATTGCCCAAAAATCTCATGAAGCAATAGAAAAATATGAGGAACTTAATAACCTGACTGATCGTGGGGAGCGAAGTAGCATCGGCCTTTATCAAGCCCATGTTAAATCAGACAATATGTCCAAAGCTATAGAAGCCATAAACTCAATTAACCCAAAAAGAGAACTCAGTCCCTCAGCTCTTATAGTTAAGATAAAAATATTAGCTGATCAGAGGAAAATAAACGAAGCAATCGAGCTTGCTCAAATACTCTTGGAAGAAAAAATGCCACGGGTACCCTATTTTTATCAGAAAAGCCTCAATATCTTTATGAACTTAAATGAATTTAAATTTAGCAAAAAGATCTGCCAACTAGCGATAGAAAAGGAATTTAAGGTTGAAGACTTCTATTTATCATTAGCAAGGATAGAATATCAAACTGAAGATTTCAATAACACCCTCGAAATTTTGGACAAAGCAGAAACTATTTTTGGTCAAACTAGTGAGTTGTACAACCTTAGAGGGGTTTGCTACAAGAAAAAAGGCTTATTAGACACAGCTAAAAGCTGCTACGAGCGAGCTATAGAATTAGCACCGCAAGACTCAAAGCTTTATTTTAATATTTCATCTTGTGCTATTGCCATGAAATCCTATGATGAAGCAAAGCAATACCTTGAACAGTGTTTAAAAATCGAACCAAAATTCGAAAAAGCCCAGGAAAAAATTGATGAAATAGATAACTACCTAACCAGTAATTCATGAAAATCATCACAATTTAAAGCTTGTAATTTCTCAAGATTTTTTAAGTCCTCGTAAATCTGTCCTTGGGCAATTGCTACCCATTTTAAATCGCAAACTCTGGACCGAAAAGTAGACTGCCTAGGTCTATTTTATATTGGAGTAAATCGTGCTGCGGCTATGGTATTTAATAGTTTTGATTCTCTGGATAAACAACTTGCAAACTCCTATTGCTGCTTCACCTATGTTTGACTACATCACTACTGTTTTGAAAGAAGACCTGCCTACAAAAGCTTCAAGGAAAGAAAAAGCTGCAGCTGTTTTTGAACTAGAACAAAATTCAGGGCAACTTTACCCTCAGATCAATCTGCGAGGTCAATCTGGCTTTGCGGCTTCTCCCGAATCCTCAAACAATAACAACAATTTGGGGCTATTCTTGAACCAGGTAATCTTTGACAAGAGCAAATCCACATACTTGTCTCTGAGTGAGTCATTGCTTGCAGAAAAAGAATTAGCAATAAGAATAAAGCAGGAACAAACCATATTAGAAGCTGGCTTGATCTTCATTAATTACGTAGAAGCATTGAAACGTGAGAGAATTTCCGTTGAGCACGCTCTCAGATCTCTCGACCAAAGAAAGTTTGTAAAAGATCAGCTTACTGGGGGAGGGGCAACGCAAATTGACCTCCAAAATGTCGAAATTGCTATAAAAAGCTTAGAACTCAATCAACTCAATTATAAGGCTGCAAGAAGACTTGCGGCCTTAGCTCTACTCCAAAGGTCAAGGAATAAAGCTCAAATACCCGAATTTCAATCCCTACCTCAATTCAATTTTCCTTTAGTTCTTATGCCACCAGATCAAGCCAAGAAATACTTGGAAAAAAAACCAGATATTTCATTGATCATCGCACGTATAAAATCCTTGGATGCTCAGATCCGTTTTTCAGAAGCAAAGAAATTCCCAATTTTAGGATTTGAAGCTTCACTAGAAACAAGTGGTGTTGAAGCGAGTGATAATGTTGCCAGCCTCAAACTATCTGCGAGTTGGAACTTGTACGACGGTGGAACTCAAAGAGCAGAGAATGCTGGATTGATCGAACAGAAAAAAAGCTTAGCTCTCACATACCGGCACTTATTCGAAACTTACTATGGTAGATACCGAGAAACATTAAATAGATACGAAGCTTCCCTAGCAAGCTTTAAGCTTAGCCGAGAATTGAAAGGCCACTACAAGGAATTTTTGGTACAGAAATCAATCCAGTACCGTGGAGGTCTAGTGACTATTGAGAACATTTTAGGTGCCCAATCCAACCTTTTCGACATCGAACAGCAGTTACTTGGAGCTGAAATCGCAATGACTAAGGCAACTTGGGAGCTCATGGGCCATCTTGGCTTACTACAAGCTATTGGTTTAAAAGCCTTATTTATTCCACCAACGGAATAAAATCTTTCCAAAACACCTCAAAATCAGACTACAGTAAGTTTGCCTCGCAAATAAATAGAGGATCTAACAATCTGTTTATACTCCATTATTACAATAAGCTAACATCTTCCTCGGCTATCCCGAACTCCGTGAATAATAGAGGATGATACACAGTGGCGGAGCTGTTTTGCTCCCTAGCTTGTATCGGATCCGTTGCTTGGTACGTGGTTGTGAAAGAGCTCGGAATATTAAAAACAACCTTAGGGGACAAAAAAGTGGCAAAAGGCAATAGCATCATAGACAAGCTCAAGAAAATGCTGAAAAACGACTCTCCTTCAGAAAACTCCCAAGAGACGGTCGAGGTCGTTGATCCTTTCCTCAACAAAAGTGTTGAGGATGCCAATAACCTACAAGTCCAGGCTGATGATTCCAACGAATCCAAAAGCACTGGTGGTGCAGACGCTGCGGATATAGCCAGCATCAGTTCCCAAAGCGTCAAAGCAAATGAGTTCGCTGCAGCTGAAATAGCTAGAAGTGATTCTGACATCGATGCCAGCAGAAACAGTAGCAGTGAAGCTGCTCTCGGAAACAGTGGGATTGCTGCTAATGAATTTGTTGGCGAAAGTTCCAATGAGCTCGGTGATATCAGCCAGCTGGCAAGTTCAGCAACTGAACAATCAAACCAATTTACAGAGAACGCCGAGCAGGTAATTGCTCAAGAAAATGAGTTCTCTGATGTTGAAGCTGCAAGAGTTAGCCAAGATCAAAATGATTTCAGCGACAGCTTAGCAGCAAATAATGACTCCTCAGCCAGTGGCGAAGGAGCAAGCCTTGTAAACCAAGGTTCTGATATTAGTGAACCAGCAGCTTCTAGCGATAAACCTGCTGCGCAACCAAGCGATAGCATTTCGGCTACAGATGATGAAGCCGCACAATCTACTAGCCCGGAAGCTGCCTCTGCTGGCAACACAGAAGTTACCTCTTCCAGCATTGAAGACTCAAGCGGGAATACAATCGAAAATGAGCAACATGAGCCCGTAGTAGCTGAACCAGCTCAAGAAGCGGCAGCTGAACCAGCTCAAGAAGCGGCAGCTGAGCAAGAAAGTGAATCTAACTCTGAACCTATCCAGACACCAGGTGAAGAGACTAACATCCAGGCAGAGCAAGCTGGCGGGGATGACACTCTCCACGGCGGCAGAGGCGACGACATCATGCTCGGGGGTGGCGGTGACGACGTCCTCAAAGGCGGCAGGGGTGACGACATGCTTCACGGGGGCAGCGGAGACGATGTCCTTAAAGGCGGCAGAGGCGACGATGTCCTTGCTGGCGGCTCTGGTGATGATGTGTTGCGCGGTGGCCGCGGTGATGACATCCTCGCTGGTGGCTCCGGAGATGACACCATTCATGGTGGGAGAGGCGACGATCTCATCGTTGCTGGCGGTGGTGGAAACGACACCATTTATGGGGGAAAAGGGGATGATACTCTCAAGCTTTCGGGAGACTTTGAAGACTACACCTTCATCAAGAACGATGATAATTCTCTGACCATTGTTGACAATGTTGAGGGAAGAGATGGCCAAATGACTGTGTCAGGTGTTGAAGAGTTTTCATTTGCTGACCAAAGCGTGAGCGGCACAGATTCCTTGGAAATAAGCAGTCCAGAATCAATTAGTAGCTCCATTGATATTGGAGCTACCACAGCAAGTGTTAGTAGCGCTAACACTGAAAGCACTCTTGCAGCAAATACTGAAAGTACCCAAGCTACAAGCCAGACTGCAGATATCCTCAAGACTGACAACGATGTGAGTTTAAGAGGATCAGGTGATGATGATCGCTTGGTAGGAACCAAGGGAGATGACACCATAAAAGGTGGCAAGGGTGACGATGTCCTGAAAGGACGCGATGGCAATGACTCACTCTCTGGTGGAAAAGGTGATGACCGATTGCACGGCGGAAAGGGTGATGATGTTCTAGCCGGTGGAAAAGGTGATGACCGACTACACGGCGGAAATGGCGATGATGTCCTAGCCGGTGGAAAAGGCGATGATCGTTTGCACGGCGGAAATGGCGATGACTCACTCGCTGGCGGAAAAGGTGATGACCGATTACACGGCGGAAAAGGTGATGATGTCCTAGCCGGTGGCAAAGGTGATGACCGACTACACGGCGGAAAAGGCGACGACTCACTCGCTGGCGGAAAAGGCGACGATAGACTGAGCGGTGGAAGAGGTGACGACGTTCTTGCTGGTGGCAAGGGTGATGATAGATTGAGTGGTGGACGTGGCGATGACTCACTCGCTGGTGGCAAAGGTGATGACCGACTACACGGCGGAAATGGCGATGATGTTCTAGCCGGTGGAAAAGGCGATGATCGTTTGCATGGCGGAAATGGCGATGATTCACTCGCTGGCGGAAAAGGTGATGACCGACTACACGGCGGAAAAGGTGATGACGTCCTTGCTGGTGGAAAAGGCGATGATGTACTTTCCGGTGGCAAGGGTGACGATATCCTCGCTGGCGGAAAAGGTGATGACCGACTACACGGCGGAAAAGGTGATGACTCTCTCAGTGGTGGTGCTGGAGACGATAAACTACATGGCGGTCGCGGGGACGATGTTCTAGCTGGTGGTCAAGGCGATGACAAACTTAACGGCGGTCGCGGGGACGATTCTCTCAGCGGTGGAGCTGGAGACGATAAATTACACGGCGGTCGCGGGGACGATGTTCTAGCCGGTGGTCAAGGCGATGATAAGCTGAGCGGTGGACGCGGCGATGATATCCTTGCTGGTGGTCAAGGCGATGACAAACTTAACGGGGGACGCGGGGATGACTCTCTCAGCGGTGGCGCTGGAGACGATAAATTGCACGGCGGACGCGGGGACGATGTTCTAGCCGGTGGTCAAGGCGATGATAAGCTGAGCGGTGGACGCGGCGATGACTCTCTTAGCGGTGGTGCTGGAGATGATAAATTGCACGGCGGTCGCGGAGACGACATTCTAGCTGGTGGTCAAGGTGATGATAAACTTAGCGGGGGGCGCGGCGATGACATCTTAGCTGGTGGTCAAGGCGACGACAAACTTAGCGGGGGACGCGGTGACGACATTCTAGCTGGTGGTCAAGGCGACGATAAATTACACGGCGGTCGCGGTGATGACATCTTATCTGGTGGTCAAGGCGATGATGTGCTGAAAGGTGGAAGAGGTGATGACACCTTGCTCGGTGGTGAAGGTGACGACAAATTAAATGGCGGACGTGGTGATGACATCCTATCTGGTGGTCAAGGCGATGATATCCTAAATGGTGGAAGAGGCGATGACACTTTACTGGGTGGCGAAGGCGATGACACCCTAAGAGGTGGAAACGGCGACGATATCATGTATGGCGATTCAATCAATGATGCTGCACAGGATCTGAGCGATTTACTTTCACTATCTAATCAATCTGCGGATTATGGCTCAAACTTCTCTCTCTCTCAGGTACAAGGGACTGCAGTTGACGGTGCCAACCAAGATTGGACAGCAGCTGCAGAAGATTCCAATAGTCATGTTGAATCCGGATCTTCTGATTGGATTGCGATGGATGGCCAGGTTGCATTGGAAGAGAATGATGGATCTGCAGAAGTAGAAACGCTTGATGATTTAGGATCACAAGATGGTATTTCTGCTTCTGACGATGACTTTCAGTTACCCGTATAATACCGTCTTAACAACGGTTTTTAGTGAATCAAAGTCAACTGGTTTGGTTAAAAATGCTGCTGCTCCTTTTTGATTTGCTTCATTAATCGTTTCTTCACTTGCATCTGCACTAATCAAGATAACAGGGATATTTGGATGCTTCGCTTTCAATTCATCCATCATTACTAGCCCATTTCCATTAGGCATATAGATATCCGACAAAATACAATCCGGAATTTCATCCACAAGCAGTGCGAAAGCCGAGGGAATATCCTCGGCTTCAAAGCACTTGTGACCCATCCTATGCAAATCGTTCGATAACTTTTTTCTTTGTGAAGGTACATCTTCAATGATCAACACTTTTGCCAAAAAGTGAACCTCATATTTCGTTATTCTAACTACTTATATTTTAACCACAAACTCTCACTACATCAATTTTAAAGCAGTTCATTACTGTAAAAAAATTGCTGGATAGTCCGATTGGGAAACACATAGAATCGCAAGAACCCTGGCTATGTAATACAAGGTTTAAAAGCTCGATGAAGCTATTAGGTCAAACTGCAGTCATTAAACTGTCATTGAAAAGATCTTTAGATCTGATCCTGGCAACTTTTATGATAAACCTGCTTGGTTTAGCTCTACCTTTGAGCCTAATGCAAGTGTATGATCGCATCATTCCCAACAAGGGATTAGATTCGCTAACATGGCTAGTCATCGGTTGTAGCATTGCCATTTTTCTTGAAGCTCTCCTTAGATTTTGCCGGGATCAGGTTAGCAACTGGATTGGAAGTATCTATGAACACAAACTAGACTATAACATTTTTAAAAAAATACTAAATTCAGACCTTAAAGCAGTTCAATCTGAAAACACCAGTGCATTAATGGAGAAAATCAGCCTAGTTTCTACTCTGCAAAGTTTCTATTGCAAACAATTTTTCGAGACCATTATTGAAATCCCATTTTCATTTCTATACCTGTATACCCTAGCATTCTTAAACTTCGGGCTTGCAATGTGGATTTTTGGGGTCGTTTTAATCATGTTTGCAATCGTTATTGTCTTAAGACCTTTTTATAAGAGAGCAAGAATCTATCGTAGCAAAGCAAATAGTGAAAAACTTGACATCATCATGGATGGAATAAGCAAGATTCACTTTGTGAAAGCATTCGCTCAGGAAGATAAATACGTAGCAAAAATTGAACAAGATCAAGCGAAACAAAGCAAAGCTGATTTTTGGGTAAGCATTTTAGGTTCCATACCAGGTAATGTTGGCATGCTCATTTCGCAGCTCACTCTTTTTATAATTTTAGGCCTGGGAGCGGCGGATGTTATCAACGGTAGGATGACGATCGGGGTCCTGACCGCATGCATGATGATTGGATCAAGGCTCGTCCAACCAGCTCAAAGCCTAGCTAATTATTGGCTTAGAAGTTCTGAATTATCGTATGCTAAAGAAAAAGTTTCAGAAATTTTTAAGTTGCCTGATGCAGATACAGAGGAAAAAGTCAGTGTTGATGCTGATGTCAGAGGCGACATTTATATTGAAAACGTTTTTTATCGAAATACTGAAGAGTCGAAATTCCTGCTTGAAGATTTAACTCTTAAGATCGAAGAAAAGGAAATGATCGGTATTTCAGCATCTGAATCGGAATATGCTTCAAAACTACTACAGCTAATTGCTGGCCTTTCAAAACCGGAGCGAGGAAACATCTATATTGATGATCTTGGACTTAGCTGCTGGCCAGAGGAAACTTTAAGAACAAGAGTCGCGTTCCTTTCTGGAGAGCCATCACTGGTCAAAGGTACCATTATCGAGAACCTAACTCTTTTTGATCCGCAAAAAACTGAGACAGCGCTAGATACTGCAATGATGGTTAACTTAGACGAAGCTGTTTCACAGTTACCGAAGGGTTACGATACCATGCTTGATCGGGAATCTAAAAAATCAATTCCTGCAAGCCTTATTCAATTAATTGCCTTGACTAGAATTTTAACTGAACGCCCTAGCATCATTTTACTAGACAACGCAGATGCACAATTTGACCAAAAATCACTCCAAGTTTTTTCTGAAATTATTCAGAAACTTAAAGGAAAAACCACTATTATCATGGTTACTGACAATGAAGATCTTTTAAAAAAATCAGACCGTATTATTTATATAAAATCCGGAAAAATTTCGGGAACCTCTCGTTTTTCAATCTTATCAGCTGTAAAGGAAAGTAAGGTAAAGATTTGGAAAAAGGGGGTAATCGCTTGACTCAATTAGGAAAAATCGACACTGTGAAAAAGGCGAAAACAAAAAAACCTACCAAAATGATAAAAGATCATGTTTGGAATAAATGGATTACTCATTCAGCCAGAACCTATGCAGATATTCAAGATGTTGTACCGCAAGTGGAATTACCATCAATATCAACAGGCCATCAACAAATTCTTGAACGCACTCTTAGTATTAAAGATTTTATCCAATCGAACTCTGGAAAATCAATTAATCAAAAAAGTGTGTACGAATGTCGCAGATTAATTTCAGAGCTACTCGACTATGCAACTTTATTTTTCGACTATGAGGACAAGCTCCTAAGAGAACTTCAGGTACCAACAGCAAGGGAACACATTACGGCTCATCGTGAACTTGAACATGTGATTAGCGAAGTTCTTAACCGCTTTGTGCATGGCAAGATTGGCTTAAGCTCCGATCTATATATATCGTTATTAGATACTATCTTGGATCACATCAGAACAATAGATGTTCCTTCATATCGTATTTCAAACTTAAAAAAATTCCTAAATCAAGAACACACTTACGACAGCCTGAGGCCAGCTCTGAAGCTTTCAGGAATTCAATTGATCGATGCTCCTATTTATTCGGTAACTTCAAATATTCTCTTGGCAATTAGTGATAAAAAATCAAAACCAGAAGCCTTGAGAGAAACAGTTCTAAGTAGTCTTAAGGAATATATTTCTACAGAGGAACAATTTCTAAAAGAATGCAATAATATTAGCAATTTTAGCCAACAACAGACCGAGCACGAAGAATTAATTGAAGTTGCAGAAGATTCCGAGTCAGAGAACGATTTCAAAGCATTGCTGCAACAATGGTTGTACCACACAAATCTACTGGATTTTGAGACCCACAACTTCAAAAATTGGTCAAAAATAACTTTACAAGTCACTGAAGAACTCGACGACATCGAACATATATTTAAAATTTGCAAACATGATATTATGGCCTCTCATCATAAAGAGATCCTCGAATTTTTAATTGAGACGCCAGTGCTTAGTGATACCAGTAGTACTGAAGAATCTAAACAGAAGTTCATTGATGACTTTGAAAAAAAGCTAAATAGAATGTTCAAACTAGAAGAAGAAATATTAGCTTTTTCGAACATACATCGCTTTTTTACGGTTAGCCATAGTTTTGAGCATAAAAAAATTAAAAGCCAAGTCATCTATTTGAGAAAGATTCTTAGCACCAATCGTTACCGATTTTCGCAAAACTTAAAAACAAGTCTAATAGAAAATCTGTTGATCTACTTTAACTATCAGGACATCTTGCTTTATGGAGAAGAGCGTTAATTCTCTTTACAAAAAATGTATTGTCCCACTTCTCAATGAGCTAAATTGGTCTGGAGATCTATCACGTTTTGATAATACTCCCATAGAGAATATCCAACACCTATTAAACAGCCTGGCTGAGATACGATTTATTGGCAACATTAAATCTACACGATTTGATCAAATTGATTCAACGCACTTACCTTGCATTTTTGTGCCAAATACTACCAAAGCGCCACTAGTTATCACCAAATTAGAGGGTAAGAAAGTATTCTTTTTCAATAGTGGCCTTGAACGCTATGAAGTTAGCGACAAAAGACGTATTAGAGGACAGGTTTCATATTTTAGAACCCTTGGCATGGAAGAAAAGACCTTGGAGCAAAAGCGCTCAAAATGGTTCTTTTCAATGCTAAAAAGATTCAAAGCTTACGTAAGTCTTGGAACTCTTATCACTTCGACGATTGCCATCCTTGGGGTCGTATCGCCTTTCTTGGTGATGCTAGTGTTTGGACAAATAGCTGCATCGTCCGATTCGGGTAATCTCAATTTTCTTTGGATTGGAATATTACTCTATCTATTGGCACTAATTGGCTTTAGAATGCTAAGATCTTACACCTTGGGATATGTAGGATCAAGAATAGGCTTTCTAATTTCAAATCAAGTCTTAAAAAGAATATTTCTATTACCGCCTTCTTTTACAGAAATGTCTTCCCTGGGAGCTCAATTAGCTAGGATAAAAGACTTCGAGTCCATGCAAGATTTTTTTTATGGACAATCCTTGCCTACACTCTTCGAAATACCCTTTTTAGGCATATTAGTTGGAATATTATTTTACCTCGGTGGACCGGTTGGCTACGTCCCCATAGCTTCGGGTCTAACTCTGGCTCTCCTCAGCACCATTGTTTTTAAACTTCGTAAGCAGAACGCAGATATGAGCCAAAGCTTTAAACAAAAAAAAGAATTTCAACTAGAAACTTTGAACAATTTACGAAATATCAAGGCCATGCGTATTGTGGAGATATGGCTCGAGCGTTACAGAGTAGTTTCAGCAAGTGCCTCCTTACAATCTTATTATTCCACATTTTCAGGCAGTTTTATGGAAGCCTTTGCAAGTGCAATCATTTCATGTTCTGGCTTGGCAACTATGGCAATCGGAGTTAATGAAATCATAAATGGTCGAATGACTGCTCCTGAGTTAATGGGTTGCATCCTTCTTAGCATGAGAGTTCTTGCACCTGTCAAGGGAACTTTTAATTTGACCAATCAGATGAGTAAGCTTAACAATAGTGTTAAACAGCTTGACATGTTAATGAACCTTCCCATTGAAAGTCGTGAAGAGCAGAATACTAAGTCATTTGAACGTCCTTTAGAAGGTCATGTATCATTTAAAATGGTGTCGCTACGGTATACCCAAGATTCTCATCCAGCTCTCCTTGGAGTTTCTTTTGATATTAAACCTGGTGAAACTGTGATGATTACAGGCCACGGAGGTGCAGGAAAAACTAGTATATTAAAGCTAATTATGGGTATGTACTTCCCCCAGTCTGGACAAATCTTAGTTGACAAGCTCAATACCAAGCAGCTAAATCCTAGCCTATTAAGAAAAAAAGTCGCATACCTACCTGAGCGATCATTTCACTTTAAAGGTACTATTAAAGATAACTTTCTATCAGCGAACCCCAAAGCAAATGACCAAATGATAAGCGAAGCTCTCGCGCAAACAGGACTCCTTGTTGATATTGAGAAACTTAGCGAGGGTATTGACACAGAGCTAAGCCCGAGTTTATTGCAACAAGTAAGCCCATCTTTTTTGCGCAGACTCAATATTTCTATGCTATTTGTTAAAGAGTCAGGACTTTGGCTTTTAGATAACCCCAGTGTAGACCTCGAAGACATGCATACACGGCAACTATTGGCTACTTTGCAAGCTTATAAGGGCAATACAAGCATTATTATCGCAACACAGAACCTTAATTTTTTAAATATTGCAGATAAGGTTCTATACCTTAATGCGGGACGAGTAACTGCATTTGGAAAACCAGAAGATGTTGTAAAGCGTCTTAGTTCAGCTGCTTAAGGAGTCATTGCATGTTTCAAAATACTGACGAACATATTTCAAGCTCTATTTTGTTGGAAGAAAAAGGTGGTCTTGGTATCCAACGTTTCATATTTTTATTCTCGTTTTTCTTAGTTGGGTCTTTCGTTCTCTGGGCCATTCATACGGAATTGGACGAAGTAGCAGTCGGAAACGGAATGTTGGTACCTAAAGATAGCATACAGGTGGTCCAACATGTTTACGGAGGCAAGATTAAAAAAGTATTCATAAAAGATGGTGCTCATGTCAAATCTGGTCAAAATTTATTCGCCTTCGATCCTAAAGAAGCCAACGATTCACTAAAGCGTATCAAAAGCCAAATAAAATCAGAACTAGTCAAATATCGATCTCTAGCTGCAGAGTTGAAAGAAAAGAAAAAACTGGCTCGCCAGGGTGTTTTCCCCAGAATGCAATTGAAAAGCCTACTTAGAACTCTTAAGGAAAGCGAAGGAAAGATAACAGACTTTAAAATAAGGCGTAATATCTTAAGGAAAAACCTTCAGGATTTAACATTGAAGGCACCAATTTCTGGGGTCGTTTTCAACTTAAAAGCTAAAAAATCCAGTTATGTGAGCAAACCAGGAGAAGTTCTTTTAGAGATCGTCCCTGATGGCAATAAACTCATCGCTGAAATCAATATAAAACCAGCTGATATTGGCCATATCAGAACTAAACAAGCGGTTATGCTAAAATTCAGCACCTATGACTTCAACCGTTATGGAGGGCTGAAAGGCATGATTGCATCTATCTCCCCTAGCACCATCATTGCTGGTGACAACCAACCTGTTTACAAGGCTATCGTCTTGATAGAGCGCACTTCCTTGACAAATGATGCTTCTAAAACGCCTCTAATTCCTGGTATGACTTTAACTGCTGATATCAGGGTAGGCTCTAAGTCTATAATGGAGTACTTACTAAAACCAATTTTTTCATCTGCCCAAAGTGCTTTTAGAGAACGATAAACAATCAGAGAATACAGGAACCATTCAGATATCAGATATATGAGTAACAGGTACAACTAGGGGGAGGTTGTCGGTTTAATTGCTACATGATTATCTACTTATAAAATTAAGGAGGTATCATGGATCTGGAAAGCTAGGCTCGGCGCATTAGTCGGATTAAGGAAAAAAGTAAAAGTGGTAAGTATAAATATCCGGCGAATATCAAAACACAGGCCCTCAAATATATAAGTCAAAACCAAGATAAAAAAATAGGCGAGCTGTCCGAGGACTTAGGAATTTCAACTCAGTGTTTATCCAAGTGGCTTAAGTCTAGCAACATAAAAATTAATCAGCAAAAAATCAAAAATCCTAACCCAATTAAAAAAGCAGAAGATACTCAAGAACCACAATCTCAGTTTATTCATGTAAACTATGAAGATACTAACCTACTTAAAAATAAGCCCGATTCTGACTTAATCGAAGTTCAACTTATAAAGTTTTGCAAAGGAGGAAATTAACAAATTCATCAGTCCCAAAGTGATACCATTTAACCGCAAATACTTCTTCTTCCTTGTTTGATCTAATACTTCATCTATAGCCTCTGAATAAGCATTGTAACAATCTTTTATTATTGAGCTCCCCTCCCCAAAAACTTCTTTGATAAAAAACTTATCTTGAGGGCGATCTTCTTGATATAGTGGTGGATTTAATTTGTAATCTAACTTGACAACGGAATACATGTAATTTTTCGGAACATCTATAAGTGTACTCACTGTCGTATAACATCCCCGATCAAGAAAAGGTTTACAGTGAAAAATAAAGTACCAAAGTTAAGTGGCATTTACCCCTCAGAACTAATGAAAGTCATTTATTTACAAACAAAGCCGAATCTATCTTCAGAAAAAACACCTTGTTGTTCACTTAAGCATCTTTGAAAAACGGCACTTGACTCCTCATTTTCAATAATAGCTAATAAAGTATAAAGCGAAGCAAAATTCTCTTTCTCGCACTGGAAATAAAAAACTTCGGAAAAACTTGAGCTTGTAATTTGAATCCACTTACCGTCTTCAGAATCTGGGCAATATATGGCACGATTCTTAGTATCAGTGCCTCCAAGAAACAAATCGTTGTACTCATTTTTACATCGAATAATATTATCCTATGCTTAAAGTATATCCTTCTAAATTACAATGAACGTGCTGAAACTGTTTTGCTCGGGGCGTAGGAGCACCATGCATCGAGGGATTTTTCATACAAATAAATATCCCTGTATCATCCATTTGTAAGTTATCCCTATATTCTTGACAGTCATCTTTTCTGCATCCTTCTGAAATAATATATAATATGGTCATTAGAATAGATATTTTAAACTTCATAAATAAGGGATTTAATCTTATAGTCATCTATAGCCCTTAAGTAAATTATTGACTTCATTAATATTCTGATCAAACTTTTTGTAAATAATGTCTAAAATTAAATAAGGCTAGCCAAGTTAGTACGTATATCAATGTGGAAATATAGGTTTTAGATTATTAGAAATATTTAGTATCTTATGTCTGCAGTTCTTGGGCTGCTCTGCGGTAACTTGACCACTGCAGGTTACCGCAGAGCCTTGCTATCATTTTCTAGTTATTCAGCCTGAATTCGTCACAGTCCATTTGGTGCACATTTTTACCGGACCCGCTTGGGTCTTCAAAATTATTCAATAAGATATCATACGCCCCTTCATCATTGCTACATTTCTGCTTAGTTTTCCAAGGCTCTAATGCACAGGGAGAATGAATAAATAGTTCACCATTTGCTTTATTCTTGACCACTTTGAGGCAAGAGTTCATGTTATTATTGGGTCCAATATAAATCTCTTCATTCTGTGTGATCCTTGCCGGTGCTGACGTATCAGGCACAAAGTGTGCTGCATTTGATTTTCTTTTCTCATGATAGTTTTCATTGTTACCATTACATTTACATTCTACGGGCGCCATTCCATTGTCTACCTCGGGGCAATGAAGCCTGTTTCCTCCCTCTAGCCTTATATTTCGATCGCCAAATTTTACCCAAGACTGTTTATTCCCCAAATTTCTAGATACTCTTACTTCCGAACCCGAACAGTAGACGAAGTACCATTTGTTATTGCTCTTTACCACAAGCGTATTAGGCGCTAATTTTATATCGTCATCATCTTCATCTTCAGGTGGATTTTGATTGGGAAGCTCACATGTTTCATTTCCTGGCTGTTCAATATCGTTCTCAATCATAAATGTAAAACCATGTTCATTGCTATCTTTTTCTTCTTTTAGTCCATTTGGATTCAGGCAAACGAAATTTTCGGAACACTCTTGACTATTATCACAGTCGCCTTCTCCTTGCCCTAGTAATGGAACACCAGATGGGTCTTCCATGGGCTCATCTTTCGCATCAGGATCTTCCATCGGTTCACCATTCGTATCAGGACTTTCCTCCGGCTTATCAGATGAATCAGACCCAGTAGTCGATGAGCCTGGGATATCTGATGAAACATTTTCACTTTGAGATATTTGTTCGTATTCAGACTTTGGCTTTGATTTGCTACATGAGATAAGAGAAATAATACCAATAATAATAAACACATTCCGAAAAAACTGAAATTTTCCTGTCAAATCTAGCATATTCAAGCACTCCTCTTGTTTGTCAGGTCATCGTCATTTATTACAGAATAAATTAATTTTATTTTATAAATACCTAACATTTATTGTTAATTTTATCTAACCAGCAATTTTATTAATTTATATTATTATTTCAACATTTTAAGTAATATGTAATTCGCTTCACAGATGCACTTTAAATAACTCGAAATTTGCCCCAAAAACAAATAGCTACATCACAAGTTCGAAGTTTCTGGTAAAAAAGCACTCCAAGTATATTCTCGCTAAACTATTATAGCCTGCGTTTATTATATATTACTTTACAACGCTTAATTTTTCCCTCAATAGCTGAACATATCAGGCAGAATTGCAGAACTCTGGTAATAACCCTAGCGGCCAAATGTCCTCACCAAATAGCTGCTTGAATAGTGAGTAAATAAATCCCTTCCCTGGTTTCCATATACGCACTAGCTCCATATTTCCACCACAATACCGGCACTCAAATGG
>JBGCDR010000235.1:0-4317 GCA_045105515.1 Oligoflexales bacterium
TAATAAAAGTGAGCCATTTTTTTTAAGTTTTTTCTTCCTATATTTTTTTTATCTAGTCACTTTTGGTACTGCGGCTTAGAATTTTTCTGACCTATTTAATGAAAAATTGGAAAAAATCTTATTTGAATCAGCCCTGCCCCAACTAGAGACCTCGCCAAGGTTTTTACTTGACGCTAAAACATCGTCGGGTGAGGGAGAAAAGCAAAAGACTCCTCCCTCCCCACAGAGCCCCAACGGCATCCGGATAGCACAATAATATACTAAATTAATGGATATTATTCAAATTCCATTGTGCACTGTTGCTTGAATTCCCATTAATGGTTAATGGCGGATTCTTCCATGGACCTTATCAAAAATATATGGACTGATTTTTCTGAAGTCATATCTGAGGTGTCGCGAAAATATGACAAATTTTCCTTTAAGAGGCGCAGGAAAATCAATAGTAATATTTTAACTTTACTAATTTTAAAATTAACTTTATCGAAGAATAAACAAGGTTACTTTCCGACGTTGGCGAAAAAAATTTAAATAAAGGTAATAACAAAAAAAATCAAATTAATTTTAAAAACAGCTTACTAGCAATTTCTAGATGTATAGTTCGTCTATTTTCTCAAAAATCTATGCGAAAGTTGATAAATGAAATCCTTAAATATATCTGTAGAGTCCGACAGAGAATTAGATCGGGCCGAAAATATAAACGGGAAATAAAGAAGCCAGTAAGTCAATAGCAGCGAAAAGTTAGAATCTCTACTCGGAAAAAATACTAATGACAAAAACTCAAATCTTAACCGAATGCCATTGAGCAGGCCCCTGGGGAAAATATTTTATTTGAATCCCTCGATAATACCAATCTCTCTTTCCAGTATATCAAGATTATTTTTCATAGCGGCTACAAGGGATTTGAACTCTAGGTTTTGTTCTTTTCCTTCTAACACTAAGGTTAATTCTGCTTGCAAGTCTTTAATTGAGAGAATAGCATGCTCGTAATTCTTATCCCTAATTTCCATAAACAGACTTTCGAGAATATTCGCACTATTAAAGTCAACTTCGGAATCTGGATGATTTAAAATGGCATCAAGACTATTTTCCAGACATTCTTCTTTTTTAACAAATAGCTCTTTTGGTGTTTCAAGAAAAAAACCTTCTAAACTATAATTTGATCTTGGTATTGGTTTCCGATCTATTTTTTTTTCCATGTTTTCTTCTTTATGCCCATTAATGCAATTATTGACTGTAGGCTGTTCGCAATAAGTAAAAGTTCTATTGGTTGCTAATGGAGTACTAAACATAGAAATTGGTGTCATAAATCCGATAGTTCGCAAAAAATTCACATCAAACACATATCGATCCTCAGATGTCCGATTCATCCGATTTAAACGAGGGGGAAGAGACGGTCTACTACGATGAAGACTAAAGCTGCTCAAGCAAGGGAGTTTCGGACCGAGTTCGAGTGTGTTACTTCCTAATTCTTCAGAACAAAAAATGACTTTAGGTGCTATTGCTAAACCAGATAGCAGTATGTAAGAAAATTTTTTCATCTCATTTCCCCTTATTTTTAAGGTTTGAAGTTTGAGAATTGCATTGAGAGCGGATTCTAGAATACCGTTTAACCCGCTAAGCTAGATATCAAAATTTTAGTACTGGAGAAATCCTAAATAAGCCGATAAAATTTCTTATTTTTAAAAGTGATAGATTTAAATTAATTGTCAATATGTCGAAAAATATAAAATCAATACATGGAATTATTTATAATTGATAATAAATGCAAACTGGAATTCCCTACTTATAGACACCATCACGAACTTGCAGAGGATAGATCCATGGAAGGCTCGAGGCAAGGCGGGTTTACTTGTTTTCTGAATTACCATGATGGGTTTGGTTTAAATCAGCAGAACAAGCCTTTATAATTGAACGAAAAAGACAGTATATAAAAACCAGAAAAATTGAAGAGGAAAGTCATTTGGATTAACCAGCAGCAATCCCATCCAAAACTGAGAACATCTATAGCTGCTCTTAATTGATGTCAAAGATAGGCAAAGAGATAGTATAAAATACGTGTATAATTACTTTTCATTCACTAATTTAGTCAATCTTTTTAGCATTTGATGTGTCATTGCTACTTCTATTACAGCATTACTGCTTTCTATTAATCTCTCGTAGTCTTCGTTATGTCTTCAAAACACCTCTTTCAGACTTTTCGGGGGGTACCACCTGGCTTTTCTTTTGGTATATGGGGGGATATCAGTCGGCACTTTTCTGGACTAATCAGAGGAGTATTTTTTAACATCGCATACCTTTATAAATTTAAAATATCGGCATGTTAAATTATTTTCTTAGCTTGGTCTTACTCCACGAGCAATTTCATCCGATACTTCCTCAATTGACGGAGAGGGCCCAACCTGGAGTACTATAACAACCCTACCCCGATGTTTTTTTATGGGTGACGCATGATAAACGGGCCTATCACCCTGAGATGAAAAAATGTAGCGTCCGAGTGGTACTTCTATGATAGCTTCATTATTAAGTTTGCTGTTTGATAGCTCGTAGAATTTGGAAAAGCTAGGTCCACCATTAGCGGGGCCATGATATTGCGTACAATGCTCACTTAGTAAATTCATAAGCAAATGAAATGACACGGAATCTGGATGCCACTGGGGTTTGTCTAAGACTTGCTCTCTGGGAGCGTCCACCCTTATAGAAATGCGAATTGGTAAATGTTGCTCTGGGTCAATTTGCGAAGATAATACTTCAAGCGAGTGATTTACTGAATCTTTAAGTAGGTCTCCAAAGTAAGCTATCTCGAAAATATCTCCCGAAACATTTTCCAAGATCTTATTTTTTTCCGATTCAAATTGGGGAAGCCATTCATCTTCAGGAGTATCAATATACATATGCATTATGGAGCTATCATTGATAGCTAGGATTTCATTTTTGAAAAAACGATCTATTTTTTCTTGGTATGGAGATTTTCCGAGTAGCTCTATATATCTATCATGAACCTGAGATGGGTTTACTGCAAATTGCCGGCAAACATGATGCCTAAAAAGCTTGTGAGCATGGAATTGACTAGGAGAAAAAGCCATAGTTTTGCTTAAGAGAAGAGATATAGCCAAATTTTTGAGCATTTCAATCTCCAGTTAGAAACATAATCGATTCATGACTTTATTCCATTAAATTATTTACTTAAATTTTTCCACTAAATATTTTGTAGACATATGGATTACTGGGTTTGTTAAATATTTTGTATAAAAATAGTGCTTTTATCCATAAATCCCACTTTTGGAAAAATCTATTGCTTCAACTAGGGTACATACATGCTATATGAAAGTTTTTCTGGTACTATATTAAGGATAAAAATTAGAAAAAGTTAACATGGGGAAGCCATGTATCACTTGTTTATGCTAGCATCGCTATAGAGCTTGTTAGCATGATGTTGTAGAAAATATTGTCTCAAAGTCTAACAATGAAAAGAGAGCATTGGTGACTAACAATGGCTTCATGCATTTATTTTTCAAGATGAATCGTACATATTAGTGTTCCGTTGTCTTTGCAGGCAAATAGCATCGATTTAGCTGAATCTTCGAAGACTACTGCTTTGCAATCACGGACTCCTGATCCGCAGCTGACTTCGCTTGAAGCAATTAGGAATGAAGTGGAAGGAAATCCATAAAGGTCGGCATCATTGACTTCAAATATACCTATGAGTGTATCCTCAGTTTCGTTCATTACAATAGAACCTGAATTTTGAGAATCAGGACAGTCACTTGTAACATTATATCTGCCGGATTGAGGGCTATTAGTAACACCACAGTTATTGATTAAAATAGTGATAATCATAATTGGCGCTATTTTTTTAAAAAAACTAAATCGCATAAATTCCTCCTATGGTGAATGCGGTGAATCCACGTCCCTGCAGCCCACCAAATAGTAAAGGTTTGATGATGCCTCCAAATTCCAATCCCATCCGAGGAGCAATGTGATAGCCTATTGCCAGTTTGGTACCATGAGCGCGAACTTCAAATGATGTATCAGGAGTATGAGTGATGGATCCTGTTGGCGAGTCGATGCTTACAATATGATAGATTGGGTGATATTGATGCAGTCCAAACAAAAAATACCAACTCTCCTTGAAATTATAGCCAACATTGAGATTTAATCCAACAAGTATGGCTTGATATTTATGTATAGGAATTTCAATAACTGATTGGCGGGATTTATCGTTGTAATTTTAAGGGTTTTTAAATTAAGTATTGCCCGATTATTTTTAGGTTGTCATGAAACTTTTCCTCCGTTTTTGTGATTGCTCTTCCATAATTT
>JBGCDR010000236.1:0-6451 GCA_045105515.1 Oligoflexales bacterium
AAATGATAATGGAGAAGAAAAAACAGCGGCTGTATAATCTCTTAATCTTTTGATTTCAAAACATTATTTTTGTCAGATATAGGACTTACAGTTTAGCTGAGAGCTTAAGTTACATGTTCGCCGAAGGCCTAACTTGAAAAATAGCACTCAAATAATGCAAGCACCAAATGATATCCTATTGATTTGGCATGCCCACCTACTTCAGCCTCTTAAGTATAAGGCTGATGTTGAAAGACTGATCCAAAGTCATACCCAAGAGGATGAGATCCCTAATAGTGAGATAGTGAAGTTATTGCTGAACCCAAGACTTGATGAATTGGCGAAAAAAAATCAGGCAAAGCCTTATTCACAAGAATTTGTCGATGCTGATATGGAGCTTCACGAAGGATTCGATTGGCCATTAACAATCGATTTCCATCGTGCCCTGACAGTGCAATTGCATATGTTTGAAAAAGTCAAAAAATTCGGACCTATGAGTACGCAACAGATAATACGGTCAATTGACCGATATGAGAAATTCTTGCAGCTCAGCTATAAAGGTCAAATTAGTCCTACCTTGGATATTGATATTGTCTGGCATTCCCATATGCAAATGCACGGTGAATATGTATCATTTTTTGAGGAATTTGGTCAACCAGTTTTAGATCATCTTTTTTGCGAAAAAGAAGGCGTGGACATGGAAACGGATAGAGTGAAGATTTCTCGGACCATTAGAGAGTGGAGGGAAAAATATGCTGAGGATTATGAATCTTTTGATAATCCTTGGATGAGTTTTGTTGATTCAGATAACAACGAAGAAGATCAACATTCTGCTGGAAGTAAAGCTGATTTCGCATGCTTTGTGCGAGAAAAAATATGCTCTATCCTAAAATCCAATCGGGTTTCATTAGCTGAGATTGAAAATAAAGACGTTCCTGAATTTGTAGAAAGGCTTAGGAAGAATTATATGAGCCGTTTAACGGATGAATGCGATAGCCCTCTACGTGAGATGCTATGCGCAATGCCGGTTGCAGCAATTAATTTTCTTTTCCAAGATGCATATTATGTACTTAATCAAGGAATTCCTGGCAAAATCGTTAGTATTGATTTTGATAGGAATCATGTAGCTACCTATATCGATGACAAGGGAATCCTGCGCCTATCTAAGAAGTTAAGGTGATTGTCGCATTTGTCGCAGAGTTAAGCAAAAGGAAGTTTTGGCGAGTTCCATTTCATTCTCGTGCCGGAAGGAATACCAGTATCAGATGAAGACCTAGCTTATTTGTCGTGGTCAAATTATTGCCAAAATGTTGAGGGTACTAAACTAGCATTAAACAAGTACACCAATTATATTCCAGAAATTAGGGAGGTGTATGCAATTGCTGACGAAATTGTAACAAAGACCTATATAAAATAGATTTTAATTTAAAGGTAGTATCAGCAACTAAAAATAAACTTGTTATTGAGTTTGCCGATTTTATAGAGCGTATTGCAGGAGACGTTCCAAATCGATTGAAACCTTCTGTAGTTTGTCGAAGAGTTGGAGAGCCCGATCCAAATGCTTCTTTCGTATCTCAAATGGCCAAAAATTTTGTAATTGATATATTTGAAGGTAATCTTGTTTCTGGAACCAATCAGATCACTTTATCTGATTTTGTTACAACATATGACGGAATACCATTAGATTATCGCAAATGCACTTTTGACATTCGTGTTCGTGCTTCTGACGGCGGTAGTGGAAGATTTCACACGGTCTATGAGTCTGAATTAGATATTGAGAGTTTTTTAAAGAAGTGAGGACTATAAACCTGAAATTAGATTTTATTTGCAAGGAGGATGGCTTTCTTAGACGTTTATTAGGAAGTATTGATACCTATACATACTAAATTTAAATATACTTATATATCTAATTAAAACAAATTGTTAACAAGATTCTATGCAATATACGTCTAGGCATGGATTTAGATACGTTTACAAGGTGCTTTCATATAAAAACAAGGGAAATTCAGAGTATATGAAAAAATTCAAGTGCACCTAAAATATTAATGTACATAATTATTTAAAAAAATTGCAGTATTGATCTTCGCTATTATTGCAGAGATTAGCTATTTCTATCTTCTATCGTAGCTAAATCTACAATTCAGTTTGCCCCCGGTATGCAATAGTTTTAAGCTAGTTTGTGCTACTCATAGTTGCTGGTACCAATTAATATTCATTTCTTTAATTTCTGAGGAAGATATTGATGAAAATTATAAAAACATCAATTATTTAATGAGATCTCTTAGTTTAAGAAGATCTTATACCTACCCTAGCTAAACTCTGATCAATTCCAATAAATATTGGAATGAATTGATTTAATAGCCCGCAGTATCTTCGTAAATAGGAGTAAGCTTGCCTTTATTAAAACCATAGATTCGCCAGATAGAATAACTGGTCCCTGGCTTGTTCCAGAATTCATAATAGAATTTTTCATTATCCAAGACTATTCCAAGATATTCTTGATAGACTCTTTTCTCTGGATAAAACCATTTAAACTGCTTGGGCTTTGGGCCAACAAATGCTACTGCAAAGGGTGATTTGAAAAGTTTGCAATTTGTAATGGGGCTAAATTCCCTTTGGTTGTTGCCTCCGCCTACTGTGCATTTCATTGGCTCTTTGTTTTCTTTGTCAAAATCTAAGACCCATACTGGTGACCCTCCTTTCCAATCTCCTACTAATCGATCATTAGAGTGAATTCTTGCAAGGTTATATTTTTGAAGCGCTGGTATTTTTGTAATGTAGACACTAGTCGAAAAATTTGGAGCATAAACAAGACTCTTTTTCATCTGCTTCTTGACGTATTTGCCATCCTGTTTTTTGTATTTCCCCTTTACTTCTGGTTTTGTAGAGAGATTTCTTAGGGGTTTGGGTGTTTTAGCATTCGCTAAAGTCAGTGGAAAAGCATATAGAAAGATTAGATAGCTAATTATTCGTCTTAAATTTGTGCCAAACAATTTCAAATTATCTCCTTAATAAAAGAACTTAGGTGATTTTGGATAATTGATATGCCAAAATTTCATATTCTTTTCTTCTATGTTTGATATTTTATCAGAAAATCTGCCCGTAATCTTGGAGGCTAAAACCTCAACAAGCAATAGCCCTAACTTTCAGCCTTTAAATTCTTAATAGTATTTTAAGTTGCAAATTTTAATTTCTTTAATCCACCAATAAAGGTGAATACTAGGGTAAGTCGAGAAAACATATGGAAATTATTTTGGTATCCAATCTAAATAATTATGGTTTTTTAGATTTAATCTGATCGTGGCTGTAAGTTAGATTTTTATATTTATTTTTACTACTGTAAGGCTCAGAAATATTTACAATAAATATAGAATTTATCTCTCTTTTAAGTCTGTTGGCGGACATCCCGAGCTAGGTTAATAACGGGAATAAGTATTTGGATCGGCACTATGATTCGGACTCATATTATTGTAATAATTTCGCAATTTTTGGTTTTCTGTTCGGCAGACCTAGAACGGAAAAATTTGCTTACAAGTACAAATGCTAAAGGCACTGATATTATTAGTGATCTAGAGGATGAGGATGAGGAAGAAATAACAGCTGTTCCCCCAACGGTAATTTCGGGCGCATATTTAGCATGCCAGTCTCAAGTTAAAAATGAAGAAGAACAGACTTTGGATATTTCTTGCTCCTTGAAGCGGGATGGAAAAGTTTTGAAAGACTTGGAATTATTGGATTCTGATATCTCAATTATCGGTGATAATGGTGAGAATTTAATCTTGAGCTTCTTGAGTGATGGTGAAGGGGTTTTCTTATTCACTTTAGTTTTGAATGAGGCTAGCAATATTAAAATTTCCCTCGAAAGAATTGGTGGGGTGGAGATTGAGCGTGAAGATGAATCAGATTTTGAAGATTTAATGAACATTATTTCAATTGAAGAAATTGTTAGTACAATGGAAATTAACGCCAATGAAGTTAGTTCTCCTAATCCTGAGGTTCAGCAGCCTGAAAATATTGAGGAATTGGCACAACTAGAAGTGGAAGAATCCTCACAAGAAGAGCCTACACCACCTGATAACCCTGAGGAGCTGGTGACAGATTGCAATTCTATTGCTCAGCCTGGTAACTGGGTCATGGTTCCAGGTGATTCAGACTATGGTACAAGCGATTTTTGTGTGATGAAATATGAAGCTAAGTGTTCTCTGGCGAACGGTAGAGACTGCGAAGATAATATAAACATAGAAAATCCAGTTTCCCAACCTGAAGGGACCCCTTGGGTAAGAATAAGTCAGTTAGAAGCTATTTCCGAGTGTTCAGCTCTGGGCGATGGCTTCCATCTAATAACAAATCCGGAATGGATGACGATAGCAACAAATGCAACTAATGTAGGGCTAAATTGGAGTGGTGCAGGTGTAGTTGGTGTCGGTGAACTAGCAAGAGGACATTCTGACGATTCACCAAGCAATCCCTGCCAAGCGGATACTAATGATCTTAATTCCTACCTTGAAACAGATTGTGCAGCCTTGAGCACCGGAGAATTTAATCAAAGAAGGACCCATGTTTTATCAAACGGTGAAGTAGTTTGGGATTTGGCTGGTAATGTACGTGAATGGGTGGACTATTATAATCGAGATGATAAACCAACACCAAATACAGACAGCTATAGCGAATATAATACCGTAACAGGTACCTTGACAACGCCTTTGACTGACCTGATACCAACTAATGCTGTTAAATCATTCTGGGATGATAATTGGGACTCAAGTCAGTCTATTGGAAAATTTTACTCAGGTTTGAATTCAAGTGGGGGAGCCTTAATTCGTGGTGGAGACTGGAGTAATGATTCCAACTCAGGTCTCTTTTATACCCGTCTTTATAGTTCGCAAACAAGCTCAAATACCTACAAGGGATTTAGGTGCGTTTTTACCTTACCATAAACTTCTAATTCTACTACTTCCGATCTAAGTTATAAAGCAGGATTCAAACAGAGGCTTGATTTTACCCTGTTGATACATATATGCCAAAGATTGGTTGTGCGCTGAAGCAGGTAAACCCAGGTGCTGTGCAACTGGGGCTCGATTGCTGGGATTTAATCAAATTATTGGATTATTCTTTTTAGTTCACTCAAAAAGTGATTCGTAAGAAATATTCTTTTTCTCATCACCGAATCCAATGACTTTTGCTTTATTTAGCCGTTTTACAGTAGCTTTATCCTCAAATAAAGCAATAAAATGCTTGCTAAAGACACCATTTATAATACCTGAGGCTACTAATAATCTTTTATCATTAAATACTAATACTTTATCTCTTCGCTGAATATTTTCTTCAGCTTCAATTTTAAAAATACACTTCAGAGACCTAAGAGATTTTGGCTTAGTGCATAGTACAACTTCCGCTGCAAAGAGATTGGAAGTGAAAAAAAGTGTAAATAAGGAAGATACTAATACTTTTGACAAAACATTACCTCATACTAATCAACTCAACGTTCTTTAGATAATTAAATGTTCGTCTATTAAAGGCTTTTCCTTAAGATAGATTAGTATGATTAGGTTTTTATTATTTATATTCCTGCTATTTTACCTACAAAAATCTTTGATGAATTCAGAAAATCAATTTTGGCTTACGATCCTGGTTATTTGAATCGTTATGTTATAAATATCTATGATCATGGGTATCTATAGCGTAATATATAGAAATTTATAAATATTTAATAAATTGCACCGAAAAACCTTCCGTAAGTAAGCGAAAATCATAAGACACTGGACAACTAATGAATCTACTGAAAGCTTATTTTATTTATATATTTCTTATTCTATCTTGTAAATCGAATGAGCATCGAAATGCCCCTTTTCAAGAAGATCTGCGACAAAATGTTTATTTGACAAGTCAAGATTTTGGGTTGCATGAAAAAATGGTGCACATTCTGGTCAATGGGCGACAAGTGGGAAGCTTCGAACTTGCATCAAAGACTTTAAATTCTTCGCAAATTGATCTTGAATACAATTTTACAATTGACCAAATCTACATGAGTAGAAACCAAGTTTATGAACTTGTGCTAAATGAAGCAGATATTGTTTTTTTATCGAATGATCTATCTTTAAAATCAAAAAACACCTTACGTGCTTATCAGGATTGTCATCAATTTCTTCTTGTTTTTGAATCAAATGACACTAAATATAAGGCAGATTTGATTTTTATTCCTTTGCAAAGAGAGTTGGTTGTAGCGGATAAGAATCACTTTGGGATTGTTTGCATAGAAGATAAAAAAATATCCTTAGATTTTAGGAGCGAAATAGACTCAGAAGATGTCACTGAAATCTTAAAAAAAACCATATTTAGTGCCTGATTGGAAACACACCGCCGCCTTTGTATGTAAGGCTTAGAGCACTATAATCTTTAGCGAATTTCCCCAGTTTCTCTAAAAAGGCTATAATTGTCGGAAAATCAAAAGATCTTGGGGGTGCCCATGCGC
>JBGCDR010000237.1:0-11153 GCA_045105515.1 Oligoflexales bacterium
GAAGATATTTAATTGCCGAAAATATGGTATTTTTCACTTATCACTGGAAAATAAGAAGAGTTTTTAAAATTAATTTCAACCGCGATAAAAAAAACTGAGTTGCAAAGGCAAGAATTTAGTTTCCGACCAGACACTAAATAGGAAAAAATATGAAAAAAATAGATTTAAAAAGTATTATCAAACCTTACTAAACTAAATTGAAAGCCAGGACACGGATCACAAAAATGAGTCTTTCCAGCAGAGTTTTATTGTCATTCCTAATCATTTCAATATTTTTTATAGTTGTTCTCAGTATATTTTTAGAGAATAGGGTGTTAATTCTCATAGCATGTGTAGCAGTTGTTGGTATTTTTTCGGTATTTCAAATTAAGGCAAAATTTATAAAAATTAGAAATCAGAATGCTAAGCTCGAAGTTTTAATGGAAGAAAGAACCAAAAAATTAAAACAAAAAAGTAGAGACATAGAAAACATGTTAAAGTACCTCGAGCAGGGGATTTTTATGATTGATGAACACGAAATTGTGCATCATGAGTATTCTGCATTTTTAGAAAATATACTAGATACAAAATCCATTTCTGGAAATAATGCGATAGACCTCCTTTTTAACGATTCAAATTTACCCGAAGATGACATTTCAGCTATGCATTCTGCAATTTCATTGATTCTTGGGGAAAAGCCGGTTAATTTTCGCATCAACCAACATTTTCTAAAAAAATCTATAGAAAAAAAATTTACAAATGGCTCTAACAAAAATCTCGAGATAAATTGGAATGCTATCGTTGATGAAGAAAATAATATAGTTGATAAGTTATTAGTCTCCGTTCGCGATGTTACTCAATTTAAGAAGCTTAAATTACAAGCTGATATTCAGAGAACAGAATTGCTCATGGTAGGAGAGCTATTGGAATGTGGGCCATTCAAAGCAAATAGCTTTTTTAAAAATTCTCAGGTCATGGCAAATTCGGCTTTTTTGGCACTTGAAAGCCTAACGGATGATTTCCAAGATAACGAACAGACTAATAAACTATTTGATAAGATTCTCAGAAATCTCCACACGGTTAAAGGAAATTCGAGAACACTAAAATTCTCATACCTTACAGAAGTCATTCATAGGTCTGAAGTAGAAGTAAAAGAGCTTAGAAAATATTTAAAACGAAAAAATGATCAGTATCTTAGTTCTCCTCAGTTCGAAAAAAGTGAAACATCTATTGAAATAGTTCGCCAAACTATTAACTCTTACTTAAGAATTTTGCGAGAAAAGTTATCTTCAAGAGAGAATGAAAATCCGAAGATTATTAAAGCAATCTCAGATATAGAAGATTATTCTAGTGAAAACATGAACTACTCTAAGGAGGAAAAGCTAAAACTAGCCGATCATGTCATTGAAAAGCTTAAATTTATGAGAACTGATAGTTTAAAGGAAATCATAGTCGAGATTGCAGACAATTTACAAAGCACGGCTACAGAGCTGGGAATTGACAATCCTGGGTACATTTTTAATGTAGATGAGACAATCCGATTTACTGAAGATCAAAAAAGCAAATGGGAAAATATTCTTATACACTGCCTAATAAACTCTCTTGACCACGGCTTAGCAGCGAGGGAGGATAGTAATTTCAAAGGCATTGTATTTGTTGATCTTTCAAAAAATAATGACACCGTAGAAATCAGACTTTCCGATAATGGTAGAGGCCTAAACCTAGACAAGCTAAAAAAATCACAATTGAATGAATTATCCGACTACGATGCTGCAATGAGTATTTTCCAATCCGGGCTCTCAACTAAAGAAACTATTACAAAAATATCTGGGCAAGGAATAGGTATGGAGGCTGTAAAAAATTTCATAGAAAGACTTGGAGGTTCTGTAAGAATTGACTTCTCTGGAGAAAAAGACTCTGAAGGGCATCGACCCTTCAAATTAACCTTTCTACTGCCTATGAATTACTTTTCAACCGATACTTACAAACAAGCTTCATAGACCCTATTTTATGGTTTAGTCCCGAGCTTCCAAAACGATCTCATCACCTGGGTAGATAAGATGTGGGTTTTTAATTTGTGGATTCATTTCGTGAATAAGAGTCCACTTATGCATGTCACCATATACTCTTTGAGCAATTTTTGAAAGCCAGTCACCCTTAGTGATAACATAGTTATCTGAAACAGATACTGTTTGAGTTTCTGCTACAACTTCGGCTTCTGTTTGACCTTCAGTTGATTCGGTGGTAAATTCATTTTCTTCATTAACAGTTTCAAGAGCTGTATCGCCTACTTCTTCAGTCATAGCTTCGGCTGGCTCACTACTTGAATCTTCAGTAAGCTCACCTTCTTCTTGGCTAGCTGCAGTATCAGTATCAGTATCAGTATCAACAGCAGCTGCCTCTGTGGCGCCTAAAGAATTTTCTTCACTAGAGTCGTTTTCAGTCATCTCTTCTTCATTTAGATTTTCATTTCCAGCTTCTGCATTTTCGATATCTTCTTGAACACTTTCAGTTGTTTCGGTAGCAAGACTATCTTCAGTACTTGGTGCCTTAAAAAAGTAATAAGCACCAATACCAGCCAATAATAAAACTACAAAAACACCAAAATAAATTTGATTATTCCTATCAGACATCACGTCCTTCATTTTGTTTCCAAAGTTACTCATTTTTTGATCCTCAATTATTCATGAAACTAATTACTATATCTAGCAGCAAGAACCGTACCCAAATCCTATATGGATAATATTCCATGTTTTTTCATGTGAAGTATTCACGTGCCAAAACATGTCAATACCCTAGTAAGATCTATGAAAACAATAGATTATCGCTTCTAAGAAATGGGTTTTCCCCATTAAATCTATGTCGGATTTGGCAAACTGATGGTAGGGAGTATCATGATAGTAAAATATCTAGACAGCAAATTAAGAAACTTAATACTAATTATCATGTAATTAGGAGGTGTAGCCTCAATTACATAATCATAAAATTTTACTAAATATTACGGAATTTGATATGTAGATCAATTTGACAGGTGTATATTTCATCGATAATAACTTGAAATCTTACCATTTACTACTACGATTTCTTTCAGAAAACTTTGCCTTTATTTATCCTCTAACAACTTGCTTGCTTTTCCCGGAATACTTTTTAAATATGACCCACTTCCTACAGCAGTTTGAGAAACAAGACCATTTTTATCAATAAGTACGTATGAAGGTAGAGCCGGCACCATATAAGCATTGGAGGCTTCACCCTTTGGGTCAACTAGAGCAATAAAATTCTGTTTTTTTCCATTAAAAAAGGCCGATTGAGTAGAAACGTCCTCATTAGAGACCGTTAAAATTACTAACTTTTTACCTTTGTTTTTACCAATAAAGTTATCAAGATAAGGGAATGAGGCCCTACATGAGGGACACCACGTCGCCCAAAATTTAATTAGAACCACCTGCCCCTTCATTTCATTCAAATTTACTGTTTTACCAGCGATGCTAGTTAAATTAACAGGTTGAGCAGGTTTGCCTTCGTTTTTTTCTATGAGGCTCATTAAATCCGGACGCACCTCGAGAAATATGTTAAGGGTAGATTTTTTATTGGTACGCTCTATTTCAACAGCAACCTTCTGCCCAACCTCAAGTGACTGAATCATCTTATTGAGTGCTGCAGCAGTTTTCATAACGTGTGAATCGATGGAGAGAATGATGTCTCCTGTCTTTATACCTGATTTTTGGGCTGGAGCTCCAGGAAGGGCCCTGGTGACTAAAACACCTTTTTCGTGAGTCTCAATTCCTACACCAAGCCATGGTTTTACTGATTTCGGGAGTGCATTGACTTGTTGATAATCAAGAAAAAAAATAAAACAAAACCAAACACAATAATACTGATATTTATTGCTATTCATACTTACCATGTCTCTCTTGGCCTATTTCTGGATGATGGCTCAATAGGCCCTTATTGAGCCTACAATGATTCTAGCATATCTTGCACTTACTAGAGGAAGGTTATACATAAATCTAAAAAGCAATTTCAGCTTTACAAATATCAAGAAGCGAATAAAAACTATCCACATCTTATCCCTATAAATCAAGATATTACAAAATAAGCTAAATTCAAGTTAAACATTGTACGATCCAAGTATAGTGTCGAAAAGGTGAAAATTTCATTTTTTGCATATTTAAAAAATTATTTTATATTAGAGTGTTACCGTGAACAATTTTCTTATATTCAGCTTTTTTATCGTAATTATAGGTGCTTGCTCCCAAGAAAATGTAGCCAATGTGGATGATAACGTCGCACAAGAAAATATTGAAAATAATAGTGACGATGTCACAACCAATAATCCAAGCGACCAAACAAGTGAACAGGATCAAACAACCGTTGAAGAAAACAATAATGTTGAAGAAAATCTAACTACAGAAACTGAGGAAGTTACTCCAGACCCAGAGCCTGACCCAAATTCCGAACCCTCAGAAGATGAAGATACTGTGCCGCCTTCTGATCCCAGTATACAAATAAATTCAAATGAATATACAGAAAACTCATCCGTTACATTGAATCTAGCTGCATTAGATGCAACAGAAATGTATATAACAAACGATCCCAACTGCGCAGTGGGTGGCAGCTGGGAACCTTATACAACAACAAAAGATAATTGGACTCTTGGTGAGATGAATATAGAAACAAGGGTTTATGTTAAGTATCAAGATGAAGCTGAAAACGAAACAGACTGCGTCAGTGATAGCATCATTCATGATCAAAATGCTCCAACAGATCCTGATGGAATAGATGATGGAGCCTATACAATCACTACCACCGATTCACCAAGCATTTCGTGGATGGCAAGCACCGATAATGAAAGTGAAGTCGCGTATTACGAAGTAAGTATTGGCACCAGCCCCGGTGAAACTAACATCAAAATATGGACTAATGTGGGCAACGTAACGACTGTCGATTTTAATGACTTAAATTTAGCTACAGGTTTGAGATATTTTGCCAATATCCGAGCTGTGGACCTTTTGGGAAATACCAGTAATCCAGGGTCTAGCGCTGGGTTCTTCTACAATTATTGTTATTCTATTGATAACAATGATGCATGGGTTTTTGTCCCTGGCGATGAAGATTATGCGACAGATGACTTTTGCGTAATGAAATATGAAGCTAAGAATGTTAATAATGCTCCAGCATCATTAAGTGCCGGTATCCCTTGGACAAGCATCAATCAAGGAGATGCTAAAACAGAATGTTCATCTTTAGGTACTAGATTCCATCTTCTGACAAATCCAGAGTGGATGACAATTACAGCTAACATGACCAACGTTACCAATAATTGGAGTGGAGCGGCTGTAGGTTCTGGTGCCATGTTCACCGGACACTCTGATAATGATCCAAGCCGAGCGTGTCAAGCAAATGCTGATGACTTAAAATCCTTCGTTAAGGATGGCAGTTGTACTGGTTTAGATGCTAATACAGCTGGTAATGGGGAAGCAATGCAAAGAAGGACTCACACCCTATCTTATGGTAATGCAATCTGGGATTTATCTGGAAATGTTAGAGAATGGATTGATAAAAACGAAAGCAGTGATAAGCCATCTATTGGTGGGGGTAATAATCCTGCTAACTATAACGAGTTTACTGTGGTTGCAGGTTCTTCAAGCTTGGCTTTGTCCGAGCTTATTCCCACAAATGGCGTTAAAGCTTTTTGGGTAAACTCCTGGAATTCTACTCAAAGAATAGGTAGAGCTCTCATAGGAACTAATGGAAGTGGTGGTGCTATGACCCGTGGGGGAGGGTTTTCTGGTGGTGATAGAAATGGCTTATTTCGAACCAGGCTGGATCAACCTTCATCGCAAACAGTCAACACACTCGGATTTCGCTGCGCGTATGATATTCCTTAAACTTCTTTTTACTAAAAATCATCTTTTACATCGTTCTTCATCTAACGAATCCAATCATATCCAACTTTATCTAGACTCAACTTTAAGATGGTATATTTATACCTGGTCATGTTCATAACTATTATCAAACAAAATATTAGCAATCCGATAAGAAAATGTTTATAATTATCCAATAAAAGTGGAGAGCATAGACAAAATATACTTATATTCTCGTAATTTGGAAGAGCATGGGTAAACGAAGCATTCCCTTTAATATCAAAAGGGCACTTAAATTAAGTTCGTTATTTTTGATCATCACGGTATCATTTTCTCTAGGAATCGCTTTTACAAACTCAGGGAGCAACTTTGGGCAATTAGCTGTCAGCTTTTTAGCTAAGTATCCTTACATTGCTTGCCTACAGGCTCTATCACTTTCACTTTTTATTTTTGTTGCTATTTTTCTAGCTGTCGGCAGTTTTGAATGGCTTTGCTTTGGCCGAGTTGAACCTAATAGACGCCAAGGATTATTTTGCACTATAACTTATATTTTCTTATACGGAATCCTAGGACTAGGTACCATCTACCGATATCCTGCTTTATTTGAAAATTATTTTCCCACTTGGTTCAATCAATTCATATTTAACACTTCATTTAAAATCAATCTAGAATATCAAGGTTTAGCTTACGCTTTGATAATTACATTACTTGCCCTACTAATCAAAAAAAAGCGGCTTATTATTGTATCACTTTCAATTGTATTTTTAAGTTATTATCCACAACTTAAGTGGTCCCATGAATATTCTATTCCCAAACAAGTTACCACCTCAAAACAAGTAGACCCTAACATACTCGTTATCGCAGTAGATTCTTTAAGATATGATAGAATTGCTGATCCTCTTTTAACACCCTATATCAACCAACTTAAAGACGATCCTCAGTCGGTGATTTTTCAAGATCACTTCATTGGTATTCCAAGAACATTTCCTTCCTGGGTTGAAATATTACATGGAAATTATGCTGGTTCAACTAATATACGCCATATGTTTCCGAACCTATCAGACAGTGGAAGCCTGCAAGATGATATGGCTGAGTCAGCTCATAAAAGTGGCTATAGAACTGGAGTTTTTTCTGACTTCGCAGGTGATATCTTTCCTAGGTTCAAAACTGGGTTTGAAAGCATCCAAACTCCAAATATGACCATCAAAGATATCATCGGGATGGGAATCGCGCAAAGCACCTTTCTTTGGCTGCCAATCTTGTTGGCACCAGCCATCAATAGCTACTTTCCTTACTTAAAGGAGAATCCTTCGTTTGCTGATCCAAGTGAGCTAACCTCTAACGCATTAAATTGGATAGATAAGGAACCAGGTAGCAAGTATTTCGGTGCAATCTTTTATTCTACTGCTCACTTCCCCTATGCTGCACCTTGGCCGTGGTACAAAAAATATGCTAAACCAGAGTATCCTGGACCTTATTATTTTTCGAAAACTCCAAGAATGGATGAGTCAGAAAATTCGCTAAACCAAAATGATATTCTTCAAGTAAGAGCTCTTTATAATGGAGCTATTGCAGCAGTTGACTACAGTATTGGTAAGCTTATTGAAAAATTAAAGGTCGATAGTAGCTATGACAATTCTCTCATTATTCTGACTGCTGACCATGGAGAGGACCTATATGAAAATGGTAATATCCAAGGACACGGAGAACACCTTCGCGGCAATTATGTCCTGAACGTTCCTCTTATCATTAAATTGCCAAAGTACCTTAAACGTAAAAATAGATCTATTGATTTCGTTACCAGAGCCATTGACATTGCCCCTACCATCAAAAGTTTAGCAGCGAGAGCTCACAATCCCAATGTGTATAATGCAGACCAAAGCAAAAAAGAATTTCGCGGAATTGATTTAAGCCCTTGGATAGTAGAAAATTCAAGTATACCAAATTTATCTGCACCAGAACTTTCTGCCTATTCTGAAACGGGAATTTGGTTTTCTAGAGCTGGAAATGTTCATTTCCAACAACAAAGAATCGACTACCCTAATATCAATGAGTTGCTAGAGATTGATGCTCTTGTAAGTGGCCAAATCACCCTCAAACAGCAATATGAAGACATTATTATCACTGCAAAACATCGCAGTCTGATTTGGAATGACTTAAAGTTAATCTATATTCCTACTTCGACTGGTATTCAATATCAGTTATTTTTTAGGAAATCAGATCCTTTTAATCTATCAGATCTTAGCGAACAATACCCCCATTTAACTGCTTCAATGAAGAGAAAACTATTTAAGGTTATTGCAAAAATTGAACCTCCTAAACGAATCATTCAAGGGTTTGTTCTTCCATGAAACGTATCATTTTTTACTTATCAATACTTGTCGTGGCATTGCCAGTTCTTTTCTATGTTTTTATAATCCACCCCAATGATGCTAGAATTTCTCTCCAACCCATTGATATTAGCAAAAACGAGCAAGGAACTTTTGAAAGCATCACACCTAAATATTCAAATATTCAAGTATCGCATAGCATTAATATTAACTCCTATCTCGATATTTTAGATAGGATAGCTCCCAATTTTAAGTATCATTTACAATACAAAATACCACATAAAGAAGATAAATTTACCATCTTCACTAGCCCAGGCTTATTTCCCTACAAACTAGATGGTCGCTACGGATATTTGATGCCTAACAACGGTTCTATTGAAATTAAACCTGAATACAAGAATGCCGTGCGACTTGAGCTTTCCGCTTATGCGTTTGGTAATAACATGGAGCTTTCAGTTTTTCGAAATGAACACCTCTTAAAAAAAAGATCCCTTGAAAAAATTGAAAATAAGATAAATTACCCAGAGTGGATGGGCTCTCTTGCAAAGTACTTGCTAGCAGATTTTGCTGCAGAAAATGTTTGGCAAACTTTAAGAAGTAACTTCAATGCAGAAATAAAAGATCGAATCAAACTAGTGTGTCGCGGATCGAATAACGGATACTGCGTTGTCACGAAACCTAATTTTTTCCGTCCTATTCAAGAGCAGAATAAAAAAAACGTCATTATGATACTAGTTGACACAATGCGCTTCGATGCGATTTCATCCGAAAAAATGCCTTTTACCAAGAGTCTTTTTGATTCAAGCTTTACCTACGCTAAAGCAGTAGCTCCGGGAAATATGACCAGCCCTTCTACTAACTCGATCCTATCTTGTAGAAAACCCCATCATATTAAGGATATTGCCTTCGCTTATGGCTTGGATAAAGAGAAGAAACTTAGCTATTACCACAATAGTTTTCAATCATTTCCGGAACTGTTCAAGAATAATGGCTGGAAGACTGCAATGATTGGTAATATCTCGATCATCTCAGAAGTTATTGGCGAAGGGATCGACCATGGATTTGAGCAACAAGTATCTATTGAAAAAGAAGGCTATGAAACAGCACAAATCACCCGCGAAGCCCAGAATTGGTTAAACAATAATCGCCAAAGCCCCTTTTTCTTGTATCTTCACTATCATGCTCCCCATGGTCCATATAGAGCGCCTCTAGTAGATATCCTTAAAACCTTTCCAGGAATTGACACCTTCACTTCTTTTCCGGCAATACTTAAATGGCTTTATAGAGCTGAACTGAGCTATACAGACCGCTACCTTAAGTCTTTGTTTGATACTATCAATGCGCTCAATCTGCAAGATTCCACCACTATATTAATAACTTCAGACCATGGAGATCATCACTGTGAAAGAGAGTTCGTTAAGGGACATAAAAATGTTTCTTTTACAGGAGCATATTTTGATCATGGGGCAACCCTGTACCAAGATGAAATTCAGGTTCCCCTGGCAATAAAAAGTTCTGATCTACCACCAGGAAAAGAACAAAGTTCATATGTTTCTACCTTGAGCATTGGTCCAAGCTTACTCGAACTCAATGGCATTCAAATCCCGAGCTGGTGTGACCAAAGAAGCCTCATAACTAAAGAATCAAATAGTACGAAGAAGTCCAATAATACCATTGGTAGTGAAGGTTTTAGAGGCAAATCCATCATATTCAATAACCGCTTTAAGTATATTAAGCACTACAAAGCTACCAATAAAAAAATTCATAAATCGCAATCATTCTCAAGTATCAACACTTCTTTTTTATTGCAGGAGGAGCTTTATGACCTCGTCCAGGATAAAAATGAGTCCATCAACCTTTATCGATCCAATCTAAACTTACTGCGGCAGGCTCGTAACTCATTTAGGGAATACTACAAAAATACAGACATGTTCAAGCTGGTGATCGAGTCACCACAGGATGCACAGATCACAGTGCTTTTGAACGAAGACCAGGATTTTAGAGCAGACCAAGATCTTGTTACCAAGAAAATTTCCGGATACCAGCAAATTTCATATGTAGGCAAAAGACTTATTTTAGAATCGAGCAAGTTTGAAACAAATGATTTAAAAATTTATATTGCCAATGAGCAAATTATCCCACTCATGAGCACTAGCAATCTTCCGATCAAGACTTCTCTAGAACAACTCCCCTATGAAGTTTTGGATCTACAGTCTCAGACACCTATACGACAAAAAGTAGCTTATTTTGTAAGGTTGGATCTTCTAAATACAGACAAGACGATTTCCACTAAGAATAAAGAATTTGAAAAAATTATGCGCGAGTGGGGATATCTTAACGATGGATAATGGCATAATGTAGGGAAAGCGAACTTGCTAAGCTCAAACCTAGATTTAGTAAGGATGGCAAGGAAGTGCAAAGGAAAGAAGGTCTAATCCGATGATTTAAAAATCTATTGAAACCGAAAATTCCTTTATGTCAAATTGCTATGATATATTAAGGTAAACATTTGGTTTTCACCGACCTCTCATCTCCAAAAACAGCTCTTTTTCTGGATGCTCAACCTCAAATCGGCAATTTGAGAATTCACCATTTTTTGGTCCCCAAATTTGGCCAGAAAATTCAGTTCTTCGTGCTGCTTTATACCTTTCTTTTGTATTTTCTATTACTTTATGAATCTGTAAAATCTCAGCTCGAATAGATTGTCCTTTTTTTAAATAAACTAGATCAAAAATGTCATTAACACATCAAAAGCACTTATTTTAAATATTTCTTAAAACCAAATTGAGATTTCCTTCTTCATAGTTACAAGAAACGTATTGCAGAGCATGGTGGTAGGACAGGGTTGATTCAAGTAAGCTTTTAACCAAATTTTGAAGTACGTTAAAATGGGTTCAGCATATTTTTTTAACAAAATTTTTGTTGTCAAAAATATTTGAGATGTATTTTTTTGACTATTCAAGCATAATCTAACAAT
>JBGCDR010000238.1:0-3218 GCA_045105515.1 Oligoflexales bacterium
ACGCAGCTTCTTCAAAGTTAAGAGTCAGAATTGATAAGCTTCGTGATGAAATAGGTTACGCAGCAGCAGGTCTTTGGAACTATAAAATAACATAAATTAAGCTACCAAAGGGTTTTATCAATTGTTAGACAACTCTAAAGAAGTCTTTTCTCAAAGATTCCTTGCTTTTTCCTGTCCCACTTAGACCTGTTTTGCCAGAAAGTAAAAAACAGAGAAGTAATCCACAAATCCTTGATAACATTGACTCGAAAATCATAATCCCATTCCAGTCTTTTTTAAATCGTGATTTAAGCTGTTTACCTTCGGCCTTCTATAAAGAGAGAAAACCTAGGTAAGCAGAAATTGGATATTTAAAAATTAGATATCCCACAAATCTTCTTTGGTATTTTCATTTTCGGAATAGCCTAAAGAATCATTTTCTTGATCCGATTCACTGTCACTATCAGTCAAATATAGGTCTTCAACTCCAGTGAAGCGATTTGCTTCTTCTTCTTCAGATTCAACTCTTAGCCTACCTGAATTTTTAACTGTATTATAAATTATGAGCTGCATCTTTTTTTCAACTGTGGCATTAAAATAACTGGAAAAAAAGTCCTTTTCACTGCTTCCTGTCAGTCCCTCATAAACCTTATCAAATGTCATATCTCGAGGAGAAGTTTTATGCCTGAGGAATTCTTTAGTTACCAATTTAACAACAGGACCCAAATATGATGCTTTTACTACAGAGGTAGATTGTTTCATGCCGCGTAAGTAACCCCTGCTTCTTTGCATGAGATTAACAGCAGTTAAAATTGATTTTTGGTAAGGCTCTTTACGCCGTTTAGTAGCTTTTGCCGCATAGAAATCTTCTATTACCTTCATAGCAGGCCGTTGAAGTGCTTTCAATCTTGTGACTGTTTCATCTAAGTCGGGTCGGTATACTTCATGGATGCATACCTTGTGGCGACTTTTGATAAGTTTAGAGCGGGTCTTTATTTCTTTCTCAAGTTCCTTTTGTTCATCCTCTGTCAAGTCTCCTTGCCGCTGTTTTGCTTTATAATAGCGTTTTAATCCATCTAATACTAGCTCATCAATATGATTACCTAAGTAAGCATGTTCATCTTCGTTCCAAGCACTTTCTTGAATGAGGAACTTTTTGAGAAAATCAAATGTTTCGATGTTTCCTGTGGCTGCAGCCAAAGATACTGGGGTGAAGTTTGCAGAAGATAATTGCCGAAGGCCAGCACTTTTATCAGCTATAGGTATATTGGGTTCGGTTGTGATTGCTTTAATAGCTTCAGTGGTCTTTTGTTGGGCATTAGCATCTCCTAGATTTGCTCCGACCATCTCTAGGACATTTTCTGATTCAACATAGGTTTCTGACTTAAAGAACTGTTCAGGAAGAGGAAATGCTAAATGAAATATATTATTACCCACTCCATCGGTTTCAGTAACCTTGTAAAAGGCTTGTTTAAGAAGTAATTGAATTCCTTCAGCCTGTTTTTGCACCATGGCATACATAGCAGGGGTCCACTTCAGTTTATTTTTGGTGGTAAAAATAATTTCGGCGCCACCGAATTCTTGCAGTTCTTTAAATAAATCACCTTGGTCTGTACCTTCGCTAGCTTCATCATAGATGTTTGCGTAGCGAATCAAGCGAATCAAGCGGATCACATTTGCCTTCTTCCCGTTATTGGAAGCGCTCAGGGCGAACTTGTTAAGATGTTTGGCGACGCGGTTGCGGAAATTTGCCCATGCAACCCATTGAACTAGATTTTCTTTGAATTGCTCACCTTCTATTTCAGAATCTAACCTGCTAGCATCAATATGGTAGGAAATTTTTTTAAATAGACTATTAAAATCGTTTTTTAAGCTGCTTTGAAAGTAAACAGAGAATCTACTATCTCCCTTCTTAAGCATTTGTTTGCGCATAGGTTTTGAGTTCAGAAACTCAGCAATATTGTCAACTTTCAAGCCTTCATCATCTGTACTGCGTGTTACTCTTCTAATATCTCGCATTTTACCTAGAATATTTTCCAGAATTGGACACCATATTTGATCCTGGATCTGCGACATTTCGTCTGAATATTCTTGGACAAATTGAACACCAAGTGATTCTGCTTGAGCCATCATGATATTGAAGGTTTTAAAGTCTCTTTTATCAACGATTTTTTCGGAAATATACATCTTATTTGGTTCGAGGGTAGCCTTAATGCCTTTTAAGCGTTCACTCTCAGGTAGGTAATGATTTAACGAATAACTGACATTGTCGTTAAACAAAACACCAAAGGTATCTATTCGGTCTTTGCTATCTTTTAACTCATTAAGAACTATTTGCAAAGGGTATTCCCTTTGATTCGCCATTTTTGGAGAGTGTCTAAAATCTTTGGGCAAATTTTTATCAGAACCCAATTCAATCATGGATTGTACTTTTCGCGATTTTTCAATACAGTCATTTTGCCTTAGTAGGATATTGAGCAGTACAGTTTTAATATAAATTTTTCCAGATTCAGTATTGGAGGTTTTGTCATTCGGTAATGAATCTTCAAATACGGACTCAAGGTGCTGATCAATTTGATCTGGATCTTCTTTTAATTCAACTTCAATAGGTAGGTTCATTGCTTCTTGCCAGACCATAGCGAAATCACCAATAATGCTTGTTGTACTTCGGCTTTGTCCCGAGCGTTTTTCTATTCCCCTTACGTAGGCATCACGAGCTTTGTCGAAGGTTTTTTTTATATTTGATTGGAAAACTGCATTACTTTCATCCTCGCTTTCCTCGATAATTTTGTATAGTACACTTGATATTTTACTTATCAAAGTTCTTTGGATTTCTGCTGGTGATTCGTACTCACGGGGTAAATTAGGATTCGCCAATCTGTTTCCAAATCCATGAACATTCTGGATAGGAAGGATAGCGCTTAATAGAATTGTTGTGCCCATAAATTTTTTCATGATAGCAACCTTAATATTTTTGGACTAAAAATGTATGCAATTAATGGGATAGAGCCTTTTTATGGCTAGTTTTTTGTTACTTTATTGTCTATTAAAAATCAATAGACAAAGTTAAAGCATACTTAGAAACAAATATTTTATATAGTAGAGTTGTCTAACAATTGATAAAACCCTTTGGTAGCTTAATTTATGTTATTTTATAGTTCCAAAGACCTGCTGCTGCGTAACCTATTTCATCACGAAGCTTATCAATTCTGACTCTTAACTTTGAAGAAGCTGCGTTG
>JBGCDR010000239.1:0-16906 GCA_045105515.1 Oligoflexales bacterium
TAAGATTTTTCTCTTATTAGCTCTTAAACACATCTTAGGAAGGGGAATTTTGATGAAAATATTTTTTTCAAGCACAAATTTGTTTTGAATTCTGGACGGCAAGATTATTTTTGCATTTTCTTATTGAATTCAAGATTTAAAGAAATTCATAATGATTTAGCTAGGGTTTTTTCTAGAAAATATTCTAGCATTCAGATAGAGAGTATTTTAAAAAGCATAGAAATTCGAGACAATCATGAAAGTTTTCTTGTTAAAACCCAACTTAAGATGCTTCTTCGCCATTCACTAAATCATCGATAATACCTTATATAATCAGTAGAAATAGGGGTGTAATTGATACTCACTTAAATACTTTTACCCACATCTGTGAGCAACTAATACTAGGTTCTTTCGGCAGTTCGTGCTTTTCTAAGTAGACAGATAATATGAACTCTGCTATTTTTCCTGTTTTTTAGTCAGAAAATCTTTAGGATAATTTTATGAAAATAATAACGTTCACTCTAACTTTATTAAGCAGCTCTGTACTGGCCTTCGAGTCAGGGAAATCAAATAGCTTATCCATTAATGCAAACACAATAGACGCTGGATTTCACAATCCTGTGTTCGACTTCTTAGACGAGAACCTACATGTGCAATCAAATAATCCAGATAATTCCGATGACTCTTCAGAATATTCAGAGGATATTTATGCTAATGGTATCGCCAACTATACTGAAACTTTATCTCTGATTCCGGAACCATTCTCAATCAGCACTGTGGCAGCCTCCAGAGCAGTATCAGCAGATTCCGGTTCATATGACTCTTCAGAAAGCTCTGATGATATTAATGATTCAGATGATTCTTCAGTAAGCTCTGATGATATTAATATGGATGAAGCTTATCAATCTGTTAGTTTAGCCACTAGCTTTCAACAAACTCTGCAAAATTTCGAGCAATTAAAGATGCGATGCGGAATAGGGGACACTCAGGGTGAACTAAAAAATATGTTTGTCCAATTTTATACCAAGGCCAGTGATTTGCTTAACACTGAAATTTCATCAAAAAACATTGTACTTTCTCTCCAAACCAACAAAGAAGCTGATGAACTCCGAAATAGTATTTGTACCAGTTTGTTGAATTCAAACACCATCTACAACTGCAATGAAAATGTTTTAGCTACTTTTAGAGAGCCAATTATTGATGACTTAGGGCGAGTTGTGGGCTTGATCGTAGACTTATTTCCAGACGACCAAGACTATTAAGCACCTTCTCTTCAATCAGGGGGAGCTGATAATTTTCATCCTATATTTGGGTTGAAGATGTTTCGACTTTTTTTCAGCTTTCTGGTGCTACAGAGAACCAATAGACACTTGGTAGACCGATTGTAGCTGCACCCACCCTTTCAACAGTATTTTCAGTATTGCAAACCAAAGTCAAAGTTCCTGCTATAGTCACTGAAAACTTCGAATTCGCTGTAATTTCTGGCACGCTTGTTAGGTTTATGTCAGCCTTTGCAATATTGGTTAAACCCTCAGTTGATCCAGTGTAAGTACCTTCCCCCACAGAAGTACCATCAAGGCTTACTGATACCGTTCCGGCTATATTTGATCTATGAGTAGCACCCACAGCCCCACCAACCGATACATGAAACCCCGGAGCCTGTGCACCTTCCTCTAACATTGCATTATTTGCAACGCTTATGAAGTTGGTTTTTAAGCTTTCCAGGTCTTGGTCTCCGTTAGCTTTTAAGGTAGCCAGAGCTGTTGCAACTTCAAGCTCATATTGAACAGAAAAGGAGCTAGTACGGGTAGTTTCATCAGCATTACATGCTGCCGAAACTTTTATAGGCTCTGGGTTGACTGACTGGGGAATGGTAAATGCAAAGCTATTGAACTCAAAACCTTCGGTTTCGCTAAAGACCGGACTAGGTGGTAATGGCTCCCACCCAAATTTAGGAACATTGCTTAAATCAAAACCTTTTTGCATTTGTCCTGCCATCCATCCCCTCATTTTGAGCGCTCCTGAATCAGCTCGGTCTTCTTTAGCAGAGAGATTTGGCAGTGAGACTGCAGCAAATGGATCAGCTACTGTGGTTCCATCTTCTTCATAAGTTACTAGTCCAGAGTCAACACAGTGCTGCATGCCTACATTAGAGACTTGAGGTTGGCTATCACTAACAATCATACAAAGCTCTTGGTTCTCCCATTCTTCATAAAAAGCGCTTCGGTTATCGCCGTCTATGTTTAAGTTGTTATCAGTAACATACTGATCAAAGACATCACCCGAAAAACATGCTCCATATCGATTTAAGCCAGCTTTTACATATAAAGCAGTTTGATTCATAATCAACCTTGTACCGCACTCTCCACCATATTCACCAATTGCCGACATAGCAATCAAACCCTTATCGGGCATTGTGATGATGTTTGCGATGGTAGCTCCATCTTCAAAAATAGCAGGAGGATCTCCCTTGACAGTTTCATCATCAGCAGAGTCAACATTTACCCTAGAGCCAAAACCATACCAAAGGTTTATGCTCCCATCTTCGTGCAAGGTACCTAAAACCGTTTTTCCATCAGACATGTCTTCAACTAAAGACCATAGCTTTCCTTTTCTACCAACAGCAGCATTGAATTTTGTACTTTGACGACCATCAAAACTATCTAAACAGCTTAGAGTCAGGTCCATCCCAGTACTAATTCCATTGCTACCATTAGGAATCAGGTAGCTAAAAGCGGTTTCATTATATGCAGAAGCTTCACCTTGAGTTGAGTCTCCATAAACTATCTCTGTGCCTCCGATGTATGCGGAATCTAGGCAAGGAATATACCCTCCTTCAGCTCGAGAAAGGTTGCCATTAATTCGACCTTCAAAGTCGTCAAGTCTACCTTTAATATCTTTACCACTTGCCTGAAAAAACCTTGCTCTTATCTCATAAGATAATTTACAAAGTTCATAAGGCACCGTATCCCTCGCCCCAGCGTTCAAACACTCGGTTTCTCGATTATCGTCGTATGACAAGCTAGTACCATCGCCTTGCTTAAAACTTTTGGGAGAGGTAGCCTCAAAATTCTGACTAAGATTGAGTTTCGAATAAGAGTAGTAGATTCGAGACGATGACTCAGCACCATCTTCTTCTTCATCAGTTTCTTCACAAGCAATAGCATTTACAGTAAAAACTGAAATGATAAAAAAATTAATCAAGATCCGATTGTGTTTAAGCACAACTTTCCTCCCATAGAGTAAAATTAATCAGATTCGATCTAATTCTAACATACATAAGTGTTGTAGCTGATTGTTAAAGGGTTTATTACCAATAGTAACGAGCACTAGCAAACACCTGTTGACCAAGGCTAGCAAATTCTCCTGGATAAAATTTATCTTTGCTCATATGAGTTGGGGATAAAAAACAACCAAAGTCTATGTATGAATTTTCACTACTATTATAATTTACCTGTGCAACGGTGAGCATGGTCCCGTCGGTAAGATTCACTACGACTTGTCCCCCGCCATTTAGCAGTGGGGTAAAACTATCATTATAGCTTGCACTAAGATAATGCTGGCCTTGAAAGAAAACACCACCTTTTGTATAGGCAAAGGAACCCCATAGTTGGGGATAAGCAAACCGATTATCTCCTCCTGCTTCATTATAGTAATACTCAAGATCAAAAAGGGAGCCTCCCCCTAACATATATCCTCCACCTACTACCAAACGTCGATAGCCATCTTCAACACCTGGTTTAACAATGGCACCCTCGATACGGATTCCCACATCCCACAAGGAGTCTTCAATATTAAAACCAAGGAGTTGAGCTTTACGAAAATGAATGAGAATAAGCTCGCTGTCAGCGGTTCCGATCTGCGTCTTATAACGCGTTAATCCCGCAGATTCCTCCGAACGGGCATTTTCTCCAACAATCGCTGAAATTTCCCACTCAGAAAGCTCTCCTAATGGAACTGTCATTCGGACCCCATCGATCCCAAGGCGAAACTCTTGATCAATTCTTTGCAGAGGGTAAGGAGCAAAGACATCAGTGGGATTTGCTAGCCTAGCTACCCCATATGCAAAAGCCTGACGACCAATGGTGAGATCAAATCGCTCAAACACAGCAGCCCATGCTAAACGATCAAGGTTTTGCACGACACGCCCCTTGTCGTCAGCAAACCGTTCAACCTCAAGTCTGATATCTTTGTAGCGATAGGGAAATGGGTTAGTGTCTGCATTGCCAATGGCTTCCGATGTATAAGACATGCCTAGGCTGTATGCCCACTTAATATCTCCACCCAAGCCCGGACGTTCTTCATGGACCCGAGCATCAAAAACAAAAGACCTAAGATTAACGGTTTTACCTCCAGAACCTGGTATTGTAACCTGCTGTAATGAAGGGTAAATTTTTCCATGTCCTGCTATCTCAGCTCTGATTAAGGCAGCTCTTGCAAACAAGCTCAAAACGATGGTGGCAGGTATGATCCATTCTCTAAGAATCTTCAGCTATCTCTCCATCCTTTAAGCGTATAAGTCTTTCTGCGCGTTCCATCACCATGGGATCGTGTGTCGAAAACAAAAAGGTCATCTTCTCAAGCTCATGAAGTTCCTTCATAAGATCAAGCAAATCTCCACCTGTCTTAGAGTCAAGGTTTGCTGTGGGCTCATCAGCAAGGATAATATCAGGATGAGACACCATAGCTCTTGCTACAGCTACCCGCTGTTGCTGGCCTCCAGACAGTTGATTTGGAAAACGCTTGTATTTATCTCCGAGCCCCAAGCGTTTCAACATACTATGAACCCTATCCCGCCGTTCTGAAGGGGATACCCCTTGCAAAAGCATGACGTATTCTACGTTTTCTTCTACGCTTAATACTGGGATCAGGTTGTAGGCTTGAAAAACAAAACCAATATGGTCTCTTCTATAGTCTGAAAGCTCATTACCTGTCATTTCCGACATCGCTTTTCCAGCAAGCCGAATCTGACCACTTGATGGTTTATCTAAACCACCCACAAGATGTAGCAGCGTTGACTTTCCCGAGCCTGAAGGACCAACGACAGCAGTGAACTCTCCACGCTTGATATCGACACTTAAAGACTTTAGAGCTTGGACCAGAGTTTCTCCATCACCAAAATCTCTACAAACTTCTTGGACTTCGATGACATTCTCCATCGGACCTTCCTAACTGTGTTATCGCTAACTATTTTGTCGCATGCCTTCCATCGGAGTAATCTTACCGGCATAAAATGCTGGATATAATCCCGAGATGACCGTCATTGCTAAAACCGAAAGAGGTACTAGAGTAAGTTGTTTCCAAGCAAAAACAGTTCGGATTGGCTCGTGAACAGACACACCATTAAATTCTGTATCAGCAAAACTAATGCCATGAATGCCCCAATAATAGACTGCTAAGCACCCTAGAAGCAAACCCAGAGATGTTCCCAGCAAACCTAGTCCGAGGCATTCATAAACAATTTGAATACTCACTTGCCAGCGTTTTGTACCCAATGCCTTAATAACACCAAATTCATACATCCTGTCATAGATCGACATGAACATCGTGTTTAAAATACTAAGACATATAAGTAAAAACAAAATAATGGCAACGATGCTAATTGAAATGTTTGTCATTTCAAACATAGATTTTAATGCAGGCATTAGCTCTTCCCAGTTTTGACTCAATGCTTCCTTTTGCCTCAGTTTATCCCAAACCGGGAGCCTCTGATTAGTAGCATCGTCGAGCTTATTGAAAGAGAAAGCGATTTCATGTACTTCATTTCCGAGGTTTAATAAGCTTTGAGATTTTTTCAATGGTATGAAAGCGCCACCCTGATCAATTCCGCGTGAATGAAAGTTCACAATTCCTTGAACCCTAAATAACTCCTGAGCTAACTCCCCGGTATGGGCTTCCGTCAAAGTCAAGACTACCTTATCACCAAGTGTGACATCCAAACGGTCTGCTAGGTCAACTCCAAGAAGTATTGAATTATCCTTGGGAACCTTAGGATATTCCCCAGCAACTATGGCTTTTTCTATGATGGAGACATGCCTCTCTTTAGCAAAATCTACACCAAAAATCTGTACTCCAGTAGCATGATAGCTTGAGCTGATCATGCCTCTGGCTACGACTCGCTTACTAAAACTACGGATGCTCGGCGCTTGCTCCAAGATTTCAACGATACTCCGAATTTCCGGAACAGTTTGTTCAATAGAGAAGTCGTTTTGAAAGTCTTTGTGGTGAGATTGAGCATGCCCCAAAAAAGTTGAAGTAGCATTCTGCCGCATCGAATCTTTCATCCCCAAGATGATGGCATGGGTAAACATCAAAGATACAACACCAATGCAAATAATGAGAATGGTAAGTACAGAGCGACGAGGATTACGCTTTACATTGCGTAACCCTAATTTCAACAGCAGATTCATTGCACTCCTCGGAGAGCATCAATAGGACGTATAAAGGCCGACCGAAGCCCTGGGTAAGTGCTCACCAACAATGTGGCAAAAATGACCACTGCAGCTGGATAGAACACTGTGTAGATGGAAAACTCACCTGTAAAGGTATCAAAGTAAATCCCTGCCATCTCAAAGGGTTCCGAAAGTGTAATACCATGGTAAACAAAGAAATAGTTAATCGGCAAGGAAACAACAAAGCTCAATGCTATTGCTACAAGTGCAAGAATTAATGATTCAAGCACAACCAATGCGAATACCATCATTGGACGAGTTCCAAGTGCCCGTAGAACACCATATTCCTTTGTTCGCTCCATGACGCTCATAAGAATCGTATTTAAGACCCCCAAAGCAACCATAACTATTATTATAAACAAAGTGATCTGATTTCCCTTTTTATCTGTAAGCATCGCATTGTAGAACTCTTTGGCAATTACTTGCCAGGGCGCCACTGACACCTTAAATTGAGCAAGTTTTTTCTCTAAATTTTTGCTAAGTTCCTCGGCATATTTATAGTGTCCTGTGACCACTGCAATTTCATGAAATTGATCACCCATACTAAAAAATTCACGGCTAGCCCTTAGAGACATAAACACATGACTTCTTAAATTTGATTGATCATTGCCAACAATCCCAACCACATCAAATTCATCATTTGCGATTGAACCGTCAAATCCTTGGGAAATAAGTACTAAACGATCCCCTAAGCTGCAGTTTAGACTTTTGGCGAGCCTAGCACCGATCATAACCTCATAGCGCTCATTTTGGCTGAGTCCAGAAATAATATAGCGTCCCTTTTTTACCTTACGTTCTAGGGAAGTCGTCAGATTCTCCCGCTCAGGATCAATGCCCCAAATCACCGCTGGGGTTGCTTTGGTGCTATGATATGTAAGCCCTGCCCCTAAAATACGTGGACTGAACGACTGAATTTCCTTAATCCCTACAAGGGTTTCTATTAATTTTTCACCGTGAGTAATTTTTAAATGCATCGAGGGGTTTTTTAGATAGCCAGGTGCATGAATTTGAACATGCCCTGTTTGAGTCTTTGTGAATGAGTCAATAACTGTTGCATAGCTGCCTTCTGTAGTGGAAAGCGCTAAGTTGAGAAGAAGGTATCCTGCTCCCAAGCTAAGAATGGTCAAGAGGCTACGTCTTTTTTGCCTCAAGGTATTTCTAAATGCCATGCGTAGAATCAGTGGCATCGGCTATTTTCCTCGCTTCAAAGTTCGGAGGCTAAAAAACTCTTTATCAAGCTTCAAGGATAGATCGAGTTTGAGGTAACGTACAGTGGTTTTGTGGTTTTTTTTATTGAGGGGAATCATTTCCATGACAGAAGGGATCAGTCGGCCATTGAATTCCTTGATCTCCTTAAATAAGAGCTGCCGAATCTTAACTCCTTTTTCATCATAAAAAGCCTGCTCTAAAGGCAGTAGCTTACCGCGATCAATATGCATGACAATTTTACCCCATACCGTAACTGTTTCCGGTTGGGGGATGAGAGTAAGGATATACTTCTTATCAGTGGTGTCTTGCGAAATTTTATAATCTTTCGCTAAGTCTGTCTGCTTTACCAGATCATCATTGCTGAAGTCTGAGCCCATCCAGCTTCCACCCATCATCGACGGAGGAACTTTAATCACTTTGTTAATTTTAGGAAAAAAGTTCCACATCTCGCGGTCCCTTCGCAGGGTGGCTACCCCTTTGTCTTTACGAGGGGCCAAGATACGAATTAAAGTAAAGTCTGTTCCAAGGCTCCAAGCCTTAAGTTTAAGCTCCCGCTGCCAATCAGGAGTCTCTATCTCCATTACTACCTCCGCAAAAGAGGCCTCTGCACGGTGAATCTGGTCCACGTGATTGAGCAACTCCACAGGTGTCATTCCCTTACCAGTGAGGGAAGAGGAGAATAAAAGTAAGGCAAGAAGCGTGCGAAAATAATAGATCGATCTATATGTCATAGAGGTTTTCCTTTCTATGCGAATCGAGTAATAGTTTAACACTAGAAATTTGATGAAACAAAAAATTGTGTATAGACTATCGCCGTAAAATCACGAGAAAAATTAGTTCCAGCTATTATCCATATAATCCTGTGACGAAATATCTATGTTTGAAAACGCTTTCAGCTCAATGGTGATGATATGCCTAAAATTATAGCTAAATAATTAAATATTTACACTAGTAATTATATCAAGTAGGGTATCGACTTTTATTTATGGTAGGTAATTATGATATTAAAATCACTCTTTCTCACAGCTGGTAGGGCAAGCTTTTATCCCAAAACTAAAAAATATAAACATTCACGAGAAGTCTGCAACTACTCTTAAAGCAAAAAATGAAGCAGAATTCCTAAAAATTCAATCTTCTGATAAAGTCGCAGAAGAACTAGACCAAAGCAAAATAATCTCTCGGGAAGATGCCTTTAGAAAATGGATTAACCAAGGTATCTATGAACATGAACGAAATAATATAGTTGCTATTGGAGACAAGGTTTCAAACCACTTGGTTGATATTTCTCAAGAATATGGTGATTTCTATTCCAAGCAAAGTTTTCGTCCAAATATTACATATAATCATTTCCTCAATATGCTAAATTTTGCGTTTAACTTACATTACAATATTGAAGTTGGACCAGATGACTTTTGGAATCTAATAATTCAAGGGGTTTCTACCCATTTATATACAATAGGAAATGAGCAAACGGATCAAGACAAAAAAATGATACGTGTGCAAATGCCAGATGTCTATGATTTTAAACCCCAGGATTATAAAGCACTATTTACAAGTTTTTATGATCAGCTTTCCCTAGATATAAAAACTAAGACTCCATTAAAAGATCTTCTAGCAACCGGTATTTTTTCATCTTCACATAAAGAAGATTCGGTAGTGGGAAGTGTTTCAGCAATGCATGGGTTTGAAAAGTATTATAAATTCGACGGATTTACAAGGTGTGGGATTCCTTTTGTTTATTTACAAGGCAATAACAAAGATTGGGATAATATGGTACACGGCATAGAGAGGCTAGAAAATGAGCCTTTGTTAGGAGAGCTTAGAGATTGGCTAGGTATCATAAAAAATCATATTATTACAATATCACAAATTTCTCGAAAAGATCTCGGAGGAGAAGCTTTTTTTAAAAGCATGTATAAATATAATTCAAAGAGTGGTGTTAACTTCATATCTGGTTGGATAGCTGATTTTTTTCCTTACCGTAATAGTGACAATTTAGATGAGCCTGTTGAACTAGCTGATTTTTCAAGCGGAGGACTAGATCATTTAAGTGAAGATAAGATCGTTTCATGTCTTACTAGCGTACCATTTACATTGACTGATGATATTAACTCGGTTGTTCAAAGTATGAGAGTCTATGCTGGGCAAGTGGCCTTTTCATATGATGCTGAAAGAAAGGCATTGGTCCCGGAAAGAAGCTTCTTGGTGGTAAAAGAAAGCGAAGAGATGATGCCTCCTTCAGACCCTCGGCTACCAAGTAACCATCCTAAGAAAAAGGAAATTGATCTATCTGATTTTCTTAAAAATTGGTAGATATTAGACATGAAAACCTCTTAGAATTTCAAACTGCAGCCCAAGCATAATCAGAAATCAGGTTTTTATTTTGATAAGGTGGCTTCTTAAAACTAGAAAAATTGACAAAATATGCTTCACAGCTTCCCGATCATGGCTTACAATATCTTGATCACCGAGAATAGAAATCAAAGGTTTGCTTAATTTGGGCTGCTGAATCAATTTTTTGACTTGATCTAAGATAGATGTAAAATTTTCTTCTCTTGAAATTATTGCAAATAGATCTCGATCAATTTTATCATAGTCCAAAAAGTTAAATACTCTATCGCCAGTATTGCTATTTTTCTGAATTACTAAGCGGACAAGATGGCCAATATTTCTAGAATGGACACGGTTTTTTCCAAGCTGACCAAGGGCGTAAGCTGAAGCCCAGCCAGTGCTCAAACTATAGAAAACTCCGGTAATTGCGCAGCCAATCATCCCCCCAAAACAGCATCCATGAAAGCAAACTGGAACCTGGCTTAAAGAACAACAAGCTGGGGAAAAAAACCAGGAAGAACAGCAACCTAAGCAACACCCTAGTGTTATATTATCAGCATATGCATCTGGTTCGCTTAATTTGAAACTCAAATATCGAAGAGCTTCTTCCTTTTTCTCCTGAGTATCCCTCTTCATATTTTTTAGAATCTTTAAGGCCCCTATCCAATCTGAATTAGATTCATGATATTCAACAAAATGAAGGAATAGAGCCTCACTAGTGCGAGAATGTAATGTTTTTGCTAAATTGGAATATTCTCTCTTCAATTTGTGCCAAACAATATCCCATGTAGTGAGTAGTGTCTCAAATGCTAATTCGGCTTCAGCTTCAGTTTTAACATTTTTTTCAAGCCACTTAGCAAAGATTTCATTTGCTTTATGAGTAAGCTCTGCCCAGTCTCGATTGTTGCTTGTGAAGCTGGTATCAGAGTAATCTTGATCCTTTTTGGAAGTGGCATAAGAAATGTGGGTAGTTAATGTCAATATTGTAATAAATAAGTAAAAATTTAGGATTTTCAACATATTCAAATCACTCCTTAGCAAGGTTATTAGGTAATCATTAAGACTATGCTTGCCTATATCTACCTATTAGTTTTTTATTTGTAAATCACTACTTAAATCTAGTTACAATTGAAAATCCATTCCAATGATGTGACCGTAAGCAGTAAGTTTAAAGAAGAACTTTGTTATCTTTGATTTTAGTAATGCCTTTGATATTCCTACGCTAAATAATTTTAGTCAATTTTAGGAGGTACCTAATGGCTGTGGCAATCAAGATGTTGAGTTTCAACATTTTCCCCATTCCCGAGAAATGGGAACAATAAAAATCAATACTAGCTAGTTTTGTCATTTCAGTATTTGGATTTTATGACTATATTCCATTTTGTGAGAGTTTTATTCAGTTTTAATCTAGAAATAGGTTTTGAATTCGGCTGCTTTTTCTTCATCTTAAGTTAGATAAAATGTTAATCCTAAAATTGATGTCAAAATTACACCAAAACTATATTCACAAAATTTATGTTTTTTTACTACCAAATGAATACCCCTGTTCATCCAACCTTTGAGCAAACATTTTAACACGAGCAAATCCTTTGGATTTTCTCGCTATGATTTTTTTCAAATGCCCCAGCTCCTGCGCATCCAAAAATACGCCATGACATTTTTGACAAACATCTATTTTAAGACCTTCATCTTCAACATACTCAATTTCTAAAAGTGCTTCTCTACATTTTTTACACTCAAAATTAGTCCTTTGCCCAAGTTTAACTAATCCATCAAAATCAGGGACATCTTTTTCCGTATCAGTATGAAAAGCAAGTTCATAGCGATCAAACCAAATACCTTTGCAACCATTAAAACAGTAGTCCATTTCGACCCCATCTTTCGAAAGAAAAACCTTCATGCCAAGATCACATTTTGGACAATTCATAACCCTTCTCCCATATAATTAAGCAATACTTAATAAGCACTGTTAACGAGGCAATCGGACACCTACCCTGATCCATTTAGAGCCAAAGTAAGTAATTTTGAAATTTATCCGAACCACAAGATAACGAGTTCCTGTCTTGCGCCTGCAGTAGGGCAGATTGCAAGAACCCTAAGAAACCTTGCGAGAGTAGACGGTAGGAATTGAATTAAAATGACAAATGAGAGAAAAGATATCAACAGCTTATGGCAAGAATTAAACCAGGCCATGATTCTTCTCTCCCAAGCAAGTGAGCAAAAAAGTTTAATTGGTATAGAAGGCCAAATCGAAGTACAAAAAAAAATCATAGCAGATATCATGACTTGGTATGAGCAAGTTGACAAAACGGAATATTCTAGCAAAATCAGCGAGTTGGCTCATGAGCTCAACACTCCTTTAGGAGTTTGCCTTACTGTATCTTCTGTTCTAATGAATGATGCGAAATCACTAGAAGAAGGTTTTAACAACGGTTTGAAGCGTTCAGAACTAGAGGAATTTATTCTTAAAAACCTTGAATCAAATCGTATTTTAGCATTCAATTTACAAAGGTCCAAAAATCTAATTAAAAACTACAGCTTTCTTGATGAAAAAGGAGGACGAGGGCTTAAAGAACAGCTAAATTTAAGAGACTTTTTAAGTGAAATTTGTGAAAGCTTACAACCCAGACTAAGAGAAAATGATCATGTCGTAAAAATTAGCTGTGACGAACAATTGAGTATTACTACCTGTTTTGACTCCCTTTCCCAGATTATGGCGAATCTCATCATAAACTCGATAAAACATGGTTTTCAGGCTAGAAATCACGGACTTATTGAAATAGCTTGCTCGCAACATGAAGAACAAATTATTCTTGACTATAAAGACAATGGCCTGGGGATTTCTAAAGCTAACTTAGCACAAGTATTCACTAAGAATTTTACCACCTCGAAATCCAAAGGAGGAAAGGGGATTGGTCTACACATAGTTAAGAAAATTATTGAAGAAGAACTTCATGGCTCTATCGAGCTTAGCTCTACCCCTGGGAAAGGGGTTTTATTTAAAATAAGGCTTCCAGCTGGCTAGATAGCAGTTTTCCTATGGCTATCAGATTTTTTTTCGACTAAAAAGATATTCTTCGCACCTAATGAACTAGGTTTTTCTCTCGATAATTGGATTTCTGCCATAGAATCATACCTATCAGCAATACCGAACTCACCTTTAGCCACGAAACCAAGATCCACTAAGGATTCTGACTCTCGCCTAAATGGTGATAAGGCTATGCCATATTACATGATCAAGAATGGACTTGGAGTTACACATTTTGTTCACTGTTTATGGACAATCTCACAGCCTGGAATTTCAGGCTAATAATTCCTTCAAAAATTCGAAACCATCCTCCCACTTTTCAGTATAAGTTGATACTGAGACAGATCCGCGAAGTAATCCAAGCAAGCAGTGGCTTCTTCGTCTATTGCATTGCCTTGGAACCTGCTATCCATGGCCAAACATTTGCCGCATAAACGTATAAGTTATCTTTGTTCAGTGGAGAGTTGTGGCTAAGTACTACACTTTTATGTTGAGACCTTTTTGTTGATGTGTTCCTTGGAGAAATAGAAGTCACCCAAGTTCTATGTGACTTGGTTTTGGAGTTTAGCTCACTGATATCTAAAGGCGAACTTGCTTGCAGCGCTGTAATATCAGTCCAGTTTTTTTTAATAAGATCTATTGCATCTTCATTTTCATGTGCAAAAACTCGAACATCTTGGGTTTCCCAGTTGTCAGAAATCCAGCCAAAAGACTCTCCACAATCATCTTGTGGTCCTGAAATAAGACCTACTCCAGCAAGCTTTTCACTATACGCAAGATAACCGGCATGTCCAGCACCTTGAGAATGACCAATCACCCATATTTTTTCCCATTTAGGCTTTGTATGACCTGCGTTACTGTCAATATTTACAAAATATTTATGCCAACCATCCTGAGGATATTTTTGATTCAAAAATTGTAAAAGTAAAGTAAGCCTGCCTTCTATTGAGTCAGTCCAATTAATTTTTTGCCATAGATCAGGTTCAGATCCTACACTCCATATTGCATCTTTATGTTGGTTTTTGAGACAGTTTTGATATTCAATTCCAGTATAGGTTTTCCGACACAACTGATTTCTTCTCGCGTCAGGTGAGTTTAGATATTCGTAAGACAAGCCAATAACTGGTCCATCATTTATTGATTTTAGAAAATCAATTGCTTCTTGAGGAGAGGTCCTGGTTCCAGGAAGAAAAACTCTCAGAATTTGCTCTGAATTTTCATCATCTCCATGCATGTCCAAATTTGGTAATATGATATGATATTCATCAGATATGTAAGTTTGCCCGTCAATCTCAATTGTAGGGAAAAAGCCTGGATTGATCTCACTTGGACGGATTTTTATTATTTTACTTGCTGGAGAAAAACCATAAGATAGAAGAGAAAAATAAAATAGTATGGCTAAATTTAGAGCAACATTCATATCCATATCCTTTTAAAAGTAGCATCCAAAAAACCTCCTTTATCAATATCACAATAGAAGCGATTCGAATTACGAAAAAAAGATCATTAACAGACATCTAGAATACTATCCTCCATCTCTTGAACAGAGAAGTTAGATAATTAAGATGCGAGCATAAGTATAAGTATAAGTATAAGTATAATTATAGCATTTTTTAGGTATTAATTGTTTCTGCCTATTTGATATCAAATACATTGGCGTAGTCTATTCTTAGAATGGTTTCCCCATCTGACCTGAATAGTCATTTTAATTAAGCTTTGGATTCCTTTAAATGAAAATCCAGGAGACTTCTCTTGTATCAGCTTATTTATACTAGCATTCACAACAATCTTAAACCTACGGAAATCGTAAGCGACATTGTCGAAAAGTCAAAAGCAAATAATCTAAGGGATAACATTACAGGAATTTTAGTTTTTAGTTCAGGTTACTTCCTTCAATGTCTAGAAGGAGATAAAAGTGCCATCAATACCACGTTTATTAATATTACTAAAGATAGCAGGCACTTTAATCTCAATCTTATCTCCTATGAACAAGTATTTGGGCGAACTTTTCCTTACTGGACGATGGCTTTTATCGCTCAAAAAGATATTGATAAAGGAGCCTATTTTAGGCACGGCATAACAGAGTTTAACCCTTATAAGATGGACTCAAAAGCGGTCCTCCCGTTCTTGAGAGGACTAGGTCTAGTGTACACAGACAAAATGGCTCACCCACTAGAGTTTGACCCTTACAAAGGGTACGTTTAACGAGGTTGTTTTATAGGTTTTTGCTATTTATAAACTTTTGCTACACATAATTCCAACGCCAAAGAGTTCAAAACTCTTTCTGGGCCGTCTGTTTGAGCTGATCCAGGCGGCCCTCCAATACGTTCAAAATATCTCAGGCTATTAAATATATTTAACAAAATTACTACCGAAATATCGCACAATCTATAAAAAATGGGTTATATTTGCCCTATTTTTAATCAGATTTGGCTGATATTTTAATCAAGATATAGGTCAGCGGGCTTGCAGTGACTGCCTGTTTCACAGCTGTCAGCGGTTATGAGGCTTTGCATTTTGTACGATGCTACAATACTTCAGGATATAAATTATTTCATTGGAAAACCTAGACTGACAGCTATAAGAAGCGTAGTGTCATACGTGCATTGACTCTTATCCCTCACATCCTGTTCTATGGAAAAAAGAGGTGCCATTAGATGAACCAAAACAAGAAAATATCCTATAAAAACTCATCTAGAGAGAAGTCTGAAGAAGAAGATAGGTTACAAGTGGATAGCCCCTTGGTGAAAATATATCTTAACAAAAAAGAATTGTTGGAAGGTTTATCTCTATACCTAAACAATGACAATGAAGTTATTGATCACGTTTGGAAAAATATTTCATCCGGCCACGTATGGCACGATGTGATAGAAAAGCACTTAAACAAGGGAATTGAAAGCTGGTCACAAACATCGGTTTTCCCACTTAATGATATTTTAGGTGCAATTGTTGGCTACATGGCATTAAAAGCTGATGTGACTGGAAAAGTCGAGACCAATAATGAAAATAAGCGCGTTACAGTGCAATTGGAGTATGAACAAGAAAAGCTCCTCAAAAGTCAACATGCACTTAATGGGGTTTTAGAACATTTAAACGATGAAAAGCTAAAAACATTGCAAAAAATAAAGGAAAATTTAGAGGTCTCAATTTTCCCACTTCTTGGTCAGATTATGAAAGTATATCCAAAAGATGACAAGTATTTACAGGTTCTCAAACAAAACCTTGAGAACATTGCAAAACCAATTTTTGATGAAACTAGAAATTGGAAATCTAAACTAACATCAAAGGAAATGCAAATTTGTACTCTGATTAAGCAAGGATTTGTAATCAAGGAAATTGCTCCATGTCTGCATTTGTCACCACGGACGGTGGAGAAACATCGAGAAAATATTCGCAAGAAGCTTGGATTGACTGATAGAAAGATGAGCCTGAATGCTTACCTAATTGAGCAATCAGCTCCTAAATGAACTCCACCATTATTTGAAAATCATGTTCAAAAACCATACCCTATATTAACGAAAATTAGATAATTAGACTTCATCGCTAGTTCCTATCAACTCTAAATTTCCAATTTTGGTATTTTCTCAAAAATCCGATTGGCTGTAGCGTTCAAAATACAGGTCGGGTTGTTGATAAAATGTCTAAAAAATAATCTTTTACAATAATTCAAGGATGTGAGGATCCAATGTTACCTTTTACACCAAAGGTAAAATTCAAACTTTTCAGGGATGAGTAATATTTAATCAGAATGTGTTTTTCACGATTGTTGGAGCACTGACTGAACTCTAAAAACTCGTCATACAAGCCGAAGACATATTAAAAATCAATTTTCGCACAGATTAGGTATTATGCTGAATTTACATATGAATTCAGGAAATCTGTGGGCATGAAACTAAAAAATATCAAC
>JBGCDR010000240.1:0-3248 GCA_045105515.1 Oligoflexales bacterium
CTAAATCGTTGTCGGAGGCTGGTTCGCAACTATGAGAAGAACCCGCTACATCAGGAATCAATGAACTACATCGCAAATATTCGCCTTTGTTTGAAACGAGTTCTTAAGTGTATGGCTGATGATTCAAGATAGCCTCTTAACTTTATCGGCAGGGCAAGTGACGGGTGTTCAGATTTGAAACTGAGTTTCAACAAGCTAAAAAATATTTTATAGAAATAGAGGACTTAAATCTGAGATCAAACACATATCGTAAACATCATTAATCGAGGAATAAAAATGGTAATTGAGCGAATTTTAATAATAGCTACTTTTCTATCTCTGACTATGTCTCCAGTTACCATATTAGCTGGTGATGTAGAAGTAATACACTGGTGGACTTCTAGTGGCGAATCCAAAGCATTAAGTAAGCTTAAGGAGATCATGAAGAAGTCAGGTCATAGTTGGAAAGAAGAAAAAATTGCTGGAGGAGGAGGAGATCACAACTTTTCAGCGCTTAAAAAGCGAGTGGTAGCTGGTAACCCACCTACTGCAGTTCAGCTTAAAGGGCCAACTATTCAAGAATGGGGAGCTGTTGGATAACCTTTCGGAAATCGATGAAATTGCTAAAAAAGAAAACTGGGATAAGCTGCTTCCAGAAGAAGTTAGTAAAATAATGAAATACAAAAATAAGTATGTGGCGGCACCAGTAAATGTACATAGAGTAAACTGGATTTGGGGGAATGCGAAAGCATTCAAAAAAGCGGGTATTAGGCCTCCAAAAACACTAGATGAACTTTGGGTCGCAGCAGACAAATTAAAGGCTAAAAACATTCTTCCCTTTGCTCATGGTGGTCAAAACTGGCAGGATAGTACTGTGTTCGAATTAATTGCACTAGGTGTTGGTGGTCCGGAATTTTATCGAAAAGCATTTGTTGATTTAGATCCAAAGATTCTAAGTGGCGCAACCATGGTCAAAGTATTCGATAATTTACGTAAGTACAGCTCTTACCTAGATCCAAATAGAAAAGGCTTAGACTGGGATAAAGCTACGAAGATGGTTATCGATGGCAAGGCAGCAATGCAATTCATGGGTGACTGGGCGAAGGGTGAATTCCTCTTAAATAAATTAGCTCCTGAAAAGGATTTTTTCTGCTTTGCAGCACCTGGATCGAGTAATGCTTATATTTTTACTATCGACAGCTTTGTCTTTATCAAGGTCAGAGGCGCAGAAAAGCGAGAAGCTCAATTAGCACTTGCTCAAAACATCATGGGTAAAGATTTCCAGAAAATTTTTAATCTTTACAAAGGCTCAATCCCAGCTCGTAAAGGAGTCTATGACCCAAAGTTTGATATTTGTGCAAAAAAATCAATGACCGACTTTCAGAAGACAGCTCTTTTGCCTAGCATGGCGCACCATATGTCAACTACTGATGAACCCAGGGAAGCAATCTACGGAGTAGTTGAAAAGTACTTTAACTCAAAAATGTCATCAAAAGATGCTGTGAAACATCTTACTTCAGCAGTGGAAGAATCTAGGTTATAGCTCTCAAGTATTCTATATCTCGAAAATTTACTCTACAGTTTCAAACACCCACTTTTGACTGTATGATTTTCCAGACTGTTTCCAAAAGTGTGCTTTTGAACCATCTGTTTTTGAGTGGTCTTTAATATCCAGCCCTTTTTTAGTTTTCCAAGATACGATACGAACACAATCTTGGTTGCGAACCTTTTGCTTTATAAGTTTAAAACGTTGATTATCTCCAAAGTGAGCATGCCACAATACCATTGGAGTTCCATTCTTATCACTTGCGCCTTTGACATCTAAAGCTAAATTATTATGATCTGACAAAATGAAGTACGAATCATCTACTCCGGAAGATACAAGTTTGAATATCTTATCATCTGCGTTATTAAAGCCATACTGAACTAATTCTCTGCTTGGATCGCAACAGCCATGATGCGGGCAGAGGTATTTACCCGAGTTTAAATTTTTTATCCTGACCTTATTTCCTACTGGTTTGCCGAAAGTACGTTCGAAACTGGAATATAGATAGGTACTATTTTTTTTACGCCTCATTTTATAAGCCTTATCCCGCAAAGCACCTCCAGGCAACAAGGTTGGTTCAGCGAAAAAAATATTTATGCGACCCTTATTCAATTTAAATTGCTTTTCCCATCCTTCAAAAATTTCCTTTGGGTGAGTGTCTTTTTTTAGCAGTTGGATATTTTTTATATGGTTTTATATATTTATATGAACGAATAAAAATACTATAAAAAGGATGTATGTCAACCTGAATCTAGGAAAGGTTTTGTAATTTAACCTCGCACTAAATCCGTTGATAGTAAACCTTAATTGTGAAGAGTTTATTCTGCATAAGCACCAAAAAAGTAAAAATAAAAGCAGCTTTTTAAATAGATCTGTTCTAGAAATTATACGAATATATACCGATTGATAGCTTTGACTCGATGTCCCACATATTCCCTTGTTTTCGGTTTTATGGGAGCAATGTAGTCTCAAAGTAATTTTAGATTTTCCAAGGAAATTTTTTAGCAAATTAAAGTTTTTGGATCGATTTCCTCACATCGATTTGGGCTCCTATTTCCTTGTCTTGCTAGAAACCTATATATTATAATTGACAGTTGTCAATTAGCCGGGATATACGTCCGCTGTCAATTAGCAAATTCCGATTAGAATTATAGGTATATTTCAATGAAAACCAGAGTGCTTGTCATATTATTTATCTCCTTATTCTCAAACTCGACTATGGCATCATCAAATGGTGGTTTAAGAAAAAGTCAAATTTCACAAGGTTTAAGAGTAATTCAGAAAGCAGAAAAAAAACTAAAAGTCGGAAATTCACAGTTTGAAGCTATAGGGTATCTTGATGATAATACTGGGATGTACAAACTCAATCCTAATTTCAAACAAACGGATCTAGCAGATTTTGGAAAAAATAGATGGTTAAATGTATTTGAGAATCCCCATGATGATCGAGAATATATTACAGAAAGAGCTTTTCCATATTCTACTATTGGAAAAATAAGCTTCAAAAAAGGCAGTGATATTTTCACATGTTCTGGAACCCTCGTAGGTCCAAGGCATGTTGCTACTGCTGCCCACTGTATCCAGGACAGGGTTGATTCAAGTAAGCTTTTAACCAAATTTTGAAGTACGTTAAAATGGGTTCAGCATATTTTTTTAACAAAATTTTTGTTGTCAAAAATATTTGAGATGTATTTTTTTGACTATTCAAGCATAATCTAACAAT
>JBGCDR010000241.1:0-2647 GCA_045105515.1 Oligoflexales bacterium
ATGTATACTCTATCACCGAGTAGGTGAATATGTATCTGAAGAGCCTCGTGAGGGAAAACTTCATGCGGGGTTCCGTGAGGGTTCTCAGATAATTGAATTTGAAACTAAAGGAAGGAGATTATTATGAGTTCTACTCGACAAATTAAAGAACTAAATGCTGAACAAAAGGTAATCGTTGAAGCTATCCCTAAATCTTCTAACTTTGTCCACTCAATCGTTGCTGGTGCTGGGGTAGGGAAAACTTTCGTGTTGGTCTACTTGGTTGAGGAAATACTGAAACAAGAGCCAAACTCACGAATTCTGTTTTTAAGTTTTTCCCGAAATGCGAGAAAGGTACTTCAAAGTAGGCTGGGGTATGTGTCGCAGGGTTCAATTGATATCCGAACATTCGCTTCATTTTATTTAGGTGTAGTGTACAGTTGTGCTGGTAAACGAGTTCCTGACAGGGCTTGCATGCGTCTAGGCTATGAGAGCTTGGTCATCCCCAAACGGTTCCATCTTCTTACAGATGATAAGGAAATTATTAGAATCCTAATCAACACTGGTATTGTAAGAAATAAAAAGGATGCTAACACATTTTTAGCAGCTTACAAACGTCTTGCATGGAACAAGAGTTTAAATGAAGATCAAACTGAAAAACTTGCTCACTATGCAAAGTACAAATCTGAAAAAGCCCTTTTTGATTTTGTGGATATCGAAATCATAGGCCATATGCTTATAAAGAAGGGGGTGTTTTGTTTGCCGAGATATGGTCACATCATCTGTGATGAAGCTCAGGACCTAAAGCCTCTTAATATTCGGACAGTTGATAAGATGAGGGGTGATACTAGGCTTGTATTTGCTGGTGATCCTCTTCAAAATATCTACGGATTTCAGGGGGCTTGTCGTGATTTGGAAAATGTTCTTAAACAAAGGTTTGGCGAAATACAGTTATATCCACTCACCATTTCCTATCGTTGTACACCTCGAACAGCCAAGGTAGCCACCAATGTTGCTGCTTGTCTTAAAAAGTCGAAACATCATCCACTTCGAACTCCCGAAGCAGTCGAGGCTAAAGGGAAAGTTCCCGTGTTAATTTCATCACCTGGTTGGGAAGCTTTAGATGAGTGTGTGGAGATTGTAATCAAAAAAACTCAGATTGGATACTCATATGAGGATATAGTCTTTTTGTTTAGAATGTTTGAACATCCCGAGTATCAGGCATACTTGAGAAAGTTGACAGGGTTGCTAACTAAGGCTGAGATTCCACACTACACCAAAAAAGATCTCGATGCCTACTTATACGTGGCAGAGCTGCTGTATTCTGTCATGTTTTTTGCAAGTAAAAATGCGAGGGCAATGAATATGATCTGTGATTTTCATGATCTGCATAAAAATAAAGCCTCTACTCCATGTTTTGAACAATTCATTTTGGAAATTGAAGCTGGCTCTCAAGGTTCTAATTCGGGTGAACGTGTCGATAGAGCGCTAAAGTTAATCAATTCGATTGATCCGACAATCAACGTAATATTGGAAGATATTAATAATAAAGTACTAGTAACTATGATGACTTCTGATTTTGGGCTAGAAAATTATCTCACTGAGCTGGAGGTCCTTTATAGTAGGGAAAAAATTTATTTAGGTACAATCCATTCTTTAAAAGGTGGAGAGCGAGATATCGTTTTCATTGTAGGTGTTAATGATACTAAATTCCCGCTTAAGGAGCCCTCATATGTATTGGATCGAACTAACGATATTCGACTTTTATACACAGCGATAACAAGGTCTAAAAAAGAAATTTATTTCATCAATTGCAAATCGTTTCGACAAAACGCCAGCCCTTTTCTTAAGAAATCTATCACGAGAAAACAACTAAGGGAGTGGAAAATGGGGTATGCTTCGACTAATAAAGGTGTTAGCAATATTAGCCTTCCCGTTTATGGTGAAGATATCTTACCAACTTGTTAGCTATCGGTCGACTCTATCGACAATAAACAAGTGAGGCCTAATTTTAAGATTTTTAGGTTAGGTCCCTTTTACTTATTTTAAAATATGAGGAGGCTTAAAAAGTATGACAATATTCAATTGCTATTTTTGCAATGGTCGTAGGGATAAAGAAGACCGTTATTATATTGTATCTAGGAAAAAAAATGCATGTTGTAAAAGATGTCTAAGAGTTTCCGAAGATATTATGGGCCATCTTTCTATTGGTGGGAGTGAATTTGGCGTGAGCCTATTTAGGTCGGTTATGTTGCTCATTAGTCGGATTGAAAAAGTCGGAGTGATTCAGTGGAGTGGGGACACCGAGCATTTGTCTTTACCTATCTATATTTACGATAACTTGAAAGGCACGTTCGGAAAAAAAAATGAATCAGATCGGAAACAATGTATCAAAGATCAAATTATAGAGCAAATATTAGCATGGATGGATGATTCGAAAGGTGTTTTCTCTGGTACGGATCACTGTGATGTATGTGGGAAAGCAAAGCCGATAATGTACTCTGAGGAGGAAATTTCAACCTGTTTGCACGAGCACTGACTGAACTCTAAAAACTCGTCATACAAGCCGAAGACATATTAAAAATCAATTTTCGCACAGATTAGGTATTATGCTGAATTTACATATGAATTCAGGAAATCTGTGGGCATGAAACTAAAAAATATCAAC
>JBGCDR010000242.1:0-6758 GCA_045105515.1 Oligoflexales bacterium
AAACTTAAGATTTTTCTCTTATTAGCTCTTAAACACATCTTAGGAAGGGGAATTTTGATGAAAATATTTTTTTCAAGCACAAATTTGTTTTGAATTCTGGACGGCAAGATTATTTTTGCATTTTCTTATTGAATTCAAGCAGTAAATAATAGGATAATTCTCTGTTTGCGAAAACTTGCGCACACTAAGTCTATCATATGCTTTTAAATCATGACTATCTACCGAAAAGTTATGTATAGAAAGTAAAAGGCTAGATTAGAGGGATATATAGCACACTTACATTGCTAGTGGTAGATATTATCAAATTATTACGGTGCTATCAGAACGCAAAAGGGATACTTGTATGCATTCGGAATCTGTCACAAATTTTTTTGCCAAAGAAGCAGAAAAAAACCTACAAAAAAAACTTACTATCTTGCTAAGCTCATTGCTGTTTGTAGTTAGTATGGGTTTTATCTACGCTGTTTCCATTCCCAAAACTCATTTAAATTACGCCGTTCATAAGGATAGACTTGTGTTGCCTTTTAGTAAAGTCCCTCCTGCAATACGTACTTCTAAAAATATTTCTCCTGAAATTCTTTTAAAGAAGTCTAAACTAAGCAAACACAAACTTAGCAGACTAAAGAAAATCTATAAGGTTTTAGTAAGCAAAAAATCAAAAGAAAAGAACGTTCAGAAAAAACTAAATATAGTTCTTAAATCTATCAAAAAAGAAAAACAAAAAATTAATTCTTTACAAAAGCTACTAAGCCAAAAATAGTGTTAGTCAGTCGAAAAAACCATTAATGTGGATCGCAGCTCTCATCCAAGCTAGGGTTTCCAATACATCAACTATTGCTCGCGGATTTTCACTACTTTCTGCGATTTCAAGTGCAGCAAATTCTATATGCCCTTCAACTTCCTTAATCCGAGGTGTGAAATTTCTTACACCTATTTTGTTGTAAATAATAGACCAAATAACAACTCCAATTGAAAGAGTTCCCGCTACACCAGACGTTATTGATCCAGCAATTGGAATTGTTCCTATTAGAGTAGTTGCAGCCCAGGCTAGATTAGAGATAGAGTTTACGACCCACAATCTTTTTTCATCTTCAGCCTTAATTTTGTGTGCGTGAGCCATTGAACCTGCCAAGATTGCTCCCAATAAAACACCTTTTTGCTTGCGTGTTAGGGTAAGCTTATTATCTGATATTTGTTTTGTAAGCTCAAATACTAGCTCAGTTAGCGCTAATACCAGTTGATCCGGATCTTCAGAAGACCAATAGTCTATATATACTTGGGCTATGCTTTGTGCAGAGGAAGCGATTTGTCTGGTATTACCAGATGTTACTTTTGTTAAAATACTAAGAAGCGCTCTAGCTGTAATTTTAACATCCATAACAGCTGCTGCTTTTCCTTTTAAAGCAAACATCGCAGCATTAGGATCTGCAGTGATAATAGCATGTAAGAGATCTTGGTCTTTTTTCATTCCTGCTAGAATAGTCAATACTTGAGCTCCATTAGATCGACTCCAGCGGGTCTTGATCAAATTTCCAAACCGCTTATACCCAGATTGTACCTTTCCTCCAGCGTCCGTCCATTTAAGTTTAATTGGCATTGTTTCAAGGAAATCAAGCAGACTAACAAGTTGTGTTTCCGTCAAAGACTCTAGAATATCAAGGTCCAAATCTAATAAGTAAATTAATGCCTGGTCAAAATTTAATGCGACACGTAAGTCTTCTGGTAGGACGACAAAACTAGGTTTAATTTGGAGGCGTACGGGAAAGGCTGGGTCTCGAAACCCTTTCTCTCTTCTCATTTTTATTAATTCTTCAGCCCACCTCTGATGATAATCGGTAGGAAGTAGACTGGTACCTTGTTCTATAAAAGCTTGATAATTGTTGATTGCAAATAGCTCAGGTTCCGAGCAAAGACCAAATAGTACGATCCAACTCAAGATTCTCAATAGGACTTGTTTGATAGCCATACCAGATTCCGCATTTATTAATCAATGGTCACTGAACGCTCTAACAGATAACTCTATCGATTACAAATTTTGAATATTTTTTTTTACTCAATGGTAGAATTATAATGATCAAAAATATGTAAAAAAAATCTAATATTATTTTTATCTTAATTTGGCAGCTGTAGGAATAAACAGGTTCAATTAACTTTTTATGAGGAATATCCGTTAGGGATTTTACAGGTTATTAACTGTAAGGGTACTTAATGATGCCTCTTAACCAAAAAGAAATACTTATTGTGGAAGACAGTGAATCTTTGCTCAAATGTATGCAAGAAGGGGTTTCTCAATTTGACTATAAGTACTTTAGTTGTCGAGTAGATGGGGCTGCCAATGGCAAAGTTGGTCTGCAAAAAGCGCTTAGTCACCAATATGACTTGATCATTACCGATATGAAAATGCCAGAGAAAAATGGTCCAGCATTTATAAAGGAGATCCGCAAAATAGATTCATATAAAAATACTCCCATTATTTTCATGTCTGGTTACTTTAGAATTACTCCTTCTGACGCTTACGAAGCATATTCTGAAGATCTTATTTTTTTAGATAAACCTTTCAGTATGAATAAAATAAGAAATTTTTTAAAATTGCTATTCTCTGCACATTCATAAAACGCTTATACCCATGTCATTTGGCCTAAAGTTCGAAACCAACTGCTAGGTTTGCCTCAATTGCATGAAGTTTCATAGTTTTAGTCCCTCTCCAACGATTAATACTAAGCTCTAATGTCCTATTTTCAGAGAGGCGATAGAGAATACCAAGAGATGCACCTACTCCTATTTCAATATCCAATTCAGAGTATTTCTGAAGTGGAATCATACCCTTGGTAGTAGGGTTGAGATAATGAATCCTATGGCCAATGCTTAAATATAGGGGGTGGTGAATTCGCTGAAGAAATGCTCCTTCCTGAGTTAAGGTTGCAATTGCAACCTCTTGTTTCGCTTCTTTATCAATCAAGAATTTATAATGGCCTGAAAAGCTTGCAAACCATTGGTCAGACATGAAGTAGCGAAAAATTATACAAGGATGAGGGATTCCTGAATTAAAGCGATAAGTTCCAAATGCAATTGGATAATTTCGCTGGTAAGATAAAACCAGGTAATATTTCTTAAAAACCTGGGATTCTGGCAATAGCATACTCTTCTTACTAGAAGTTCGCAGTATATCGCCCCATGCACTCAGCTCAAAACAAAGACTTAAAATGAAAGTCTGGACTATCAGCATCATTAAGCATCTAAACAATATTTATCCTCTCACAATAGCTACGGCTAGGCAAAAAGCCCCTCGTTAACTTCAAGCTCAGTTCCTGTAAACTTTACATGAAGGGGACCATGCGACAAGGTATTCTTACATGCATCAGGTTGCAAAGACTGCAAAAATAACTAATATCCAACGAATTATAAGAATATTTCGGAGAATCTGCCAATCAAAGATGCAAGTACTTATTCGAGAATCCCAGCAAACAAGCATTGCTGTTAAGGGAAGAGCAAAAGACCTTCAGACGCTCTATTATGGTAGCAATAAAAAAACTGGTATTGTCATATGCGATGTATCAAGCAAGGGTCTAAGGTATTTATTTGACAAGGAGACTGTTCAGCTTGAATTTGTCATGTTGTCTTCGAAAATTATCTGCAACTGTCAAATTGTTCAGATTAGAGATACTGAAGTCATCATTTCATTGCCAAAAATTTTGTATAGTACAGAAAAAAGAAAAAAATCTCGATACAAAACCAACCAGGATGCTCCAGCTTTTATTAAGTTGAGTATATGGGAAGCACCACAAAATGACGTACTCGCTCCACCTTATTTCAAACAACATAGGCACTTATTCGAGCTACTTCCAGTTATTGACATATCTTTTGGTGGTGTTTGCTTTAATAGCCAGTTTCCTTCGGTGTCAAATAACTTAGAAAAGGGCATTATGGATTCCAATGCAATACTTCTACTTCCAATGTCTTCGCCTATGCCAATTGAAATTGTTGTAAAATGGATAAAAACAGTAAAAGAGCATTCGAGAACACCCACAAAAAGTAGTAATAGCATGTCTACCTTTTTCGTAGGCTGCAGTTTCAGTCTGCAAAAAGAAGAAATGATGATAAGAATCAAGAAATACATTCAGCAAATTGTCGAGTCTAAAGCTATTTAAGATTTGGGAGTTATGTATTGTTTAAGCCTTTAATTTATATAATAATAACCTTAATTCCTGCTTGCAGTTTTAGTTCATTATGGAATGACTCGGATGACTCGCAGCTTACCACCGAGGAAAATAGCTCCAAGCTTCAGAATGATAAATTGGAAGATGTTAAGCTTGACATTGAAAATCAAGTAAATATTGAAAATATTGAGTTAAAACAAGCAAGGATGTGGGCTCGTATCGACGAGCTAGAGGGAATGCTATTAAAACAAAGGGAAAAAGTAAAGATACTTGAAAAAGGTTTACTTCTTGGGGTTAGCCCAAAACCCATTAAAGAAGAACAAAAAATTTCAAGCCACCCTAACCAAAGGTTTCTGCAGCCAAAAAATGTGAGAGGTCCAAAAAAAAATCTAAATAATGAGTTCTTGACTGCCGATCCAAACAAACAAGATATTGATATAAAACACGTTAAGAATATTTATTCGTCAAGATTGCAGTCTGCCCGAGTACTCTTCAAAGAAGGGCGTTTCGGAAAAGCTTACCTCGATTTCGCAAAGCTCGATCGTGAGTTTGACTCAAATATAGGCAACGGAGAAACAAAATATTGGATAGGTCGCTGCTGGTATAAATTAAAAGAGTTACAACAAGCGAAACAGTATTTTAGCAATTTTATAAATAGTTTTCCAATCAGCCCTTGGATACCGTCAGCAAAGTATTTCTTAGCAAAAGTAGAGCTAGATTCTGGCTTACGTGAGTTGGGAATAAAACAGCTTCGTAATTTAATTAAGGAACATCCTTATGAAGGAAGTTCAGAGGCTGCAAAACAAATGCTAAAAAACCTAAACCAAACTCTTTAATCAGGAAGAATAATGCTACGCATCTATATTCTAAGCTTTATGCTACTTTTAAGCGCCTGCAGTTCGGATGAACAAGAGCAAGGCTTAGCCAATGAAGATTTGGAATCAACTGAAGAAGATGATGAAACAGGAAATCAAGAGGAAGGAAACACTCAATATTCTGATAATTATCAACAAGGCAACGACAACTACAATCAGCAGAATAGCGATTCACAATACTCCAACAGTAATCAATATAGTGATAATGGCAATCAATATAGTGATAGTGAATATAACGAGACTCTTGGTAATAAAAATTTCAATGAAGCAACTGAAGGAAACTACCAAGGGGAAAATAATCAGCTTTTTGCCGATGCTTATAACCAAAACGGCTATGATAAAAATAGTCAATCTGGCTACAACCAAAGCAATCAAAGCTATGAACAATCCGAAAACGATACAGAGATTAAAAACTCTGAAGTTGAAGTCGAAGACGAAGAAATACCAAGGGTTAGCCCTATCGGAGATCCAAACGAATTTTCAGGAGCACCTGCTACTCCAAATTCACTAAGAGTCATGGCAGAAGGAGAGGCCCCTGAAGAATATGTTGTTGAGTTTGGTGATACCTTATTCGACATTTGCAGCCAATTACTTGGGGAAGGGGGTTACTGGCCTAAGCTTTGGTCTCTCAACAACTATATAAAGAACCCCCACTTTATTTGGCCGGGGATGAGGCTAAGATTTTATCCCGGTGATGAGGAAGATCCTCCTTTTATTGAGATTGTTCAAGAAGATGAAGTCGTGCCAATCGTGGATGAAGAAGACGTAGACATGAAAGCCTTAGTCAAGGAAGCCGTTGTCCCAGAAAATGGGACTCTAAGTATGCAGGAAACCGAAGTCATTGGTAAAGATGATATCGAAGAAGCTCCCGATTTATTTGAAACTATCGGGACCCCCTACAACTCCGACCAAGTTTCCGTGACCCTTCCAGGGTTTATTTTTTCGGAGGAAAACCAAGCTTCTTGCATGGTTTTAGGGGGTACTCTTGGAGAGGCACTCGTTGGACAAGATAGACTATTTATATGTGACCCGAATGAAGACTTGAATATTGATAGCTCTTACACTGCTCTTAGATACATTGGAGCCGTGGAAAATGTGGAATCTGGAAGTTTCGTTGGACATCAATATCAATTCGTAGCTCATGTAAAAATGACGAGAGAATTAGATGATGGAAAAAAATACATCGGCATCGTAACTAATAGTCGCTTAGGCCTCAGAGAAGGAGACATTGTGATACCATATCTATCAACAAGGAGACGTCTTTCTCTTAACAGAAACTTCGGAAATCCTACAGTGGCCGATGCTACTGCACACATCGTTGGATTTGACCTCCAAGGGCAGCAGATTGGGGGTGAGGGAAGTCTAGTGTTCTTAGACAGAGGTTCCGTAGATGGCATCAGCAAAGGGCAGCTTATGAAAATTGATCAAAGCTTGCAGTACTTTTTGCTAACTTACGACCTTGAAGAACCCACTCTCGACACTGTCTCCGTAGGGTATGTTCGTATTATTGATACCACTGAAGTCGCCTCAATTGGATATATCGTCTATAACGAGCACGAGGTATTTATAGGAGACATGGTAGGTAAACAGGGTTGATTCAAGTAAGCTTTTAACCAAATTTTGAAGTACGTTAAAATGGGTTCAGCATATTTTTTTAACAAAATTTTTGTTGTCAAAAATATTTGAGATGTATTTTTTTGACTATTCAAGCATAATCTAACAATGG
>JBGCDR010000243.1:0-3036 GCA_045105515.1 Oligoflexales bacterium
AACTTAAGATTTTTCTCTTATTAGCTCTTAAACACATCTTAGGAAGGGGAATTTTGATGAAAATATTTTTTTCAAGCACAAATTTGTTTTGAATTCTGGACGGCAAGATTATTTTTGCATTTTCTTATTGAATTCAAGGAATTAGGTGAATAGATTCCTTAGTTTTGAGAGTGGCCAGAATTAGAATTAAATACGCCAGCACAACGCTAGTTATCAATGGTAGTAAGGAAGATACGCTTATCAATAAATGATCCCAAGCTAAATTGAATAGATTCTAAAATCCTACCTAACTGTTTTTTAGACACGATATTATAAATCCACAATGATTGAAGATTTTACCATATTTGGCGCAAGTCGTCTATGTGTCTGAATATTCATAAATGGATATTTTTCTATTGTGGTACACCTAAGTGGAGGCTAAAGTCGAAAACGATCGAAGCTTAACAGAAAAGCATTAGGTGGTGGCTTAGTGGTTTCGATAATTAGCTGCTTTTTTCCATTTTTTTTACAGGCAGTTCAAAATCAGGTAGTAAATAAACTCCGGTCTTCTCACTCTGCCCTTTAAATTGGTGCTCACCAATAAATTCTGAGGTTTCAGGGGGATTTTTCAACTTATTATAGAATGATTGGGATAAAAGAATGTTATTCCCTGGTCGCATCAAGGCATGAGCATGACTTTCAATTCGATGCAACAAGTCTATTTCTGAGCTTACAGTTGTAAAATACTTCTGCTTCCTTGATTTCTTGGTGTGTACCTCCTCGCTTACCACGGCGTTCACATCTAATTTCGCCCTTTCGATAACTCTCTGAGCTGGTTTGCAAATTTATGAAGTCGACAGCTGATTTAACAGATAACTTTCCATCTTTCCCTTGATACCAAATCTTCATCATTTCCCGACCTATCTTAAAGAAAACTGGATCAAAAACAGGATAAAAGCGATTCACCGCATCACAAAGATCTATATATACTTTTAGAGGATACCATTTATTTACGATATCTGCAGGATTTTTACTTAACCAGTTTGCTACCTCACCCAAAAAAATCTTACTATTAACGCAAGCTTGGAAAAACATAGGATCATTGAACCATTTACCAAGACATCCATAAAAATCCTTTTTCAGAGCACAACTCTATTTTATCGTACCTAAAGGTATATTGCACCATAACGGTTCTTTCAAATTGTTCGAAATCCTTCTACGGATTAGAAACTATGTCCTCAATAGCTTTCAAACTTCAGCACCCAGTTTTTAAGCGACAGAACAAGCTTACTAGCAAACATTTCTTGACAAGATTTTTACCTTGGGATAGGTTCCCACTGCTATCGGAATAAACAGGCAATTTTGCATAAAATATTTACCTGGCAAATTACCTGTTAGTTAGCATTTTTTGTTGCGAAATCCTTGGTAGAAACAAAGCTCAAGAGCAGTTTTTACTCTAAGGCTTTTCCCAGTAAGTTCAATCACATTATATGAAAAGGATCCCAATGTTACGTCACAAAATCCTCAGTTTTATGATGGTATCTGTATTTGCAAGTAATGCAGCTTTTGCAGAAACCAGTAAACAAGCCCGCAAAAATGATCTTGCCCAATCTTATCTCTTAGAAGACTCGGGCAACCTTTTTCGCATGGTAAAAGGAAATAAGTGTCAGATCACTAATAATGTCAGCTCTTTTAAAGTATCCCAGCACCCTAATGATTTAGCGATGATTTATTTTGAAAAAGCTGGCGATTTATATATGCTACGCAATGCCGTTGACCGCTCTGGTAAGTGCCCAAAAGCAGAAAAGAAACTTTTACTTAAGTCAGTAAAAAAATATAGTATCATCCCTAGTACCAAAAGTATCATCGTCAACATAGCTCTTAGCAATTCAGGTGAGCTAAGAGCTTGGAGCAATGATAAAGTCATCGTCTCCCATCAAAACGTATCTAAGTACAAAGTTAACCCAACTTTTGGAAAAAGTGGCGATGAAAACACAGACACTATTGCGTTTATCATAGATAGCAACAATGACAGCTACACCATCAATGGTAAGCTAGAAGCGAAGCCTGAGAAAGTCTTAGGTAAGGCACTCCTCAATATCATTGGAACCCTTTTCAATATCGCTCTCGACTCTCTGAATACGGAACCTGCCGTTAAAGTTAAGCCTGCCTATGACAAGAGTACTATGCTTGAAAATATAAAATCAGCCTTCTCTTGGGATCAACTAAAAGTTTTCAAGCGCGAGTTCAAAGCTTATGGAAAGTTTTCAGTGAGAGAAATCAAAGATGTTTTAGACGCATTTACTTCATACTCTGATTCACAGAAACTGGAAGTACTAGAATTGCTTGTTGATGAAGGGAAAATGCCAATTCTCTCAGGAGATGATGTGCTCAGTATCCTTTCTAATTTTTCTATGACAAGCGACAAAAAAAGTGCCCTCAAAAACATGAAAAAACGAATAAGGTCAATCGATGGTCAAGAACTCCTTGATATCATCGATTCAATGGGTTTGTATTTCTAAAAAATACTCTTCGATTAAAAAAGGGTAACCCGATAAAACTCGGATTACCCTAATTGAAGCGAATACACTGCACAATGTGAGTGAGTGTCATGGATCTATTCGCTAGCAAAAGTTAAAACCTGCAAGGGTTTTGCCAAATCATTCATATCAGCACTGATGACACCAGAATTACTGATGGCATAAACAAAGTTATCAGCAATTACACTTCTTTTAATAGTATTTGCACCATAATACCACCAAGGATTTTGTGGTTTATAGTTAGAGTGCTGAGCTTTTAGTACTCCTTTTTCCGTGATGCTATCGTTCGCAATGGTAAACATATAAAGAGCACTGGTAAATCTGGCTGCAATTCTTTCTTCCATTACAGTATCATCAATTATAATTGGCTCTATAATGGAGCACTGACTGAACTCTAAAAACTCGTCATACAAGCCGAAGACATATTAAAAATCAATTTTCGCACAGATTAGGTATTATGCTGAATTTACATATGAATTCAGGAAATCTGTGGGCATGAAACTAAAAAATATCAACA
>JBGCDR010000244.1:0-8996 GCA_045105515.1 Oligoflexales bacterium
ATACCTTTGCTCATAAGTGAGATTGGCAGACATAAATACCCCTTTCTTGCAAGCAGATTAGCCTCATAGACTAAACTAAATCCGCCTTCCGAAGCGATGGAATTTTTTCTTCTGCACTTAATCTAGCAATCCGCCAAAGCATAAGGAATATTGCAAATAAAGCATATATTCCAAAGGACTTCTCCCGGAACGAAACTAAGTTGTGAATGCCAACAAAAATAAAGCAAAGCATAAGGCCATAGAAGAGACCCAACAATAGATAATCTAATGAAGAATCATTCACGTATTGGTCACGCCATTTGATAGAAACAGGAACGGTCATCGTCGCAGAACTTTGTAAGCTAATTATAAACTCTTGATTTTGGTCAGCTTGGAATGGAAAAACATAGTTTCTGACCCGGTAGAAGCGCTCCGTGAAAGAAAACTGGTCCCCCATGCTTGCCACCTTAAAAGATTTTCCTCCAATAAATTGATATATCTCGATCTCATCAAGTTGAGGATTTGCGAGTTCCAGAACGCATTTTTGTAGACCCTCTGCCTTCGCAACCTTGAGATATAGCCACACTTTCCCTTTTGTGTAACCAAAGCTAAATGTTTGTGGTGATAAAACCTTTGGTGCGCCTCTCAATCTTTCGAGCACTGCATCTTGAGATAAAGATCCATCTGGATCATGTAAAAAAGAGATCTGGGTGTCTTCAGCACAAAAATCATGAGAAGGGTAATACCAGGAGAAAGCAACGTTACTCCAGATCATAAAGACTAATAATACCCTTACCCTAAATCTTTGCATAAAATTGATACCAATTCCTCTGGACTAGTAACTAAGAAGTTTGGTTTATATTCCCTAAGCGGATTCTCTGAGTTATAACCCCAAGTAACAGCAATGCTTTGAATACCAACCTTTTCAGCAGCTTGGACATCCCTTGTTTCATCTGCAATATAGACCGCTGAGTCAGTTGAAATATCAAACTCTTTTAGAGTTTTTGATATACCATGGGCTTTGCCAAAAATAGTAAAAAAGCTTGTAACTGTGCTTATTGCTTCTCGTAAATTATGAAGCTTCAAGAATTCCTCAATATTTTCTTTTGAATTTGAGGAAACAAAATGAATCTCAAATCCTTTTTCTTTAAGCTCAGTGATAGCTTCTTTTATTCCTGAAACGATTGGTTGGTCAGCAATTTTTGATTTGAAGTCATCGCGTATTTTTAGAATTAGCTTTGGAAGATCCATCTTTGGGATACCAAGAGCACTTACAACCTCATTTGAGGGTAGGTTTCTTAGATCATTCCAGCTCAAGTCGTCATTCTTAGAGTATTGAGAGAGATGACTATAGATCAAAGGACCAGATTCAACTACCGTGCCGTCAAAGTCGAAGATGAGGTGTTTTCGTGTCATGTTGCCCTCCGGTTATGTCTCCATTAAATGGATTATTACCGCATCCGTTTAATGTAAGTCAAGAGGAATAGGCTATGCTTTGAATATTTCAAAAAAATACGGCTTTTTATTAGGCTGTATAATGGCATATATAAATCCATCATTTGAGCTGGATTTATATATGATAGACTGGGGAAAGCTTATTTTAAGTAGGTTCAGGGTTTACTTTGCCGGTGAGCCCTGAGCCAACCTCAAACTTGGATGAATTCTTAGAACTTCATAACGTCTTCCCGTGGGTGGTGACAACATCTCAGTTCTAACCCAACCGTGTTCAGATAGCCGTTGAATCGCAGCACTCAGTTCATCAAGACTAGCAAGCCCTTTCCAGCCATGGCGGTAAATATCCCTGCATCGATCATAGTCTTTAACGGCACCTGATTGAATTTTTCTCAATAGCAATCGGCCTGAAACAGTTTCTGGCTCCAAAAAGTCTCCATATGACTTTCTCGCATGCTTTTCTAAAAAACTGCACCACTCGATAGCTCTTTTGGTAGCATTTTCATCAATTGCTAAAGGTAAGGAATCTCCTCGACCGAACGAATCAATAACAGAGAATATGAGGGCCAGTGAGGGCATCAGAGACCTGTATTTGGATAGATGTGATTCTAGCAAATGTGACATCATGCTTCTTAGCAGACGATTTTCATGGTTTTCCATCCAATTATTGAAGAGAACCTGAGCACTACCGGAAAAACGAACATAAAATCGATTTACTTGACCATCTTCCCTTTTAGGGTTTGGGATTTGAGCGATCTTTTCAAAGATTTCGTCAATATTCTTGACTGCTTCACTATTGGGCTTTCTGTCAATGCGTTTCCAGGTTCTTTTTTTATCGGGAAATAAAAGGATTTGAAATCTTTGCAAGAGACCATCATCTGATTTACCTCCTTTCACAACCGAAGATACATAAGATTCAAATTTTTTTGGTTGAAGCCCACCAAGCACAGAAAGGCACAGACCATCTACAAATACGCTTCCTCGGCCCACTCGATCCATAGAATAAGGGGTATCTCCATTCCAAGACTCTAAAAAGAATTCACGATCACCTTCACGACCAGATTTATACATAGTTTCGATCCACCCACCTAGCTCATCTCTATACAGAAGTAGTCCTTGTGGATTTTCTTCAAGGATCGTCAAGAGTTTTTCAATCGTTGGATCATTCATCATGAATCTTTTGCTAACGATTTCAAATTGGTCGTCAAACGCTTTCACAGCATCTGTTAACTGCTGTTTCTTTTCCTCTACAATGGTCTGATTTCCCTGTTTTACAGCTGATTTCAAAGCATCTTTGAGTGCATCTATTTCAGCTTTTGCAACTACTTTTTCTGATTGGATTCTCTTATTTTCTGATAAAAAATCTTCTCTGGCTTTTACTGCAAGTTGCTGTATTGGTTTAAGCACAGCTGACATAGCTGGTGATTTCATTGACCCAGGAGGGGCAATCAAACAACCCCATAAATTTGGAACGATTTGCCAATCATCCTCACTTTTGGGGCAAACAACTATTTTTCGTCCTATCATAGCTGCGATTGCTACAATCGACGGCCCTGCAACAAATTCCAATGGAACTTGCATCCTATCAGCAATATCAACGCACCAATTACGAAGAACATCAGGAAGCATTGCTTCAGACATTTCTGGAACTATGACTTTTTCGGGAAGATCTATGGGATCAGGCCATATTGCTTCTTTGTATCGATTATTGCTTTTTAAGATTTGCGCTAATTCTGATTTGGGTAAGGGAGGATCGCATAATTTCTCATTGAGCGCTTCTAGTGCATTAGCAATGGCAGAACTATCCAATCCCTTATTACGGAGAAAACCAGCGACACTAGTTAAAGATGAATTGCGACAGCCTGGGGCAAATCCAGGGTTTTCAGTTTTGGATGGCAAATTTGAATAGGAATTCCCTACGATTAGCTCATATAACCAAAGAGGCAAATCAGCAATTTCAGCATTGTTTTCGACCCACTTATAGTCTTGCAGACTTGCATGCTTACTAGGGGGTGCTACTACATAGCCTCCATCACCCCTAATATCCAATCCGGGTCTTATATTGGTTTTGTTAGAAATTTTAGTACCAGGATGCTTGAAATAATAATGCCAACCTTGCCCTCCTGTTTTTACCTTTAAAGTCGAAGGAAGGCTTCCAAACTCTTGCTCAATTTCTAAAAGGGATTGATCTCCACCATGACGAGGGTCTACATCTAAAACGACAAGCCCGGACGCTTTCCCAGTCAGGATACCCACATTTGCCTTGGGAGATTTCATCCACCACTGCTGAATCAATTGACTACCACTTGTTGCATCCTTAAGACCATTTTTTGTCATGGGGTGTTTACCATTTCTAGAACAGTCCTTCTTTCCACAACTGCACTCACCATTTTGCAGTGGGTAATGTAGCGGTAAAACTGGCCAACCTCGCTTCGCAAACGAAAAGGCACACTCTAGGCCATTTTTCTCGTGATTTTGAACTCTTGCCTCCATTTCATGATTGTTATTTGATGTTGTTAAATGCGATACTAATGTCGATGGTCGCTCCACTGTTACAATCGAGTCAAGTATCCCAGAATTTTTGTTTTTGGCTTAGGAGGCAAGTAATGGGTAAATCTAGTGAGGTCTTCGGTGACTATGAAGCTTTGTTAAAAAGAGTCGGCGAGAATATAGCCCGCGTAAGGATGGCAAGAGGGTTGACCCAGCGACAACTTGCAGAAGCCATCGGAAAAAATCAAGGCATTGTAGCGAAGGTAGAAAAGTACCCTTCTAGGGATATTACCTTCCGTTGTTTGTATGAGGTATGTCGTGGCTTGCCTGTTTCCATGGGTGATATGGTCAGGGAAGCAGAAAAAGAACTTGAGCTTCATGAGATTTCAAGGAAACCATCAGACGTTAGCACCAGAATGCAAACACTCACCGAAAGGCTAAATAGTCTTCCAGAGGAAGAACAGGTCTGGATGTCTGAGATGATTGAAGGTTTACTCAAAAGAACTCGTCTTCCCAACAATTCCACTCGCAGAACTGACAAAAGACATCTCGTCAATTAAATTATTATTATTTTTAACTTGTTAGAGATAGCGAAACACCAGATGTAACTTTGACGAAATATAGACAGAACAGGGATTTTGATAATCCCCAGTAATTGCTGATTGATTTTATTTTTTGTGGACATTGAGTACTTTTTCAGGTAGGAAACCCAAGCAATTTACAAAATATATACCTTAGGTAACTATAAAAAATTAAGTCTAAATAGGGAAATATTTTATGAAAAAAGCAATCTACATAATCTTTGTCCAAATCATTCTAATTGGATGTAATTCCTATTCATATAAAGAGTTAGAAAAAAAAGGTAGTGATTCGAGTTTTCAAGGTAATGACATGCATTTAATTTTCGATTTTGATGGCACGATTGCTGATACTCATTCCTTAGCAGTCCAGGAGCTTAATAAACTATCTGACGAATACGGTATTAACAAAGTATCTCTAGAATGGTCAAAAGACTATTCAATGAAAGAGGTTTTAGATACGGCAGGAGTAAAGTGGTATCAATTATATTTTCTTGCTAAAGACCTTAAGCAAGAAATGAAAAAGAATATAAAACTAATCAAAGCATTTGATGATATTAAGAACGTTTTGATTAATCTAAAGAACAAGGGCTATACATTGGGGATCATGACCTCTAATAGCGTAGATTTGGTAGATGAATTTTTGAAACTAAATGATATTCACTCTTTTGACTACATATATTCAGGCTCAAGTCTTTTTGGCAAAGATAAGTTGATCGAGAAAGTGATTGAGCAACAAGAAATCAAAAATGCATTATATATAGGCGATGAAGCTAGAGATATTGAAGCTATGAAAAAAGCAAATATTCCCATAATTGCAGTCTCATGGGGATGGAATTCGAAAAAGCTACTTGAAGAATACAACCCAGACCACCTTGTTGACAAGCCATCCGAACTAAATGATATCGTGGAAAAACTGTGATTTTTAGACTAGTCTTTATTACTGTACTTTTTTCTTTATTCTTTTCATCCGCCAGAGCTTCTGAGATCTCTTTTTTTGAGGACAAAAGCAGCACCAAAAAGCCTGACGATGTTTTCTTGAGACGTTCACGTCTATGCCAAGCAATCCTGGGGGATATTCAAAATCCATATGGTGGGCTAAACTTAAAATTCCAAAAGAGGATAACATTGACCTCCTTTTATTTGATATCTACGGAGTGGAACAATTAGACCTGTATCACCTCTCAAACAATGATTATTCTAAGGTAGGACAATGGGGAGATCGTTTCTCATTTGCAGATCGATCATTTCTTTACCGCAAGCTAGCCATTCCAATTACACAGGGTGAATATCTGCTAAGAATTGATATGAAAACTTCCTTAAGGTTTCCAATTAAATTAACTACTCATCAGGATTTCTTCAATACAAGTCTTTACGAATATACAATGCTATTCACAATCTATGGGATTATGATAGCTATTCTTATTTGGGCTTTGGTGTTGCCTGTTTTTTTTAGGAATGAGCAAAGTTTTGGGCTGTGGTGGTGGTTTGTATTTGTACTATCTTTTTTACTATTGAATTTATCCATTGATGGATTAGCTTACCAGTTTATATGGGGAAAGTATCCTTTTATACAAAAGCCAATGAATATCTTTCTGCTCACAATTAGCTACCTTTCCCTCATTGGCACTGTAAAATATATATTGAAAGTAAACAAAAATTTTAGGGCTGCTGGTCGTATTACTAATTTTTTTGGTAGTTTATTTTTAATTTTCTTACCTGGGATATACCTTTTAGGCTATCAGGCAACTCTAAAATTATATTTTTTTATGGGTACACTTTTAGCCATGTGGCTGCTGTTTATTTCCCTTTTAGCCATAAGAAAGGGTATTTCAGGTTCAAAACAACTTTCATTGATTTTATTAATTGACAACATATTTATCGTCACATATGTCCTATCCCAGCTCGGTTTAATTCCGTTTCAATTTTTGACCGCAAATGCGGTGAAGATTATCTTTATAGTTCAAGCAGTACCAATTTCTCTAACCATGAGAAATTTATTAGAATTGAGCCGAAGGAAAGTTGAAAGTTTATCACAGAAAGCGATGTTCGAGAAAGAGCGGCTTAAAGGCCTAACCCAGGCTACTCAGATGATTGCTCATGATGTTTTGAAGCCATTTACTCTATTTGAACTCTACTTCAAACTTGCGGCTTCCGGTTCACCATTAGCACCAAGTGCGAGACAAGAGATAGAATCATCTAAGGATCATGTTAAATCTATCCTTAATGAAATGCTATTTATTGGACAAAGAAAAGAAATAAAATTATCTAATTCGTTAGTCAATATTTTCGAGTTAGTGGAAGAGATTCTTAAAGTTTTGAACGTTCACAATAGCAACAGAATCAAGTTTGTGAACAAACTTACAAAGATTGGAGCTATTGAGCTAGACGAAATCAAAATTAAAAGAGTTTTTTCTAATATAATAGATAACGCCTTACATGAAACACCTATCGGTGGTTCTATCACAGTTGATGGTTCAATATCTTTAAATCAGATTGAGATTAGCGTTCACAATACCGGATCTTATATTCCACCTTCTGAAATACCAAAGCTTTTTAAAGAATTTTATACAAAAAAAATCTCAGGAAATGGTCTTGGTTTAGCAATATGCAAAAAATTTATTGAAGTACATGGTGGATCAATTTCTTGTCAATCTAGTAAGCAAGATGGAACGGTCTTCCTTATAAAGCTTCCAAAAAGCAGAATTGGCAATAAAGTTTGAAAAAAGTAACTGATTTGTCAAATTGCGAGTTCGCCAAATCATTTGAACATTTGGTGAAAATATTCCGAGGCTTACTATAGTGTTTGGGACTCTATGTAAAGTTATGTCAGAATCAATCAGTTTTTTATATCTCAAGTTTTTAAAGGACTTAAAGCATTTTGTCTGATTTGTCAGTTGTAATTGGTACATAACCACAATTACCCTTTTTAGGAAAAGAGGGTAACTATCTAGAATAAATGTAATTATTGATTGCAAGGTAAATGTATAGTGTTGTACAAATCTTTGCGTGTGGTCGTGGGCAGCCAAGGGTTTGGCTGCCTAATTACCAACTATAAGGCTAAATTTTCTCTACTATTTACTCCCAAATACTTCTATTCCATCGGTAATTTCATAGCGCTTACATAATCTGAGTAGTTCTTGCTTCGCTATCTTAGGAACACGACTCTCGCCAGTCGCCCATCTACCTATTGTGGATTTGGCGACACCAAATTTATCAGCAAGCTTAGCATGGCCGCCAACCTTCTCAAAAAGTGGCCCCCATGGTGGAGGAGCCAATACAGGCCGACCTACTGGTCTTTTCTCTTCGTCTTGCATAAATCTCCTTTTGGATTAATCTTCCGCCAATAATCAGATTGTACCCATTCTGGGAATAAATATCTATCTGACCGACTTGAATATTTATACCCAATTTGGGTATAATTTAATCAGATCTTTTCTACAAGATCTGACCTGTGGTCAGATCAGATATTAAATCAGATTAGGGGGTTATAAGTGTCTAGAATTCATTTAGTAGCATCTGAGTCAGATCACCTTGGCAATGGCCAGACTTTTTCAGATGTGGTCAGATATCTGAAAAACAAGATTGAGCAGGCTCAGACACTCACAGATCTGGAGGATCTTATAAAACGTCTGACTGACCTTCTGAAGCAAAACTCACTATCATCTGAGCAAAAGCAGCATCTGAAATCTCTGCGACAGAAGGGGTATGATCGAAGGGCTAAGATTCGCAAGAGATCTATGATGGACTCTGATTCTGCTCAAGTATCCGTTCAGAGACCCCAACTTGAGCATAGTGAAGGAAAAGGGTCACAAGCTGCGCCTTTTACAGACGAAGTCAAAGCAAAAGTGTTTTCAAAGAAGATTAATCAGAACATTGGAGGCAGTACCAAGATGCAACTCGCCAATAGCCCCATCGGCATGGAACCTCTAAGGAGAAAAACACCGTGGGACGGATTCAAAAAAGTGATACTCAGTATTGACGGAGAAAAGCTAGCTCGCAGATTACCAAGTTTTCTTGCTTTGACAACCATGGCAATCGCAATTGGTGGTCTTCTTTGGCACCAGTCAGTCAAGCTCTATCAAGCAAGTGGCTTTTCTAGCCCTGGATTGATAGCAGGAGGTGGTATTCTAATGGTTTTGGGATTTTCAGCTCTTCATGCAGCTTATCGTACAAAGCTTGCACTTATATTATGTTTTTATGCTGGGGGATACGAAGCTTATTTCATTATTTCAGGTACGGTTGCCTATGAAGCTTCCACAAATCACAATGAGTACCTTGAAAAAACAAGCTATAGTTGGTTGAGTGAGCAAGTAAGTCGTTTAAAAAATGACTATGAAAAATATAAGACTCGATATGAAATGCGGATCAATAGTTGAAAGCCTTGCTGCATAAGGATTTTGACTGTCTTTGCAATCAGCGTTTACTTGCCAGGTTCATTCCACGATTAAATAGTGTATATTTTTAGGGCTTTAATGTCTGAATAGCCTGGCCCTC
>JBGCDR010000245.1:0-2744 GCA_045105515.1 Oligoflexales bacterium
AGAGGATGCCAAATTTTTTCTTTATAAGGTCTTGGACGAGGGCGCAAGTCCAGCAAGCGGTGAGGTAACCTTGCTCTTCAGGAGAGTTTTCGAGGATATCGGCGAGCTGTCGCCGCATTGAATGGCTTAGCTTTCTAGGTCGTCCTGGAGACTTTCTAAAAACAAAGCATTTCATGCGCCTCAGAAGAAAGTCTCTGACCCATCTTCTAACGCTTTCGGTGGCAACCTGTGCGATACTGGCCACTTCTTTTGTGGATTTACCTTTGATCATTGCGTGAAGAAAAATGACGGTAGGAATTTTTCTGAGGCTTCCTTAATGGTTCAAACCCCCTCCTTTAGGGGGGCAAGCGAGTCACGAATGAAGGAGTCGAACTTGGAGACGAGAGATTTCGTAGACACGAGCGTGCTTGGGGAGGGGACGCAAACCCTATCGCAAAGCTGAAAAATGCATCAGATAAAGTTGGTGCTTATTTGAGGACACTAAAAGAGAATCCACTACAAAAAAAGTATAAAATCATTTATCAGGCGTTAGGAAAAGTTAATGAGATAACGACTACCAACTTAGAACGATCACTTCGATTCATCAAGGCTAGTCCGGGGTTTCAGTATCTCATTTACCCACGTCCTAATTTGTGAAAATTTAGTACTAGATTCCTTCCTTAAAAAACCCTTACGGCAAGCACATCGCAGTCGATATGTTTTACCAGGTTGATCGTGTGATTCCAATGAAACCATGTATCGAAGCCATGCCTGCTGTGATTACCAACCACTAATAAGCTTGCATCAATACTCCTTATAAGGTCTACCATAACCTCTTTTACACCACCAACCTTCACAAATCTATTTTCCTTTGGTACTTTGAATTGAAAACCTAGTTCGGAAATCTTTTTTATTGCATCATCCTGACGCTCTTCAAAATCCTGCGAAAGAAATTCAGGTGATACCATACCATGCTCACCTACAGCATCAATAACGTGGACGACATTCAAATTAGCGCTCTGTTTATTAGCTGCATCTAAGGCTTTGTGCATAATCTTGTCATCAATTTCTAGGATGAGCTCCAATGCGACCAGTATGTTTGTGCTGTTTTCCATTCCTCACCCTTCTTTGACTACATAAATAATCTTGCACGCTATCTTAAGCTACCTTTACTGCGAGAACATCGCAGTCGGCGTCTTTTAATAAGCTTGTTGCATGATTGGCTCTAAATAGACTCTCAATCCCGTGTCTACCGTGATTACCTAATACCAACAAATCCGCATCGATAAACTTAAGTAGTTTAAAGATCTCTTTTTCTACATTGCCAGTTTTAACAAATTGATTCATCTTTCTTACATTAAATTTAGTACCTAGTTCAGACATTTTTCTCCTAATACCTGCCTCATATTCATGAAGTGATTTGGCAAAACGCGATGGAGTGTAGGCTTCTTCAGTTACATGTACCAGGTGTAGGCTTTCATTTTCATTCTTGGTCAATCCTACAGCTTTGTTAATAATCCTCTCATCAACTTCTTGGGTAAGTTCAACTGCAACCAGTATATTCTTAAAATCCTTCATTTTCTCGCATTCCTTCAACTTTCAAAGAAAGATCGACACTAAACTTTCGTCTTCATTATGGTAGGCTCAATATATTTTTTCAAACCTACCTATCGCTCTTTTTATACCCAGGTTTGGTGGGAGTTTTAAACCGGGAGACTGATTTTTAGAACTCAATACGATAGGCTGGTTGACAGGCAACTCCCCATCACCCAGCTTGCCTTGTGATTTGTGATCCGTTTAGCATTAGTCCATTTGCTTCAAGGATTGGAATTATTTTTTCAACAGCTTCTTTTGGTCTTGGTTGATGTACATTGCCAGCAACTCTTTCAAAACAAGCTCTAACCTCTTGCCAAGCTGGGCCTGCTTCACCAGGGCTCATCCAATTTGTGCCACCAATTTTTTCTCGATAATCGTCTCGATCCATGAACTCCCATGCAATTATCAGCATTGATTCGAGTACTTCTTCAGGAACGTTCAGGCAGTTTTTCATGTTTCCTCCTCTATAAAGGTATACATCGAACACTAGTAAACGAGTACACTAATATCAGTTAAGTATGGCGAGATCTAGGGTTTTCTAGTCGCGACGCATCGATGTCCTTTGGAATTTTGTTTCTTCTTTTGTATGTATCCATCAAAGGAGGAATAGTAATGGATCAAGAATTAGCACAGATAATAAGAGATTTAGTCGCGGAGTTCCCATGTTGCCAGGATATAAATCCAAGGAGCATGAATAAGAGTCAAAGTGCTGCTCATGGATTTCTGTTTCATTTGGGGTGGGGTAATAAAGAGTTCAGTTTGAAGGAGGCTATTGTTAATTGGAATGACAGTGACTATAAAGTGTTTCTCGGTTTGCTAGATGATTATCGAGAGTTGATAAGGTCTTAAGCCTGTTCCAAAAAGCGCTAGATAATTTGCTGAAAAGAAAACTGAGAAATATTGAGTAAGGATTCAAATGGGAGGCTGCTATGCAGTTAAATAAAAATTATATCTTTTGATATCAGATGGATAGATCGCTAGGAATATAATTTGTCTCAGATTATATCAAAATGAGGTGCGTGCACCCCATGAAAATTATATCAAAATGAGGTGCGTGCACCCCATGAAAATTATTTCAAAATGAGGTGCGTGCACCCCATGAAAATTATATCAAAATTAGATCGGAAGAGCACACGTCTGAACTCCAGTCACGGAGAACAAGCTCGTAT
>JBGCDR010000246.1:0-4912 GCA_045105515.1 Oligoflexales bacterium
CGAAGATATTTAATTGCCGAAAATATGGTATTTTTCACTTATCACTGGAAAATAAGAAGATTTTTTAAAATTAATTTCAACCGCGATAAAAAAAACTGAGTTGCAAAGGCAAGAATTTAGTTTCCGACCAGACACTACTTACGGAGCAACTGATACCGATGAGTACACCTTAGAAAATTTTTTAGATCTACCTGAAAAAACACAAGCCTTAAAGGTAGAAAACATAGATTTTATGCTAAAGGAGGACCCATCAGATTTTCTAAGAGTTTTAGTGAATATGTTTCCCTTCCAAACAGGAAATATAGAAGGAGTTTTCGAATTATTTTACAAAGAGACTTTCCAAATCGACAAATTGATTGTCTCCTTGCCATCATTTCAAGATTCTCATCAAAAATTGGCAGGAATATTACTTGAGTTAATTATTTGGTGCGAAATCTTACCTCAAGTTGAGGCTCAAGTTGGAAATTTACTGGACTTAGATAAAAACCATGTAAGAGAGCTATCTAGAGTTCTATTCTGGGGGCAGGTCGGAAACCATGTTGGCAAACAAGTCGGAAAGTATGTCGCAAACGAAGTCGGAAATGAAAGCTTGTTTAAAGTCTTAACTGAATTAAAGGATTCCCTCGATTATCAAATTGGAAAGCAAGTTTGGAGCAAATTAAATCGAGATTTAGATTATTTTATAAACGAGTTAGAATATTGTAACCAAACTCTGATTAAAACCTTAAAATCTGTATTTACGATATACCAGATAGGGACACTTACAATCAGGCATTCCGATGAATTTAAAGAAATCCATAGTATACTCTCCCATTTTATTTTCGAAAATATTTCTGACAATAAAGTTAAATCAATATTAAAAAGCATCGAATTGCCAAAATTGACCGAAAAAAATCACTTTGTCGATACACAGATAAAGCTAATAAAGAGCTACCTAATATTCTAAATCTAGTTTAGAATATTACCACGTCCTTCGGAAGATGAGATTACCCCTCTTAAGTTATTTACCATTTATTTACAGTTTGACATTATTTTCTGCTTTAACTGGTCGAGTCAGTTGGAGAGGACATGATGGCATAAAATAGTTTCATTGTTCGATGGCCATCTTAAGAATTTTATATAGGATTAAAATAACTGGGTTAACACAAGATAAAAAACCAAATATATACAGCAATGCCTAAAATTGCTATAGCATGTAAAAGACATTAAACTTAGACCACGACGAGGGGTTGGTATGTATAAGTATCTCTGTATAATCCTGTTAAGCATTTTTTTTCTGCCAATTTCTAGCTATTCTCAGAATGAATTAAAACCACAGGGTATTTATCCAACTGGAATGTGTTCGATGGATTATAATGCATGGGGCAATGCGAGTATATGTGCTTGTTCTGATTCATATAGGTACGAAAAAAGAGCTGGCTTATGCATACCTAAAGATAGTGTCCTAACAGAAATATTCGCCGAAGGCACGCTAATATCTGGGGTAGTGGCTATAGGAGGAGAAACTACAGGGGTGGAGCTAATAAGCAATGTTGGTTCCTACGAACTCATTCTTGAACTAAAAACCTTGGAAAATCTTGAGCTATCTAGTGGCTTATCCTTTGAAGTTTTGGGGGAACTTATCTACCTACCAAATATTGAACGGCAGTCTCGCCCAGCAATTATAGTAAAAGAGATGAACCTTTTGAAATAAATAATTCATCATAAGCCCATTTTAACTTGTTCTTATATATTAAAACTTCAATCATCAATAATGTTAAGATACCTTTTACTCGTTTATAATTACACCATAAAAAATCAGAATGTTTCAAAGAACATCATCTGTAGGGTTTAAACACCAAAGAAAATAACAGTATAACTATATATCGTCATTAAAATAGACCTATAGATACCGGCATTTATACCAATATTCATAATTTTTCCTAAGTTTTTTTTGACATTCAATAAACCAGTGGTTATTAATCTTAAACCTCGTATGCTGGTGTTTAATCGTATCAGCATTCGTGCAGCCTAATTTTCGTTTTATATTTAAACCCAAATCGATGGATAAAAAGGTATGCATTTTAAGAAATTTAAAAAATTGTATCTAATTTCCATTACTACCGGATTGCTTACAATTTCCGGAGTAAATCTAGCAAATAATTTAAATCTAGGGAAGTTTTCTAAACTTGCTTTCAGCTCAATACTACTGCTAAATAATGTTATCTATCCAGTTCAAAGTAATGAAGATTTATGTTGTCTATGTGATGAATGTGGACCTCTAGTAGATGATAGATATGGTTTGTTGGTGGACGAATCTGGCACCACTTGTACAGACATTTTATTTGAAATGGCAGATAACAACAATGATTCAACTCCAGGAAGCAATGAATGCAAGAGATTGTATGATAAATATCATCAAACCTGCTGTGACCCTGAGTTTGATCCGGAAGTCTTCACAATGGCACCAAGACCTGCTCCTAAATATGTTGGACCATATGATCCATGTGACGTTTGCCTAGATGGATCTTTTCCAGGAAACCCAGCAATGGTGATTGCAAGCCTATATTGGGAAGGAGTAGCTAGTTGTAGGCAACTATACTATCATGGAATCAAAGGAGATTTTATCCGAAATCATCAATGCGATGCGGTACAGTGGTTTGTTCAAGAACCATGTGGATGCTCTAAAGATAATTAAACCAACAGACCAACTCTGAGGCCTACTATTAGAGGCTATGCGCCTACAAACAGACCGATTAGGAAGACTCCTCCAGCTAATACAATGACAAGTATTGGGGGTTCAGATGGGCGTGGTGGCGTTGGTAGTTCTGGTGGCATGAGATAGCCATCTATGAATTATGTAGTCAAAAAACTAAAGTCTACTCTATCGCCAAGGTAGTATCAGAGAGAGGCAGGACAATATCTGAAATTTCTAAGATTGTGAAGGCCATTGATGCTAGAATAATACTATTAATTCTCTCACACGCTTAAATAAAGAGTACTACTTTGGGTGACTATAAAGTTAAACTTTACCAAAATAAAATTGTAAAGAATGGGATTGGATTCGGATCCGTATTAGCTATGATATTGAGCTGGAGTTCAAATAAGAGCATTCTCTGGAGCATCCTCCATGGATTTTTAAGCTGGATCTACGTCATATACTTTGCCTACCAAAGTGGTAGATTGAATGCTGTCTTAGGTGGATGGCTTCCTTAAAAAAATCATTCTATTATCGATCACAGGATTAGCTAAAGATAAACTTCATCTGAATTTTTAGGATTTGCACTCTTCCCCCCAGTAAAGGGGGGAGTTGTGATTCTAGAGAGGTTACCTATACTTACGGCTTTTTACTCAATTTGCTAAAACCTATAATATACGTATATAAGCCTTATATAATATAAGTGTATTTACAGGGCAATATCTTAATATTATTAAGTATAATATTATTCTCATTCTACATCCATGTTCCTAAAAAATATGTAAAATGGATCAAGCTTTACGCACCAAAACTCCCCAAACCTCAGAAAATTTTGAGAACTGTCGATAACACGTTTAAATCCATCAAACTAAGGTACGAATATGACAACCTATAAATCATCCATATGTTTTATTGCTGCTCTTGCCGTGTTGTACAGCAGCAAATCTTATGCTGGAATCATGTTTGAGCCCTATTATAGCTATCGCTCAACCAAAAGCCTCGATCCCAATCGAGATGAAGGGACGGAGACAGAGAAGATAAAAAATCGTGAGGAAAAAGGCATAAGGGCTGGACTGAGTTTTTTAAATCTTTTAAAAATAACAGCATCTGTCGGTGAAAGCTTCACTATTACCACCAGCACCGACAGAGAAATTATCGACGAATATGATGAAATTGATATTCAATCAGACTTAAATGTAGACCCAAATGCAGAAACAAAAGAAGTTAAGAAAAAAGAAACAGACACGCGTGCCTCATTGACCTTTTCATTTGACCCATCCTTTTCAATATTTATTGCTAGGGCCAAAGCTGGAGTTACAGCTAGACAAAGAATAGTAAAAGTATTTGAAAATGACACTCAGATACTACATGAAGAACCTCCTATAACTTACAAACCTACAGCAGGAATTGGCTTCGGAGTTAAATTTTCATACAACATTTACGCGATTGCTGAATACAGTTTCTATTTTTACAAATTTCCAGAGACAGAGCCATTTGAAAGGGCTTTAAGCCTAAATATTGGATTCAGTATCTAAAATAAGGGATATTAACAGGTGAAAAAAATAGCAACATGCAATAATCGAATTGAGGCCGAAATTATTAGATCCAAGTTAGAAAGTTGTGGAATTTCTGCAACTATCAGCGCCGATGATGAAGGTGGAATGCATCCTGGGCTTGCACTTACCCAAGGAGTTGAAGTTTATGTTTCCGATGACAATGAAGAGGAAGCACTAGCTATTGTGACCAAGGAAACTGATGATTAGAGAATACTTACGTGCAAATTTGAAATCTCTGATTCTTATCAGTATCACAACGATTTCAACTATTATTGGCTTAAGTATATGGTGTAATCGCATTGGGGAACCGCTTTTCAAATCTATTTTAGCAGTGAGCGCTGTTTCTCCGTATCTTTTCTTCTATTTAGCACTACTATTTAACCATCCGATGCAGTCATTGCAGGAACATCTTAGAAGGAAACCTTTTGATATTTTATACCTAGGAATCACATTGATGGTTCCTTATTTTTTATATTGCATGGCAAGTCAAACATTTCACTGGCTAGGCCTTGTAAAACTTGTAGTCCTGATGCTCGGACCTTTAATGTATAGGAATTTCAATAACTGATTGGCGGGATTTATCGTTGTAATTTTAAGGGTTTTTAAATTAAGTATTGCCCGATTATTTTTAGGTTGTCATGAAACTTTTCCTCCGTTTTTGTGATTGCTCTTCCATAAT
>JBGCDR010000247.1:0-6575 GCA_045105515.1 Oligoflexales bacterium
CTCATACCTTTGCTCATAAGTCAGATTGGCAGACATAAATACCCCTTTCTTGCAAGCAGATTAGCCTCATAGACTAAACTAAATCCGCCTTCCGAAGCGATGGAATTTTTTCTTCTGCACTTAATCTAGCAATCCGCCATATTTTAAGTTACTTATACTAGTAAGCCTACTCTTATTTGTCAGATTAATTGCTTTCCAGTCTCTAGAACATGGATCCTCTGCTCATCGAGACTTTGATGACTCTGATTTTTTGAGCCCTAGATTTTTCTCTTTGTTAGAAAGATACAAGCTAAAATGACTAACTCTTTTGAGATCTCCAAACTTCACTCCTGGTCCCGATACTGGCCTAATATCCTTAATTAATTTTTTTCCACCAGGATGATGATACATCTTAGAGCCTATGGAAGCTTCCAAGAAAACAGGTACTTGAAGACGAATAATCGGAAATGTTGTTTTGAGGATCGTAGTATTAGGAAATTCTTTATGAATAAATTCTGTGAACCTTTCTATTTGAGAATTTCCTTTCAATTCTACATCAAGCAAAGATAGCTTTTTGCTAGCGGCATAGGGGAATCCGCCTGAACCACCTAAAAGATAAAAGCTATTTTGGATACCAATCTTCCAATTCTTCGGTAGAAGGGGTAGGTGAACTAAAAGGTCTGAGATTTGCACAAAAAATGTAACATTCTCAGGAGAGAAAGTTTGTGCATGAATCCAAATATGAATTTTTGAAAACTGAAACTTGTTAAGATCTAATTGGTTTTTTTTAAAGAACGCTTTCAACAGGTAGCTAAGGTACCTTTGAAAGTGTTCTTTTTCATAAGAAAGCCAAGGTTCTTGGTGAAATAATACCATGTATTGAAGTTCTGACTCACAAAAAACGAGTCTATCGAAATGAATACCTTTGTTAATCCACTCACAACTTATTGCAACTTTGTCTTTATCTTGAAATTCTTGACGCTGCAGGATCGAATACGGTATGCACGAGCTTAAATTTGCTGTTAGGAACACAAGAACAAGATGGTAAGCGCGGACAAACATATGGCGATATTTACTCACCATTTTTTGATATAGTCCGGTATGGATGATCTGGTGACAATACAAGCACAGCTCCAAGCTTGATTTTTTCCGCAGTTGTCTTAAACTCGGCATCTAATGCTAAACGTTTTAAACCTCGCTTTGGTTATGGTAAGCAAAATCCAGAAACGAAAGGTTGTTAGTTTTGAAAACGGACGTAATTATAGATGATTACAGTAAAAATTTTTCACTCTATCAACAGCTTCAGTCTTTTGTTTCAGATTACCTTGGGTCTTTGTTGAAGCACAACAATCTCAAAGTACATAGCCTAACTAGCCGTATCAAGGCTGCCGAAAGTCTAAAGGCAAAAGTCGCAAGGCCAGATAAAACCTATGAAAAAATTCATGAAATCAAAGATATATGCGCTTTAAGGGTGGTGACTTATTTTGAAGATGCCATCGAGCAAATAGCTTCTGTCATAGAGGCAAACTTCAAGGTGGACTTAACCCATTCCATAGATAAACGCCGAATCCTAGATAGTTCCCAATTTGGATACAACTCACTCCATTATGTAGTCACTCTGCCATCAAAGGTGGCTGCACCACCTCAGCTCCAAGGGGTTCCCATTGAAATTCAAATTCGTACCATCCTGCAGCATGCCTGGGCTGAGATTGAGCATGATCTTGGCTACAAGTCAGAAGAGAGCGTTCCTAGCCACATCCGAAGGAGATTTTCGCGTCTCGCAGGACTACTAGAGATAGCTGATGAAGAATTCGTCGCAATAAAAAAATACTTGAAGTCTTATGAACAAGACCTAAGCACTCGCATTGCTGAGAAGTCACAAACAGTCACCATCGACGCTTTATCTTTGTCTTCATTCATAGATAGCTCTGTAGTTGATGAATTAGACAGCTTGCTAGCTCAAGAACTAAGAATCTGCTTGGAGGATAATAAATTCTTTATTGAGTACCTCATTAAGATTCTTAGCTTTGTTGGGCTCAAATCGATCTGCGATATTGAGTCCGCAATTTATGATAACAAGGGAGATTTACCTAATTTTATTTCGTGTTACTTTAAATTTACTGAAAAAGCTTGGAAATTTAGTAGCAAAAACCTTGACCGATTCTTGAGGGGTTATTCTCTTTTCTTTTTAGGTCACCTATTAGCGCACAAAATGCATACCCTTGAGATTAAAAAGCTAGAGACACTCAGCAACTTTTATCAGTGCCTAGACTACCCAAATGATAAAGAATCCGCCAAACGAGTAGCAAGTTTATTTGTTGAAACAATGCGGGATCAAACCAGAGTTCACTCTAATTTGCCCATCAACCGGTATACCAAAGGGGTCTCCCATGAAAATCACGATCATCAGCGGTAGTCAAAGAAAAGTCTCAAATAGTGCAAAAGTAGGCGACCTTGTAGATGCTCACTTGAAAAAATCAAACAAGGAGTATGAGACCTTTCATTTGAAATTAGAAAATCACCCTTTGCCATTATGGGATGACGGTTTTTGGGAACAAGACTCTCAACTCAAAAAGCTATGGGAGCCTATTCAAGAACAACTAAATCTTAGTGATGCCCTAGTGGTCATTACCCCTGAATGGCATGGTATGGCCTCTCCGGCTTTGAAAAACTTCTTTCTTTATTGTGATAACAAGTGCCTCGCTCATAAGCCTGCACTACTCATTAGCATTTCAACAGGAATAGGGGGAAGCTACCCTATCAATGAGATGAGAACAAGTTCCTATAAAAATTCCCGCTTGTGCTATATTCCTGACCATCTTATCATCCGTAAAGTGTCAGACTTTTGCTCTCAATACCAGAATACACAGGATCCAATTATCAAGGAATCAATCAAACGTTTTCACTACTGCCTAGATATACTTCAAGTTTATATGCAAGCTTTTAAAGAAATACGCGCCAATGAATTAATTTCAATCGATCAATTTCCAAATGGACTGTAAACATGAAGCGCATAGTAATCTGCGGAGCAGGAGAAATTGGCCGCTATGCATCTGAAGTGCTAGCAAAGGAAGGGTACGACATTTGTGTCGTCGATATTTCTAGCAAAAAACTTCAGGCAATCGAAGAGAATGTTGATATTACAAGTATTGCTGGATCTTGTTGCCTTCCCGATACAATCCAGAAAGCAAGAGTAGACTCCTGTGATACCCTCATTGCCGCAACTGATAGCGACGAAGTAAACCTTCTGACTGCTGCAATCGCTAAACGAAAAGGTGCTAAGAAAGTCATTGCTAGAATTCACGACAAAGACTTTCTCCATGAAGATAAGTTCTGTTTTATTCAACAATTCGGTATAGATCACCTCATTTGCCCTGAAAAACTAACATCAGAAGGAATCGTAGCAAACTTGGCAGATCCCTCAGTTTTAGAAGTTGAAAATTTTGACCGGCATTCATTGGAGATGCATCGCTATAGGGTACCTGAGGATAGTCCATCCATAGGTATCATGCTCAGTGAAATGGACTTACCCTTTGGAGTTAGACTCGCAGTAGTAAGCAGACAAGGCATTCAGGCATTTATACCTGATGCAAAAACAAGACTGGAAGCAGGCGACATCGTCACGATCATTAGTACCAAAGGGCAATTTAAGCAAACACAAAAATTATTTTCACAAAGCAAAAGTCTAACAAGAAAAGATATTGCCATTTTAGGTTCAACTCCGCTCACTGAATGGCTAATTGCTGACCTAAGTCGCCTCGGATTTGAAATCAGGATTTTTGAACCAGATCGAGAAAAAGCTCTTCTGTTTTCCGAAGAAAACCCTCGCTACACTGTCCTATCTACGAACCCAACAGATCCAGCCCAGTTCAGAGCGGAACAGCTGGAAAGGTGTGATGCTTTTATTTCCGCAACTAATGATGATGAACACAATATTTTGTCAGCCCTGCAGGCAAAGAAGCTCGGAGTCGAAATAGCAGCAACCGTGGTTCACGCCCCTACTTTTCTTAATTTACTTGAAAACATAGGAATTGACCTACCTTTCAGCCCAAGAATAGTAGCAGCAAGAGAGCTGCTAAAAATTGTCGATGATTCTCAGGTAAAGTGCATCGCTACCCTAGCTCCAAATGTAGCTTTTCTTTATGAAGTTTATGCAAAAAATGGCAGATCACTTAGCATTCCACTCAAAAATATTAAAATGCCAAAAGGAACCTTTATTGCCACTATCACCAGAAATGAAGAAAAGATCATTCCCTCTCCAGAAGACGAAATATTAAAAGAAGACACTATAGTTATTGTAGGCCCTCATAACCTAGGCAAACGCCTGAAAAAAATGTTTGTAAAATCATGAATCCAATTAACCTAAAATTTATTGCAAAAATTTTGGGGCAACTTCTCCTCTTGCTAAGCATCGCTATGGTGATCGGCCTTTTATGGGCCTTGGGAGAAAAGTACACTGCTGCAAATTTTAACATCACCCATAACCACGTCATCAATGCCTTCGTTTCTACCATAGCTATAGGGCTTTTCTTAGGCTTGATGCTCAAGTATGTCGGCCGGAAAAGTGAAGCTTATCTCGGACGCAGAGAAGCATTACTGCTCGTCTCTTTGACCTGGTTTATTGGTGCTGGAATCTCAGCTCTCCCTTTTTGGCTTTGGGCCTTACAGCATGACTTCCCTTTTGGAGCCGATCCAGCATTCAAATCCTTTGTAAACTGTTATTTTGAGGCCATGAGTGGGCTCACGACAACAGGTTCAACTATCCTTACACAGGTCGAGTCTATCCCCAACGGACTTCTACTTTGGCGAGCATTTACCCATTGGCTAGGCGGTTTAGGGATCGTCGTTATTTTTGTAGCCCTCCTTCCAGGGATCGCCGGAGGGACTAAGCAGCTTTACCATGTGGAAGCTTCGGGGCTGGGTGGTGGAAATCAAGCAAGTATTCGTGAAACCGCTCGTTGGCTAGTAATAATTTACCTTTTGTTTACATTTCTAGAGATTGTTTTTCTTAAATTTGCAGATCCTCAGATGACATGGTTTGACAATCTGGTACATACTTTTGGCACTTTATCAAGTGGAGGGTTTTCCAGCTACAATGCTAGTGTCGGTGCTCTCAGCCCTGCAGTACAGTGGGTTGTAAGTTTATTTATGCTAATTGCAGGGGTCAATTTTGGCCTTTATCATTTACTGTTCAAGGGTCAGTTCAGCAGTGTATTCAAAAACAGTGAGTTACTGCTCTATTTAGCAATCACGATCACTGCTTTCTTTTGCATTTTAATTACTATTTGGGACATACCATATCAAACAACATTAGGTTCGCAGTCCTCTTTAAACCCCGCTGACAGGGTAAGAGATGCTATTTTCCAGACCCTTTCAATACAAACTGGCACCGGATTTGCGACTGTTAACTTTGACCAATGGGGTAATAGCACTAAAGCTATTTTAGTATTTCTTATGCTCATTGGGGGCTGTGGAGGCTCAACTTGTGGAGGGATCAAAGTCATTAGACTATTGAGCATCGGTAAAATCATTGGTCAGGAACTTGAAAAATCTTACAGACCCCATGTACTTAGACCAATCCGTATTGGTGGTCACATCCTCAATGACTCCCAAAGAATTGCTGTCTTGTCCTATATTACAGTAATTTTTATCCTAACAGGGCTGGTGAGCATGCTCTTACTCTTAATCGAGCAGGATCTGGACGCTACCACGGCATTAACAGCAAGCCTTGCTTCGATCTGCAATGTTGGCCCTGGGCTTGCTGGAGTCGGAGCTGTTGAAAACTATGGATGGTTTTCTGCAGGTAGTAAAACCCTCTTATGCATCTTAATGGCTTTAGGGCGTCTAGAGGTATTTGCAGTGGCAGTTATTTTCCTTCCTAAGTTTTGGCGAGGGAAATAGTTCAAGATCATATAATACCTCAGATTCTTGCTGCTTATTTCATAGATTGTCAGAAGATCCAGCAATTAATTGTCCAGACATACAAATAACTTATTTTTCTATATAATATTAGATTTTTGCCGGCCTAAGTTAGCTCTTTTTACTACGCTCATGGTAGCTAGAATTGCAAACTTTATTTTTTACCTTTAGGACCTTAGCTAATCTAATATGAAATTTATTCCGATCACTTCCGCGAAGGAGTATGGGAGTATCTTATGTTTTATTACTTTGGCTACGGATCAAATATCAGCTTAAAATCTCTAAAAGCTAAAGGTGTTGATCCAATTTCATTCGAGCCTGCCTTCCTAGAAGATTGGGAACTGTGTTTCGATTTACCAAATTTCTTTCACATCGAAGGTGGTACGGGAAATATTCGCCCTGCTAAAGGTAGGGTGGTTCATGGAGTACTATATGAATGCCTTGATGCACAACTTTATATTATTGATAAACTAGAAGCAAAAAAAAAAAAAAAAAAAAAAAAAAAAAAGAAAGTTAAAACTTACTTAAAAAGAAGTGCATTGGCTCTTGTGTACATTGGAATTGAAGGCCGAAGAAAGGAAGGGCAACAGCCCTCACAACGCTATAAAAATATCCTGGTTCATGGCGCAAATGAAATGAACTTAAGTAAAGACTACATTCAAGAACTTGAAGCGATT
>JBGCDR010000248.1:0-6192 GCA_045105515.1 Oligoflexales bacterium
ATTATGGAAGAGCAATCACAAAAACGGAGGAAAAGTTTCATGACAACCTAAAAATAATCGGGCAATACTTAATTTAAAAACCCTTAAAATTACAACGATAAATCCCGCCAATCAGTTATTGAAATTCCTATACATTAAATCCTAAAAAATAAGCATATTTTTTACCACACGAAGATATTTAATTGCCGAAAATATGGTATTTTTCACTTATCACTGGAAAATAAGAAGAGTTTTTAAAATTAATTTCAACCGCGATAAAAAAAACTGAGTTGCAAGGCAAGAATTTAGTTTCCGACCAGACACTAATTATAGGGGAAGGGGTTCCTAAAATTATTAGAGACAGAAATCAACTTTTTTAAAAATATAAGGTTTATTCTGCCTAGGTTTGACTCTGTAAATATTGGCTCTGTCCCTTAGTTGTTGATAATTAATGGTTTATTTGGACGGTTTCAGTCTTCATTTTTGGTTTCATGTTAAACTCTAATAGCATGATTCTTTAAAAATATAGAAAAATTAGGGAACGTGATGCCAAGGAAATCTAAGAGCGTCGAAGAACTCCTGAAAATCGAGCAATTAAGAAAAAAACTTGAGCCTTATTGCGAGTTTCGCCGCGAAACCCTAATTACCAGCGATGAGGTTTCCTATCCGATCTATTCATTGGGTTTTGGAGAAAAAAGACCTGATTCACCTGTGATAGCATTTATCGGTGGGGTTCACGGGCTAGAAGTTATTGGTACTCAGATCATTATTACCTATCTAGAAAGCATGTTTCAATTGCTTCAATGGGATTCAACCATCTCTGATCAACTTAAAAAGGTCCGTTTGCTCTTTTATCCATGCGCAAACCCTGCTGGGATGGCAATGCATCGGAGATCGAATGCTAATGGTGTTGATATCATGCGTAACGCACCTGTTGACGGAGAAAGCATTCCAAAGCTGTTTTTACCAGGAGGCCATCGGCTCAGCCCAAATATACCTTGGTATCGAGGAGATGCTAAGCAGGAAATGCAGGTGGAAACAAAAACTCTCTATAACTTTATAAAAAGAGAAATGTGGGACGCACCTTTTTCATTAGCCATTGATCTACACTCTGGATTTGGAGTCAGAGATCGTATCTGGTTCCCCTATGCATATTCTAAGAAGCAGTTTCCGAGGACAGTAGAAGTATTGGCTCTTAAAAAACTACTGAATAAGACTTACCCTCAAAATAAAAATAAATACCGGATTGAACCGCAAAGCCACAACTACCGCGCACATGGAGATATCTGGGACTATCTTTTTCTGGAACACCAGGAATTGCATGCTGATAAGATTTTTATTCCATTATGTTTAGAGTTAGGTAGTTGGCTTTGGATCAAAAAAAATCCTCGACAAATGTTTCATAGCCATGGCATTTTTAATCCTATTATTCCTCATCGGCTCATGCGTACCCTCAGGCGCCATTTGCTCTTGCTTGATTTCTTAATAAGAGCCACCATTTCCTATGAAAAGTGGGCTATACTTTCTGAAGAAAAAAGGGTTAAGTATGGCATAGAGGCTAAAGTCTTGTGGTCCTGAGGATACATCGTCCTATCTAAGAACACTAATTTAGATTTCCTCTCAAAACGCTTTCCATCATAGTAGACCTATGGTGAATTGCTGGTAGTCAATTATCAGCCGCCTAAGAATTTGGAGATGGAGAAACCATGTATCACGCTGTAAAGTTTATGTCGCCTTTTATAAAGTTCTATTCTAAAGCTCGTTTGATTCAATTTCGGCAGGGAAAGTTTCCCAGGGAGCTAAGAGATCAGTATATGCTGGAATGTTCACAGGCAACCCTAGAAAGCAGTGGAGTTCGTATTCATCAAAGTGGTGAACCTGATAGTAGCGCAGGTGTTCTAGTTGGCAATCATATTAGTTACCTGGATATTCCATTGATCCTGTCGCAGATACCTGTGGTTTTTTTGTCCAAAGCTGAGCTGATGAGTTGGCCCATAATTGGCGGGGCTGCCAAGATTTTTGATGTAATTTTTGTAGACCGTTCATCTAAGGAATCCAGGTTGCAGAGCGTTGACGGGATCATTAAAAAAATTAGCGAAGATAGAGAACGGGTAGTAATCTTTCCATCTGGAACCACTTCAATACAAGAACATAAACGCTGGAGCATGGGTGCATTTAAAATTGCGAAACAGTCTAAAGTTCCTATGCAAGCGGTTAGACTACGTTACGATCCGATGGACCAAGCTGCATTCATAGACGACGACTTATTCCTACCTCACCTCACACGCCTTTGCCGCTCAAATGGCGTTGATGCTCATATCGAGTTTTCTGAACCATTTTATGTTGACGATGTCCATGCAGAATTGCTTCGAGTTCAAAGATGGTGCAATGAAATTTTATGAGGATTTGCTTCATGCCATTTTTGATATTTCCTCTAAGATCCATTCTGGGGCGTCTAAAGGCAAGTCATGTCCAGCTAAAGAATGTTCTTTGATTGGCCAGCTTAAAGCCTTGGCGAAAGCGTGACTGCAGTGGGAGCTAACCAAACGGTCTTCACTAGAGCACAGTACTAATCCCTTAAACTGTGAAAGTTCGCTAAGCTTGAATCGGTATCGGCTTGCTGCAACTAGCTGACTGATGACATTTCTCATACTAACAGGACGTTTGGTGCAGATTCGAATAAACTGCTGAAGCACCTCTTGATCTTCTGTGTGAAAATTGGAGATCAACTTAAGAATCTTTGATTCACGTCTACTGGATGGCTTTACAGCCATTATTCTTAGTAGCTGAATAAATGCAGCAGGTCGAACCCGTTGATATACTGGCGAAAGACCGCGAAAGCTAGAGTTAATAATGGCCGCCCTCTGGAATAGATCGGGGTGTTGCCTAAGGTATTCATAAGCAACCATGCCACCAAGTGATAGGCCTATCAAGAACAGGTCTTGCTCTTTCTGCAGCTTATTGTGGTGCTTTTCCTTGATAAATTCTACGATCTGCTTAATCGTTGCAGGAGCAATTAGGTTATGGTGTACGCCCATTCCAGGTAAATCACACATGATGATTTTTTGACAATAACTTGATTGTGCTAAGGCGGTTTCAAACTGCCCCCAATGCTTAGCTTCGCGTGCAAGGCCTCGTAAGAGGACAAAAGTGTATTGATTACTAATTTTTACCATACTTTCTGGCGTGAGTTTGATTTAACTCTTTTACCGGTAGAACTGTGAAAAAATCATAGCATTCAAATTGTTTGTCATATGCAGGTACAGCTGCAACTTTTGCACCTGCCTTCAGGTATGCCTTGAACAACGGGGGTAAACTATAATTCGTTTCCCCTCCTACCATAGGCCCAAGTTCATTCAAGAGATATTTAGATTTATCAAATGAACCCCATGGGTAGATATGGAAGGAATCACCAATGTGACCATCTCCATTTAGCCGCTGAATTAAACCAAGCACATCTTTTGCTTGGATGTGAGTGATACTACTAAGTCCAAAGAGGTAGTCTGCATTGATGGCACTTAAATACTGGTAAATGCCCCTCCATAATAGATGTATCACTGTGCCTTTGCGGTAATCAGGATGAATACAAGCCCTAGATAATTCCACCTTAATTCCAGGTTTCTCAAGAAAATCATCGATAAGAAACTCGGTCTGAGAATAGAAATGTTTAGAAAATTCTGAGCAGATAAAACGATAGGTACCAATTAGTTTGCCAGTTTCAATATCTACAATGATGAGCATATCTGAGATTTGATCAAATCTATCGATATCGATTCCAAGCTCAACATCGCGTTGGCAAATTTCTTTGTAAAATACGTCATAGCGCAGGCGATAAGCAAGCCTCCTTTCTTCAGCATTTGCAGCAGTCTTGACTAGGTACTTACCTTTTCGAAAGTTTATATCAATGCGCGGTTTGCGGTTGATACTCCTTCTTAAAAATAATGATCCAAGCCCTTGAAGAAAAGGTTTCTTGTCCTTACTTTGACCCATAGGAAGTTTATTTAGCATTTATTTATCCTGCAAATTTCGTTTCATCTATCCAATAGTTTATTTAAATTTATAACTATTTAGATTAGATTAAGATCGTGTTAAAGTGACATCAAAAGCTATTTTTTTCGTAGCTTAGCCTGGTACTACGATTTTATAATTTGACCCTAATACTTAATTTATAGCATTATCTATCGGTCAAGAAAATTGAGTTCACTACAAAATGTAAGAATTCCAGCGTTACAAATAGTGAACTCTAGCACTGCACAATTCGTGATAGACTTCTCCCATTGTATGTTTGAGATATTTAGTAATACGCGAAGGACACCTCCATGAGTCGCTACTAAAGCTGTCGCCTGAGTGTGTGCATGCGAATGGAGCCAAGATAAGAAATGGGTGACTCGCTGTTTGACTTGGTTGAAAGTCTCCATGCTGGTATCTAAATGATCGTCTGGAGATTTAATGCGAGCTATAATTTCCGGGTTGATAGGCTGCCCTTCATGTATGCCAAAGTGGAACTCTCTTAGCCTTTCATCAGTAAAAAGATTTAGGCTTTCATTTTCTTGTTCTTGACAAATTATTGTAGCAGTGTCTTTTGCCCTTTTCAGATCTGATGAAACAGCAATGTTAATTTCTGTATTTTTTAGACCTTGAGCAACCTGGTTGGCTTGTAAGATACCAGTTTCATTCAAATCTATGTCGCTATGGCCCTGCAATCTTCTCTCTGCGTTCCAACCTGTTTCACCGTGTCTAACAACCAGTAAACGCATTTTTTACCTAATATCTTGAAATCAGCGATAGAACTTCTCATAAAATTGAGTCTATATCTGTAGCACCCTAAGGTCAAACTGCTTTTGTTCGTAAGCATTTTTTGGGAAGATTTATTTGAACTTATATTACTTAAAAAAATTATTATTATCAATAAGATATTATCAAAATAGGAGTAAAATAAAGTAGCTAAGGTAAATTCCGATCAGTATAGCAGAACAAGGTCACCTTGCATCATCAATTAGGGATAAAGATGGTACTCAATATTAAAATATCCGTTTCAATTTTATTGATAAACCTTGGTTTCTTATCGGCTTGCGGTGGCTCAGGTAATCACCACAACCAAGGAAAGCAAAGTAGGCAAAGCTCCGATGAATTTTCGCCTAACAGGCCAGCTGGTTCCACAGGGATCGCGAAGAAAAATAGTAGTGACGCTCAGCAAGACCAAGCCGACGATCTTAGTGGGTCTGAGGTAGATGAAGAAGAAATTCAGGCGTCTCAACCTGCTGTTATTTCCGGTTCTCATCTCGCTTGTGTATCCGATTCTGGTAAACCAAATCATACCAATTGTACCATCAGTTCTGAAGGGCTGAGGAACTTAAAAATTGAAGATAAAAGCTTATTCTTGCGCTTAGGTTCGAATTTAATTGAGGTCTCAGCAGGTGAGTTACAAGAGGATGGGTCTTACGAATTTTTCTTGGAATCAGGTGATGCTAATGGGGAAAATTTAGAAGATGCTAAATTGTATGTTTTAACTGGAGATTCTGATGTTCTTGAGCAGATTGCAAAGCTTTAAGACAATGAATATTATTTCCGATTTGACACTCCTAGATTTTTTACCGAAAACTAAATTCTTTATTCTAACCACTAGTTTTAAACTTATTTGATAAACTTCGTCAAAATTTGTAAATCTGTGAGGTTTTGGATCATCTGAAGATGAGTAATTCTTGTCTAAGTTCCTGATCTTAGCTCAATTGATTTAGGTATTGATTGACGTTTTAGAGAAAATTCTTTATGATCCACCAGTTCAATTTTTTGCCCACCCTCACAGGCATCCCTTTTCAAGTGAAGGAAATAACTCTTAGGAGTAGAGGAACAAAAAACCTCTTATTGAGAGCTTCAGTGGGTTTTTAACTATCGTTTAAGATATTATTTCCGGAATACTATTATTGAGTTTGGAAATTGAGGATTATCTATGTCACTAGTTTGGAAGAACTTTATTTTACCGGCAAAAGACTTTTTACTTGTCCCAGATTTTAGGGAATTAGTGGCAAAACATCTTGGGGTTGATAGAGAGCTCATTCAAGGTGTTGAAATCTCAAGTTAGGCCTTCGGCGAACATGTAACTTAAGCTCTCAGCTAAACTGTAAGTCCTATATCTGACAAAAATAATGTTTTGAAATCAAAAGATTAAGAGATTATACAGCCGCTGTTTTTTCTTCTCCATTATCATTTTGA
>JBGCDR010000249.1:0-14252 GCA_045105515.1 Oligoflexales bacterium
CGCAGCTTCTTCAAAGTTAAGAGTCAGAATTGATAAGCTTCGTGATGAAATAGGTTACGCAGCAGCAGGTCTTTGGAACTATAAAATAACATAAATTAAGCTACCAAAGGGTTTTATCAATTGTTAGACAACTCTAATATTATAGCATCACTTTGGAGTACATTTAGCTGGGTAGCCTTACAAGTACAATTTCAATCATAATCTAAATGCCGATATTTGAAGATTATGAAGTTATTATTATTACAAAATAATTACTGGACAAAAAGGTCAATTAAAACAGCATCAAATGGCAGTCGCGAGATTATCTTAATTTTTTAAAAATTTTTTTCCGATAACAGATTGATTATTAAATCAACTAGACTAAAAATTAGGTTTATTCAGGAATCGGACTATTTTCCTAGTTAGTTTAAAAGAAACTGCAAGGAAAACCCTATCAATAGAATTAAATGATGGAAAGAAATAGTATACCAACTTCATATGAAGAAGAAAACATTGAGTCATACAAATTTGCCGCAATTTCTGGTATTATCATTGGTCTTTCTGGCTGCTGCACTTTGTGTTTTATATTGATTGCTATTATCTAGTTTTTATCTGTCCATAATACAAGGGACTTCGATATTCGAATATAGATAAAGTTTCAAATTTATGCCTCGAGGTAATAAAACAAGACTCATGAGTTTGATATTCGACCATTTGTTTGTTCAAGTTAAGGTCGTATGACATGGCTGAGACTATATTCAACATTGCTTTATTATAGAGACTTGAAGAAGCTTCGTACATGGAGTCGACCTCTTTCTGCTCACTCCAGTAGTTAAAGACATCTGTATTGGTTAAAAGATCTTAAGATTTAGGCGTAGCCATGCCTGAAGTTCGGTACATAGTGCCAGAATTGTGGCTGTAGATACATTCGCCCAAATCAAGCCTCATATCGATACCATCTTAATGCAAAGGGTTGTAAATTATTGTCTTTGCACCATATATTTCGATTGAGTTAGCGATACCTCAAAAATAATGGTTTTATTTTAGGATCATTTCCTTCTATACCTAGAAAAGAAAAATTTCTTTCCGCATCTTCAAAGGTATGGTCGATTAGATATTTATATGAATCACGAAAAAATATATTATATACGAATTCTGAAATCTGAATATCATCACCGCTCTTCCTGGCAATAGCTTCGACCACATAGTTTCGGGCTGATAATTTTCAGGTTAGTTTGCTTGGGTGTTTTTAAACTTCCTCATCTTTCGATGTAAAATAGTATCATGCATCAGCATGCTCACATATATAATCTTATAAAAAGAACTTCAGGTTCAATCGCAAAACCTGATGTACTCGTCATTGATCAAGGTATTTTATGAAAAGAGTAGGCTGATCGCAAAATTTTAGCATTCGATTATCTTTATATAAAATAAGGTAAGGAAAAATATGTCCAAAATACTAATCGTAGACGATCATCAAGATACCATTGAAACTATTGAATCATGCATTAAAGACAATGCCACTAAGATTTACAAAGCTAATGATGCTAAATCTGGCTGGACCACCTTCAAAAAAGTGAAACCTGATCTTGTAATCACTGACTATGGCATGCCAGAAGTAGATGGATATGTCCTCGCATGTTTGATCGCAAAAGAAAGTCAATGTCCGGTGATCCTTGTAACTGGTTATGGGAACATTGATGAAAAGCTAAAATCACAATTCGTCCATGTATTCCCGAAGCCATTTCCTATCGAAGATTTCATGAATACTGTTAAAGATCTACTAAAGCGTAGTTAATAAAAACCTCGCATATAGGACTACCAAGCATGACGACTCAGAAACAAAAAGATTTGAATGCAATTGACAAATCTATTCTTGAACTACAGAGTCAACTAAAGGTTGCACCAAATGAACAAGAGCATGCTGAAACTTGGAATATAATTGATCGAAATCTAGAAATTAGAACTACTATTTTAATAAACAGATATGAAGAACTATCTTCGGATCAAATAAAACTCTTGAATCTAATCAGAAAAACATTTGGATAATAGATTTTCGATTTTTATAATGAGCCCCACATTTATTTTCTCCCCTAAATTATTGGATTTTCCTCCATGAATTTCGATTCTTATTGCATCCTATAAGGATGTAACTGAGTTTTTTTCATCCTGCGACTCCTTACTCAAACCCTACTAATTTAATTACCGGCGTTAACCTTCTTAATTACTGATCCTTACAAAAATTCCTTTCGAAACTTCGAGAAATAGCCGAACTTATTGATATGCAGTTGTTACTACTGTAATTTACTATTTTCAAATGATCTTGTATCCTTTTTTAGTGGACCAACAGGGTCATTTTTTTTAGCCTTTGCTTAAACGCATATTTTTTTACTCATACTTTAAATAATATCCTTGAACTCACTTGGTTCAAGTGTTCTCTTCATGAAGGGGTTTTAGTTCCCTTTGGAGAGTCATGCTTTATTTTATATTTGAAGGGTAAAATAGAGAACTTGGGTTTGGGAGTCTTTCCAAATTGATGTACTGCTGATTACCAATACATTGCCAGTAGGGTGCGCATTTGTACCTACTCTATTCCAAAGATATCTGACAGGAATCATTTATCCAAATACCTCCCTTAGCTTGGCAAATCTTAGCTTTCTTCATAACGTTGGGATTTGTTTTTGGGTTTGCCTTTGTGTTTGCCTTTACACCCGCCTTTGTGTTTGCCTTTGCGCTCGCTTTTGCACTTGCCTTTGTACTCGCCTTCGTGCTCGTATTCGTATTTGTACTAGCTTTCGCAGTCGCTTTAGGCTTAACCTTAGGCTTAACCTTAGGCTTAACCTTTGGTTTGTAAGCTTTAAATCCTAAAACTTTGTCAACTTTCGCAGAGGTAGTCATTGGTCCTATGATATTACTTTTTCCTCCTTCAGCAGTAGCTGCTCTGGTAGCAAAAGTATCTTCGGGAAAATCTTTAAAAAATAAAGAAGCTACTTTTCCAAGATGAGTTCTGATATCAAATGCTCCTGGACATCCATAGGATTGGTATTCATAGGAATCTCTTGGATTCGAAATATTCTGAAGTAGCATAAGGACCTTAAAACACCCAATAGAGCCATTATTTTCGCTCTCATAGTCAGAGGTCACAATCTTCATAGTATAGGTATCTTTACCTTTTTTAATTTTGCGAATGTTGTTTTCGTGAATTACTCCAATTTGTAATTGAGGACCACTCTTATTTCTTTTTTTAGCTTTCATGTCACGTATCCTATTTGAAACGTGATCTACTATTGCTCCATAAGTATACCTTAGCTTATTTTTTTCCTTGTCAGTTTCATATTTTGGTATTACGAACACTAGTAGTTTATCCGACTTAAGCAATTTCTTTTCATCTTCCTGTGGACTTAAAAAAAACTCGCTGCCTCGGAATCCTTTTGTTGCTACCCATGTGGACGATGAGTTCACGCAACTACTAGTTACGATAGACATAATCAAAAGCAGTAATTTATTTACTCGCATGGTTTTACCCCCAAAAAACTAAAGATGTTCATGCAGAACGTTGAGACTTCTAATCTTGGAAAGATCTAAGAATAGAACTGTTTAAGACATCAGTTACCATTTTACTATGTCTTAATGCCCTCATCAAAACACCTGATTTAATTGGAGTAATATTTTTTTTGCTCTATCCGCCACTCAATAGCTAAATAAATGCATAGATAAAGTGTTTTCGGCGGCGGATTAATTAGCACAAGCACGCCCAAATTACATCGTTGTAATACGCAGTAAATTCTGAGATTTAGTAGTTAGCATGAGGAATTAACAATTTTTCCTGGGAAGTTCTAACTTGAAAATTCCAGCTTTTGCTCATTGAATACCGCTACCATGACCCCTATACGGCTGATTCTTTTTTATTTCAAACTGGTAAATATCGATATTCACAATATCGCTCCTCAGAAATTTAAGTATTTTTTTTCTTGAAACAGGTTTGGGCAGTATATTTGGTGATTTTACCAACAATTATTATATTATACGTAAAGACTTAAATTTCACAGCAAATAGCCTTCCCGTTAGTTGTGCAATAATTTACTGTTCATCATTGTAATCTGGGTCAGGATTGTTTATTTTCAGCCATTGTTTAGGGTTACTCTTAAATCGCTCGGCTTCATTACGAATATATTGGACATCTTTTCTCGAAGCATGATCTGACCAAATTTCTACATGCTTAAAGTCAATCTTATTACCTTCCACAACTCCGAATTGTGTTCCAGTATATATCCAATGTTCAAACGCCCGCTTCTGCTCACTAATCATAATACCGCGTAGCTCTAAATTAACAACGCCTCGGTACTGCAACCTAAAATCGTTGGTGAAAAATATGATAAATGCCCAAGAGAAAGCTAGCGGCTCCAGCAAATTCAAAATTTTAACCATTGAGGGAATAAAACTAAAGAGTATAGCTGTAATTAGCCAAAATAGAGCTAAAATCGCTCCAACATGATGAGCATAATTATGGAACCAATATTTATAATTTATTTTATTTAAAAACATTAAGAGTGACCCCCTATTTTTTTCCATTATATTCCCTCTCGCTTTAATAATAGATTTAATAAATCTATTTTACTCGAATCATCGGTTGTGCTGCATTATCTACACGAACAATAAAACCACAAATATCGCCAAGATAAATTACCCTGCCCTTCATCATTTCTTCCAGAGTCGTCTTGACATGATTTTGGCTCTGTAGAATATAGCGACAACATAAACAGTAAGTTATTACTTAATTTATAGCATATAATCTTATATTAACATTACCTTATAAAGCTACTTTTAGTCAGACATAAGCATCTCCGATAAGTGTTATATACATCACAAAAAATTCATAATTAGGGGGTATTCTATGAATTCAACACTCTTGTCGTTGGTATTACTTTTAAGTTTATTTGGCTGCGGATTTGAAAATATTATTCCGGGCAGCAAATCAGAAAAATCAAATTCTCAGGAAGCTGGAGATGAAACAAATTCTGATGATGGATCTCAAGGAAATTCTAACCCAGGGGATGAAGAAGATGATAAAGAAGACGAATGTAATTTTCACAGTTTGATATCCTCAACTTATGCAAGTGATTTTGGTGACATCAAATTAGAGATCTCTTCAGATAATTCCGTTGAAGGCGATTACTCCTACGATGGCTATGAAGGAAAAATAGAAGGTTTATTTGATAAAAAGACCCTTAAAATTGAAGGAAATTATCGCGAGTTTAAGGAGAGAATCATTCTTCCCTCTTCAGAAGAGACCGGCAATTTTGTGATAGAATTTAGCGTTGACGATTGTAAGCAGGTCAAAGTTGTTGAAAGTAGCTATCAAGAAGAAGGGGGGGAAGAATGGGAGCCTTGAGGAATTAGTGCCAAATAATATCTAATTTTGATAGTCCTACCTGGATCTAAAATTCGGTCCAGGCTTTTGTCATTAAGGATGGGCTATCTTCCTACCTCTAAATATTTTCAAAGATCTGGAATTTTTATAAGCTGACCTGGTCGAATCAAATTTGGTTTAATTCCAGGGTTAGCAGCCAATATATCATGCCACAATTCCTTATCTCCATAATAGCGAGCTGCTAATTTAGATAACCAATCCCCACGACGAACCTTATGATTTTTAAACCGTGAATAAGAAGGATTCTCTGCGGATGGCTCTTCAAAAAGATCCGCTTCCTCAGAAGAGTCTTCTACGACTTCATCAAGGGGGAATAAGAAAGGTTCTTCATAAACAATTAGTTCAGTTGCAGATTCTTCATTCTCTTCATTCACTTCATCAGTGGTGGCACATGATACAGAACCAAGAATAAATAATACGGCTATTAATTTTTTAGAAATTGATGAATTTAGTATTTCTCTCATTATGAATGACTCCATTATAGATTTATCTAGAAACTAAGCAAGATAAATGCCGAAGCCAAGCACCTAATATTTAGCATTTTTTTTAATGAAGTGTGTCTAGTAATTGGAATGTGTCAAATAAATATACATTAAAATATTGATGATGTTTTTTAGCGAGTGTTCAGATTTAACGAATTATTGGGAATTAAAAATCTACAGCACAAATTTTCGATAGACATACTCAAGGACCTAGCTTCGGCTTTTTCTTATGGACGAAAGCAGAAATAATCTTCTTGATCAAACCAGCCTTCCAATTCATCTTTTATCTCAATTTGTTTGGTGTTTGGATCATTGATAAGTGTAAGGTTCCAATCTTCAATCCAATTGCCGCTTGTACCATATCGCCACTTACCAATTAGATCAATATTTCCAGTTTTATCACCTTCAAAAACAAATTCTGCTTCACCGTAGTCATCTTCGCTCTTTGCTCGGTACTTTTCATTATTTTTATCTACCTCACACCACCAAGCTGTCACTTTCCCTGTATCCGGATCATATTTACCTGTTAATGTACCCTTGCGATAATTGTAAGTTCCTCTAACATTATTGCTACTATCTATCTTCAGTACTAGTTCATTCCACTTCTCATTGTCATAAAAACCATTTACAGTACTGCTTATTTCTCCTTTTAGAACCTCAGATGATGAACTATCTTCATCTATAGGAGCTACTTTATTATCTTCTTTATTTTTCGGTGCTGGATCCTTTTCAATCACTTTTACTACTTCGCCTTGAATATCTCCAGATTCGGTATTCTCCACTTTTTTGCTGTCATCTGCACTGCGCATTTTTGCTGAAGAGCATGCAAACCCAAACAACAAAAAAATCAAAAAAACTATATTAGATACAGTGTTATTAACATTAACCATAGCGAGCCATTCTTACTTAAAAATTTACTATCTTATCGGAAAAACTGATCTGTTTTCTTAATATTTTAGTTAATTAAGCTATATTATTACAAATTTTCAATGATAATATTGCAAGATCAAATTTTATTAGAGTCTTGTAGGTCGGATTATTATTGCTAGTCTTTGTGAGTTTCGCCGTGAGTGAGTCAAAACTGCTTGTGACCTACTTTAGATAGTCTTTTTGAGGAGATCTCTGTAATGCAGAAACACATTCAAAGTGAGCTGTACTAATTGGCTCCCCTTTAATAAGTGCATCATCGAAAGCGCTGGTCACCATGGGTTTTATATCAGCGGGTGAAAAACTACTAAAGACCCGAGCGATGTCTAACTTATGAGTTTTATGTTCAATCAAGCTAAAGTCCATATCCGGATAATTTTTCTTACTATTAGCAAAAAACATATCTAACAATGGAACTATTTCATGTTCTCTCGGTTTTTCAACTTCAATTTTGCTCGGTAGCCTTCTACCTAGCATGGCTTCATCTATTAGACTTGGTCTATTGGTTGCTATGATAATTACGTAATTTTTAGAAGCAGATCCAGTCAAAGAAAGAAAATGGGAAAGAAAATCTGCATGATCTTTGCTGGTGTTAGTTTTTCTTGACTCAAACATGATTTCTGCCTCATCGAAGAAAAGTACTACCTTTCTCTTGTCAAACATTGATTGAGAATTTGCCCATTTAAAAAGCTTAGTCAACCGTGTTGTTTTCTCTTCTTTAAATGGCTTAAACGAACTGCCTGACATAAGCGCGTAGGTAAACCCTTTTCTATTTCCTATTCTCTTGGCTATTTCTGTTTTTCCCGTACCTGGTGCTCCCATCAAAAGGAGACTTGGCAATTCTCTTTTCTGTTTTATCGCTAAATCTAATCGAGCAATGTAACTGTCAAGCTTACTCTTAGTATTTTTCGGATATATAAGGCCCTTAAATAGGTCCTTATGTGGAGTTCTTGGTTGAAACAAAATATTAGGGCCATACTTTGCAGTAGGAGGTTTAAAGAAAATATTGTCTACATATCCTTGGACAAAGGGATAAAGTAATGACGTGAAAACTGCAGACACTATCTGAGCTCTCGCATTGAATAACATAAGGTCTGAGCCCACCGAAGATGCTACGTTTGAGGTAGCAACTGAAATACTCTGACCAAGTGTAGAAGAAGCCTTAGTAGCTGTTGATAGATTCAAAAAGAACCAGGTCGTTAAACATAGTAAAATAAACCTAAAATCAAGGATTCTTGTGTGCTTCATCATTTTTTCCAATAAAATAACCACTATTCAGTGGTAAAATCTATTTTTTGCGATTCAGATGCCATTAAATAGCATTACTGGCGGAAATAAGCAAGACAAATTTCTTAAACTCCTTTAATTAACGACATTTAAGGTTTGTTCCTTTAGAAGCGATTCCCATAAAGTAAGATATTTTTATTGTGGAAGTATCGAATGCAAAGTTTTGATGTATTCCCAAAGCTCGCAAAACTATATTTTCGTAATTTTAGTATTGAATTTAATAAGAAAGAAAAATTAAATATGCCTAGGATGCTTAATATCAAAAACTGATATTAAGCAATAGATTACGGAAAATGGAAAGCATAGATATGTGTATCAGGGGAAAAGCTCTAAATATTATCTAATTCAAACCAGTTTTGGTTTTGGACAAGGAAAGTCCAAAATTAATCAATTAGTAATTCTACCGAAAATAGAATCAATATCATTCAAAAGACTAGACAATGCTTCCGCATTCTTAATCGCTTTTTTTGGAGCATTCAAATCTGAATCTATCGTAGTTTCAGGAGTTTCTGCATTGTCAGAGGAAGAAGCAACTGATTTATCTGAAGAAGATGATTTAATCGTGATTACAGAGCCTATTATACTATCTGAAGAAGAGACTACAGATTCATGACTTTTCGAAGCAGAAGAGGATATTGAATCATCATCATCAATAGAAGTAGAAGTAGGGTCTTTAAACCCGAAATAAGTAACTCCACCTACTACCATGATAGTAGCCGCAACAGAAGCACCACATTTTAAAGGGTTCGCAACACACCATTTTAATGGGTTTTTGCTAAAGCCAATTTTAGTCTGATTTTCGTTTTCCAGCTCTGAAGATAGTTCGTCAAAATTAGATACTATCTCTTCGGAATCAATTTCTTGAACAACAATAGCGTCGTATTCTTTACCAAATCCAGTATTAGCAAAAGCTAAACCAATAATTAAAAGTACAATTTTCATAACAAGTGACCTTATATAAATTTTTTTTAAAGACGATTGGCGACATTACCACAATTTTAGCTAAAATCAACCTCAAAAAAAGTAATGCCTTTTGAAGGCCTAATTGGTCACTATTTTGCTAGTAAAGCTATAGTAAGATTATTTTTATAATTGATTAAGAATATGAATATATTAAGCAAGGAATAGTAAACCGATCTCGGTTAAAAAAACAGTATATTATACACTTATTGGATTCTGGATCTGAGATTAATTATGATTCGAATCAACTTCCTATTTCCCTACTATTTAAGAATAAGATTATATTTAAACTCAATTTTAGTTTAAGGGAGAAACCTGAAATTATGATATGATATCAAACCTAATTAATAAGATTTGACATTGCTGCGCACGACAATGAAGGCGATTGAGTGGTATTGTAGTGCTCTTGCTGGAAACCAAAATCATATTGAGACCATCCTGGATGGTCCGCTAAAGTGTTATTGAACAAGGCTTTTAATCTAGGATCTTTTAACGTCTGTGACAGTTCTGGAAGGGTGGTAGCGAGGTTCGGGTCATCCTTTAACAAGGCATCCAGCAATAAGATGCCTGCTGGGAAGTCTATTCTATTAAAACCGATCCACATACGCACTGGCTGATCACCTGTACGATGAAAACCAAATATATCTTGATAGTTATATCCAAACTCCATAAGCTTGTTCTGAATGCCTGCATAATCCTCTGTGCATGCTAACTCATAAGCTAATGCTAAGCGGTTATTTTGGCTCAGATCATCATTTGACATTACTGCTGATGTCAAAGCTCTTCCTGCATTTTTTGCTAGAAAGAAATTCATAATCTGATTATTACCATTTTCTCCATAATTTACCCGAGGTCGCAAAACACCTTCAAGAGGATAATTATTCTGAAAAGTCAAATATTGATAAACAGGTGATGTGTTATCCTGCTTTGCCGCATTAAGTAAATCCAACTCTTCAGCTGTAATTTTATCTCTATCTCCTACTGTTCCAGGCCAACTATTATAGGCTGTCCAGTTTGGTCGAGGGGATTGACTATGACAAGCTTTACAAGTTTCTCTTTCTATTTCGGTCTCTTTTTCGGAATCATAAGTTAGACCAACTAAGTCCCAAGTATTGGTATTATAATCAAACACAGCAACTTCGACTGTTTTCGAATTCGGTACTGTTTCAACTGTCACAATAAATTTACCATTAGGAGCCATCAATATTACCCTTGGGTTTTCCATGGAGGCAAATTGGTTGCTCCTAGATGTGTGCATCATCATCCAATTTGGTCTAACTTTTTCCGGTAGGTTCTTGAGAACGTCTTCTGGAGTTTCAAAGCATGCTAAATCAGCCCCGTCACTGAAGTTCTCCCAATCAATTTTGCATTCTCCATTTTGCTGCCCACCAGGGGTATTTGAATCTGAATTAGGCTCCATATTTAGCGCATAAACTAAATTTTCTATTTCTATGTTGCTAAGAGTAATATCTTGCATATTTGGAATACTGACTATAGCCTTACGGATTCGCTCTGCATCAGCCAGCAGCTTTGAAGACACGGCAAGCTCCCCATGACATGAACTGCATTCTGCCTTATAAATAACAGCACCAGAATCAAACTTTTCTTGATCAAAATCAGTCTGCTGGCCCTGATCTTTGTTGGAATCGGTTTCAGAGTCCTTATTTTCTTTATCAGTATCTGTATCAGTGTCCTTGTCACTCTTGATGTCAGTCTTGCTATCTGTCTCTGGTTCTTTATCTTTTTCTAGCTCTGTATCATCTTCATTTGAATCATTTGCTTTAGAAACGTCCTGCTCAGGTTTTAAATTATCAATAGATGCATTAGAGCTTTTAACAGCCTTTGCTTCATTAACTCTGTTTAAATTATCTGGCTTTGAACAGCCAAACATCAATGACGCAATAATTATAAGTGAAAATATACCCACGTTAAGCTTTTCCCATTTAGATTGCCGATTATAACTAGGCAACTTATCGACTATTTCTATATATATAATTAAGTATTTCTCTTGTTTGTTGTTTTTTAAGGTAAAAATAGGGATATTTATTCGTAGCTGTAAGTTTCTTGTAGATCAGTTTATCTTACGTGAAACTATTCTTCATTCTCAAATCCCTAGTAGTAGAATTTCTGAATCTGATAAGGGTAATCAAATTCAACGCAATATTGCTTTTCGTAATCCATGAATATATTTCATTTTTATAGAAATAAAACGATTTTAAGGTTATGATTACAAAAAGAGTGTGCACACTCTTTAACTTGAAATTTCCTTCACGAACATCAAAGCTTATAGCTGAGGTTCCATTACCGTTTCTTGCGTTGGAACCTTAGATGAACCCGGGTAGTAAGGGTTCATGCCAGGAATAATTTGACCATTGCGTTCGAATTGATAAGCTAATGCAAGCCCAAAATAAACCGTAGACGCTGTATGGGGATTGAAATAGTATGACCAGGTAATTCCTGTATTGCAGCACGAATCATCAGAAGGTTGATTATGAGCAGGAATGCCCGAGCTTCCATATTCATCAAACATTATCTTAACGCTAGTCCGTAACTTATCTATATCAGCGCTCGCATTATTCTGATGAAAATCGTTCAGCGCCAGGAGTGCGGCTCCAGTATTTTCCGATTGAATACCACTTCCGATATTAGTGAATTTAACGCCCCAAATTGCTTGGCCTAGACGAGAAGTAAACCCTGGATCTTCTATCATAAAAGTAGGTGTCACCAAAGCCTCCATTGTTGTAGGGGTCCTGGAATCATGATTGGCTACATTTTCTTCAGCTCTTGCTAGGTAACGCCAAGTAATCCCATCAACAGGTACAAATTCGTTATTAAGTTGCGTATTCGCATTGCATGAAGGTTCAGTTCCAGTACGATAGCGACCATTAGCGCTGTCATACATTTGGCTAACAAATTTGCCAGCTATTTTTTGAACCTCATCAGCCGAGGTGTTAACTCCAGGCTCTGCAGTCAATGCAGCTTTTTGGACACACGCTCCTAGAGCATACATATCGAGATTATGTTCAACAGATTGCCAATCCGCAGATGCAGTGCTTGTGGGGCGCCCCATATAACCTTGATAGGGACCAGTTTTACATTGAAAGTTATTATGAATTTCTGACATTATGGCTTTGGCAGCACTATAGTATTCTTTATGCAAAGTTGCATTAGGAGCATCGTCTTTAAACTGAAGGTAATACCTGCAGAACGCTAAAGCCATCATGGAATTGTTACCAACGTCAAGGAATGCACCACCAGAATCAATCCACGATGCTGGATTTAGGTCATAATGGTTAACCCTTGGCCAAAAAAGCCCTTTCCTGTAATTATCATTAGCTAGAGTCCACTTATGCATACGAAGCCAGGAGTCAAGAATCTTTGCAGCCTTTTGTGGTTTTCCAACTACGGTAAAAAATATTGATGCCAAAGCGTTATCATAGGTATCAGATGCTGCATAAAATATATCTCCCTCAGCAACATCGTAAGTCCGGACAGTATAAGCATTAGGGTCATCGCTATGCATTGCATGCCTTGTTTGACCATCTATATATTGTTCGACATAATTCAAATATTTGTTCTGTTCTGAGTTGTCTAATTTAAATGGACCAGACACCTGTGGATCATCTTCAGAAGGATCTTCTGCTGGAGGATTTTCATTTTCCATGCCTCCTGCACTCGCCATTAAATCATCAGCTTCTTTTCTAAGGTCTTCTGCTTCTTCTTTAAGACTTTCGGCTTCTGCATCATTTCTTGCTTCAGCCTCCGCTGCTCGTGCCTCGGCCTCTGCGGCTCGTGCTTCAGCCTCTAATGCTTTTGCCCTAGCCTCTGCCAACATTTCCTCGGTTGCTGCCGAAGAGGAATCTGACATATTAACTCGAGCTCTTCTTTTTGTGCTACAAGAGCTAACCACTAAAACCAAAATAATTGGTAATACATACTTCATAGTTTTTCCCAGTCTATAGTATTTTAACTATAAACATTATCGGAAATACTCTCTTAATAAATTAATGTATGTTTTAATAACCTGATTTTACATAGAAAATTATTGTTAGATTTTCTAACTATCATTTCTAATGTAAGTCTTATCGACAAGTGCACATCCTAAATTTAAATCTCTTGTCCTTTGAAAGGGTCTTCAATTTTCTATTATTAGACAATAATCTGTGAGAACAAATCTATACCAAGAATTTTTTAATTTGTGGGGACTTGGCTTTAGATATGAATTTATTCCTTCACCCAGATTCCCAGTAAATTATCAATTGAAAGGACTCAGCTTATCTAGTATCTGTTCGAACGGTGTTTTACCCTCTAGTCACCAATCTCATAAACCATTCTCAGAGGAAATTGGTATGAAAATCTGCTTGAGAAAATGTTCAAATAACTTGGTCTTTAAATTATTATCTATAGTAATGCTATTTATTTGTGGATCTGCCCAATGTTCTAATATTTTTAAGGTTCCGAATGATCTGGAAGAACGCTTCAAAGATATCCCGGACTACGTACTATTAAAGGATATCTACAGCGAAGAAATTGAAGAATTGCTGACATGGAAAGGTGAAAATAAAGGTATTCAGGAATTAGGCTTGTTCTTATTCGACCTACTAGACAATGCTTATGATAAAGGCAGGGATAGTTGTTGTTGTAAAATTTTTTCACGCCAAGATCTAGGTGAAAAAATGCTACTTGATAGAAGTATTGTTTGTTTAGCTGGGATAATGATGGGAGAAAACCTTCAAACTCATAAAATTCGAAATTTTGATTTTTCACCACTGGCATTAGTTAGTGCCTGATTGGAAACACACTGCCGCTTTTGTGTGTAAGGCTTAGAGCACTATAATCTTTAGCGAATTTCCCCAGTTTCTCTAAAAAGGCTATAATTGTCGGAAAATCAAAAGATCTTGGGGGTGCCCATGCGCGCAACATGTAAAGAGTCTTATAGTTATGATACAATGAAACTCAAGGTAGATTTAGGTTCTAGCGATGATATTCCTGCCCTGATCAGAGGTTTGCAGCACATCTACATGGAAGACCATCCGAGAATGCTCAAAATCTCTGTCTTAAAACCGACTCACTTTACGATTGCAGACCTTACAACAGGCCGTCCAGGTATGGATCTTTGGAGACTCTTCGTTTTGGCAGTGTTCCGGGTTAACCTTGATTGGGACTACGATAGATTGACGGATATG
>JBGCDR010000250.1:0-8782 GCA_045105515.1 Oligoflexales bacterium
TTTCACTTGTCTTTCCGGTAACATGAAAATAAACATATCAAGCCCTCCCAGAATTACGTTTGGGATCAGCTTATCAATATTTACATAATAATCATATAAAATAATAATATTAGCTGGTTAAAAAATTAGACAACTCTATTGTATGGATCTTAAGAATATGTGCTCGACCTTCCCTATCTGGTCGGTCTACTAAAATTTGGCGGTCAAAATGCCCGGCCCTAAGTAAGGCAGGGTCAAGAATTTCTGGTCTGTTAGATGCTGCAAGGAGGACGATTCCTGAAGATGGGTCAAAACCATCGAGTTCGACTAAAAGCTGGTTAAGGGTTTGTTCTTTTTCATCGTGGCCCCCAGACATTGGGTTCGCAGAGCGTGCTTTTCCTAGAGCATCCAGCTCGTCAATGAATATTATACAGGGAGCCTTGGCCCTTGCTTGTTCGAATAGATCCCTTACCCTAGCAGCTCCCACACCGACAAACATCTCTACAAACTCTGATCCACTGATAGTGAAAAAAGGCACAGCTGCCTCCCCTGCCACTGCCCTTGCCAATAAAGTTTTTCCCGTTCCAGGAGGTCCGACTAATAGAACCCCTTTAGGCACCTTGGCGCCTAAGCGCCCATATTTTTTAGGCTCCTTGAGAAAATGAACAATTTCTTTTAATTCAACTATGGCTTCATCTACCCCAGCAACATCACGAAAAGTAACCTTGGTGTCATTTTCCACATAGACCTTGGCCTTGCTTTTTCCTACTTTCATAAAACCACCCCCCAAACCGCCTTTTGTTGTTAAGCGGTTGAGAATAAACATCCATATACCAAAAAAAATTAGGGTAGGAATAATCCATGAAAAAACAGCTCCTAAGCTTGAGTCACTGCTTGTTCCCGTTACTTTCACGCCGTGCTGAAGCAGGTCTGTTGCTAGATCTTTGTCAACCCGCATGGTGCTAAAGTTTTTGGATCCATCCATCACTTGTTTAAAGGTACCGATTATTTTATCTTCGCTAACCTTGGCCTCTTCAATAAGGTCCTTTTTGAGATAGGAATAAAACTGATCGTAGGAAATCCATGGACTGACATTTTGTTCGCTAAATATTGAATTTATAACAAAAAATAGAATGAGTACGATGACCAGGTATACGAGGCTAAATTGAGCTTGATTCTTTGATTCCAAATGATTTTTCCTTGATTTATTTCAGTTGGCACGGCGAATAGCTTCTTTACGAGATATTTCAACCAGATTACTTGGTATCAGGCAAGAAAATTATATTATGTGGTTATCTTAATATAATGTACTAAAAATAAAATTGATGGAGCGCGACAACCTAGTTCGGGCATGTATATATCCATATCTAAGTCTCAATTTAGATCCAAATGTTAACCAGTTTGTGAGATGAGCTAAATTTTCTTGAAGGGCGACACTTTAGATTATTATTGGCTACGAGCAATATAATTTGAACTTTAGCTAAATCCCTGTACAACAAGCATACGAGTTGTTTTTAATCAAATTAGTTCAAGTTTCATTTGCATTCCTTGTGAATGTGAAATTTGTGATTTTTTTTCAGTTCGATGGTAGTTTTTTGCAATCAAAGTTAGCAAATTTTACTTTTTTCTTTGTAAATTAAGAAGAGCTCTTTGCTAAAGAAGAAAAAAGACCACTAATTTTCTTATCTTTTTTACTTATAAATATTCCCATGTGTTTCCACAGCAAGATCGACAAGTAATATTAGCGACTAAAAGTTTGTAAGTTTTTACTAAATTGTTTATACAACTTTCTTGGTTGTTACAATAGGTGTAAGTATTGAGGTTTGGTATGAAGCTATTCTCGAAATTTTCCCATTTTGTTCATCTTGTTAACTTCATATTTCCTATTATTATTGCCTGTCAAAATGTGCAAGCTAGCACAATTGAAAATAGTGCTGGCTCGACCTTGGATGATATACCTGTAGAAGTACAGGAAAAAATTTTGTCGTTTTTTACCCCAAATGAACTATTTGCTTCTCGTCTCTTAAGTCGGACATTTCGTGATATGGCGGAAATGATCTACAAGAGAAAAAGCTATAAAACTGAATATGCAATTTTCTTGCGAGAATGGCAGGTCACTTATAAAAAGGCTGAAGACTCAGCAAGAAAAGGTTGGGAACCAATTGGAGTTACGAGTTATACAATAAACAATCACCCGGTAATTGTTTATCGAAAATCGCTTATAGAGGAAGATGAACGAGAATGGCAGGTCACCTATCTCAAAGCTGATGATCAAGCAGGACAAGGATGGGAACCAATTGGGGGCACGAGCTATATTGTAAACAATCATCCGGTAATTGTTTATCGAAAATTGCTTATAGCGGAAGATGAACGAGAATGGCAGGTTACTTATTTAAGAGCAGAAGATTCAGCAAGTAAGGGATGGGAGCCAATTGGGGTTACGAGCTACACTTTAAAAAAACGACCCGTTATCGTTTATCGAAAGTTATTGGTTCAAGAAGATAACAGAGAATGGCAGGTTACTTATTTAAGAGCAGAAGACTCAGTTGGTAAGGGATGGGAGCCAATTGGGGTTACGAGTTATACGGTAAAAAAGCAGCCTGTGATTGTTTATAGAAAGTTGTCGGGCGTTGAAGATGACAGACAATGGCAGATTACCTATAAAAAAGCAGAAGACTCAGTAGGTAAGGGATGGGAGCCAATTGGAGTTACGAGTTATACCGTAGAAAAGCAGCCTGTGATTGTTTATCGAATGCCAAAAGAACAAATAATGGTTCCAAATGCAGACAAATCTGTTGATTGTCAGTGTGGTGGTAGTTGTTTGATTCTATGATAAAGAAAACTAACATTTCCAATTTAAAAATCAGCTTTAATTTAAGTGTTTTTTTATAACCTCTAATCAAGTTTTAGGAACATAAATATCTCTTTTTCATTTGCGCAGAAAAACCAGCGATATTGAAAACCAATGCAGAGAATGCTAATGCTAGTAGTTTGTTCAATAGTTTAAACATAAAATTATTTCTTGTTTGGGTCTTTCAAGGCCCCAAAAATTTGATAATAGAAATATTCCTATCATGCCATTAGGGCCTCCAAATTAAAAATGCAAGTAATTTATTAATAAATACGAGAAAGAAGTTATCCTTAAAGCTTTTGTGGGCAGAGATTCATGTGATTGTTGTTTTTTTTTTAGCCTGGAATAAATATTTTTATTCAAGAGTTTGAATAATGTTTGTGGCTACATAAAAATGACTAAATAGGTTTACAGTAAGCTTATCAAGAAATTGATCAATTGGTTATCCAGATTTTCTCGTAATCGTATACGGTTCTGCCAATTGTTTTGCAAAAAATTTACCATCATTTATTTTGATTATCTGTGAATCGCTGTTAGGATAAAATTTCGCTATTCTATTAGAGGAATTATTTGCCGTAGTCCCTAATGGGGACTACGGTATCTCACACCATTATCATTTAAGTATTATTAGAAGTTAATTTTATCTTTTTCCGTATCTATTTTTTTAAATTGATTTATTAGTATTACTTATTTGTTGTAGTTTAAGAAAACGATCAATAGAGTTGTCCAGGACTTTGTTCTCTACTCTTTAGAACTTGACATTGATCTTTAATTTATCATCCACGCTTATAGGTCTTTATTGATTTCATACTTTAAGCCAGGCTGTTTATTGAAACCAAAAATCTACTAAAGTAAGGATCTACTTTTTCCGAGTTTTTACGAAATATTATCTAACCTCCGAAGGGATCCCCTTAAGGGGAATCACTTCAATTCCTTCATACACTACGAATAGTCTGGTTTTGAGGAGAGATACCTGACTGGTTCCTGTGAAGTGTATAAAATAGGAAAATATAAAAATATCTAAAGTATTATAAGTGGTTGGTGTACTTTGCAGGGCCGGTCTATCTAGCTTATAATGGCATCAACTTAAAGATAAGGTCTATTAACGCCGATTTTTTATCTACACTAGACCAAGAAAGGATTGGCGTGACTAAAGGGCAAGACCAGTCACGAAAGGTATTTATTTGATTTACGTGCTATGGAACTAAAAAAAGACCATTTCTTCAATGTTTTATTGGTTTTCTCCATCTGTTTTTTTGTTATCGGAGGAGGAGGGGCTTACCTATTTCGGGAAATTGCTAGTTTAGCAGAAATGGAAATGGCCTTAAGCTCTGCCAGCAGGATGATCAATGGTATTTTAATAGCCATGATTGCAGGATTATCATTTGTTTTAACCTTAACATCGCAACTTTATACTCCCAAACTGGCTTTGATTTTTTTAACTAGTCCAATAATAATGGGTGGATTTCTTGTTATCATTCTTTCTAATTTTCTTATAGTTCTGAGCCCCTTATTTCTTTCTCACGAGGGTTTGCAGCCAATTATTTTTGGTTCAGCTTTTTCTCTTGCTTTTCTTGGCCTGTCTCTTGTGATGCCTCTTTTTGTTCATATAATTCATTTTCTTCGTCCAGATTACTTTCTTCCTTTGCTAAACTACAAAATTAATCAAGGTTTTAAAAAACTAGAAAAAGGAAACACAGGAAGGAGCAATTATATTAATATTATTTCAAAATGGGATATCATTACTAATATTGCTCTCACAGCAATCAAGAGAGATGATCGCCAGCTTATCCGTTTAGCCACTAAAATGCTTGACGAAAGCCTTTATTACTTATTAAGTCGATCAAAGACTAAAAATCAGGGATGGAGAGAGCTAAATGCTTTTTTTATACCTGGTTTAACTCAGGAGGGCTGTGAATTCCTCAAAGAACAACTTTGTTGGCCTGAAGCTTATATTCTGTATAAAAAGGAACAAATATTAAAAACTGTTTCAGTTGAGCAAAAAGATATTATTGCAGATGCCTGTACTAATATTCATAAATCTATTGAACTTGCGGTAGAAGGAAACCTAGATCAATTGCTCGAGCTTCATCTTATGTTTACGAACTCGCTCATGCGAGACTCTTTGGAGAAAAAAAATATTCACCTATTTCAAACATTTTCGTATCATTATCGTATCAATTGTGAAATTTTAATGACCAAGCCCTACCATTACAAAGAAATATTTGCAAGTTGGTCTTACTATGGTAGAGCTGCAGTCAAAGAGGGACTAGAATTTGGGTTGGAAACAGTATTATACGATTATGGCAAACTCCTTATTAGTATCTGTGCAAAAGATATTTTAGTTGGATTTCGAATGTTAAAAGAGGAAATTGCACCTTTGTGGTTGGAGAGTTCAAAGTTAGAAGGAAAGCCTAATCAAGTTAGCTGGAGAGTTATTGTAAAAACTTATTGGGAAGCAAAGCTTGCTAATTACGATGTGGTAGCTCAATATATCCTAAAGAACTTTTTGATGGATTCTAATCAGCATTGGCTAGTTTTTTGCGAGTTAAGCTCATTCAATAGTCCTTTAAGTTGGGAATTAAAAGACCGTTTGCTTAGTTTTACCTATCTTGATCCAAAAATTATAGAGGAAGCAAGTACCTTCTTTTCTGATCATGGCAAAAAATTAGTCGGATAGTTTAGTAGGTAAAGCTAAAGGAGCTATCCAATTTATAAATACCGATAGCTGCTTCTTCAAGGCTTCCAAGATAAAGATTGTTACCAAATTGTTCAGCACTTGAAATGATTGAAAAATTAATTCCCCTTGGATCTTGGAGGTTATGGACAAGCTCACCTTGTTCGTTATAACCAAGTACAGTGGCATGTGGTTTTGGAGCAGGTCTTAGGATATCAGGAAAACGCATAATGATCTTACGAAGAAATGGCTTGTCAGCAGTGAAGTCTAGAACCTTGTCACGGGGAGAGATGAGGGGAATCCAAAAAATCCCCTTACCATTGTTTGAAATTCCATCTGGGAATCCAGGTAGCTTATCAATAAAAATATCATGGCTACCTTTTTTAGGTCCTTTCAACCAATAGCGAATCACTCTATAATTCCATGTTTCATTGACTAGTACGTAGCCTTGTTTAGAACTTACTGCTACACCATTAGCAAAATAAAGATCCCTTAAGAGGGTTGTTGTAGTCTTTGATTCTGGATTGTAAGCTAGCAATCTGCCATTTGGTCGGTGTTCGAGTGCATCTGCTTTATAATTTCGAAAAGTATGACGGTGGGATGCATCGCTGAAATATATCATGCCATTTTTTGCGATATCCACATCATCAGCAAGTCCTATTTCTTTACCCTCGGATTGAGTACTGAGAACACTGATAGAACCTTTTTGATCTATTGAAAGTAGACCCTTATATGCATCACAGACGATCAAATTTTGTAAGGCATCGAATGCCATTCCTAAAGGTCTACCTTTTGTATTTACAAATGTGTGCCAGGTTTTAGCTATGGGCTCATACCGCATGATTTTGCCATTATCTAATCCCCCATATATTCGACCGTTTGTGTCGATTGCTACATCCTCGGGAGCCTTACTTTCTGGGAGGGAAATTCGTCTTACCAAGGATAGACGGCTATTTGGTGCTAACGGACCTTCAAACTTAAGGTTGTCGGGTGGTGTCCAACTTACAGGGTCGATTTTGACAGGCCAAAACAATAGATAGCTAAAGGAAGAGATAGCCAAAAATATAGAGGCATATAGGACTCTCATAAAAAGGTCTTCCTGCTAGTTATTAATATGTGCTAAATGCGAAGCCTTCAGACACATTTATCTAAACTTAAGAGCGAATGCATTGCAATCAAAATAAAACATATTTAATAAGGTTTATTAATTGGTAATTTTTTTTTGTCGAGATTAGAAGGATTGTAAATCCTTACTTTTCTTCATTTATCTTGTGTTTATTCTAGCTACTAGTATAACCAATATGGGCGCTTTTCGAGCTGAATCCATACAAATAGTTGGAGTACAAATGCCCTTAAAATTTTATAATATTCTTGTAGTTTATCTGACCATTATTCGACCCTTAAATGCTTTTTCTGCAGCTCCTATAACTCCTGATAAGGTCTTGTCTTCTATTGAGATACAAGAGATTCATGAAAGTCAGAATTATTTTTTCTGGAAAAGCTTAGATGAAACTAGTCCTGTTTGGAGAGGAAGAGAAAGGAAATATGGTAGCCATTTTCTTGGAGAAAGAGACCACTTCTACAATCTTGATCAGGTTATTCATCATGTGCTTAGTGATGGATTCCCCATTCAGTATCAGCTTGAAGAATTGTACCAAGCTAAACTTGGGGTTCATTCGAAGCTAGGAGACCTGATTCCCAAAGTCGACTTAAGGTTTCCTTCTGGTGTTACTGGAATCGATATTGGTGCCGTTTTTTCTGGCTTGTTTGGTTTTATCCAACCTGCTAATTGGATGAAATTAGTGAATCAAAAACGTCTGAAAAATGTTGCGGAACAACTACTTTTTCGAACTTTATTGGACGAAGTATTAAAAGCTAAGCTTTTATATATTAATCAGCATCAGCTAATTCAAGAGTTTGAAATCCTTAACTACTACTTTATTCATCTACAGGTACTTTCAGATAAATATCAAAATACAAGTCGGGTTTTGACTACCTTACTCGGAAAGTTTGCTTATGAAGGTACCAAGATGGCCTCGAAACGAGGGGAAACCAAACTTGGCTTCAATGATTTATCTTTACTTATGGCACTGGAAAAATTAAACGGAGATTACACGGCACAAAACCTCAATATAACAGATCTTGACGACTTTCCCAATGTAGTAAAAGGGTTAGATGAATTACCAACAGAATATAAGAATAAACAAAGATACATTGAATTGGTCGTGGAACGCTCGATCGAGATGCAAACAGCAAAAGAATTGTTAAAAATCGCCAAATTAAATGTAGGAATCACAGCTGTTGGAAATATTTTTGCAAATGCGAATGAATCAAACGATGAGATTTTAGCACTAAGGTTCGGGTATGGCACACTTCCGAATATTTTGATTGCTGAATCTCAAATGCGTACAGTTAAGATTGACGTACGGAAAGAATATATCACAATGTTAGATATAGCTAGGAGAAGCTTCGACTACTATACCAATGCAATCGGCGGTTATACGGAAGCAAAACGTAGTCTCTGTTCTAATCGTCGAGCCTTTATTGCCAATTTAGAACATATAATACAAATGAATGAGGAGCCTGATGCTCTTTTTATATTGTCATTGGATCACCTACTAGGTAGTGAATTAATACTGAATAATACGCTCCATGGGTCATTAAGGGCAAGGGCCTATATGGATCGGTTTTTGTTAGTGGACGAATGGGCTTCAAATTTTCTTCCGAACAAAAATGAAATCTTAAAATTCTTCACAAAAAAAAGTGAAATCTTGTCTGCAAAGCAGGAAGCCATGTCCTTTTTAGATCACCTTCTAAAAAAAGTCCGTAAATCATCTGAATTACATAGCATACTCTACCAATATTCTAAAAATAATCCCTATACACTTGCTGACGGAGATATCGATTTAGCTGTAAAACGTAACTTGAGGCAGATGCTTAATTCAAATCTAGCTCGCTACAGAAGCAGGGATTTTTACAAGGTACTTAAGGGATACATTGAAGAGAGGAAATTAGAGCTAAGTACAGTAGAGCAGTTCTTACTTGAAAAAAGGATCGATTCATGGGTTAGTCGCGTTAATGGATGTAAGAATATCCTTCATTAGATTATTTGCATTCTAAAGAGGAATTTATTTACTAGAGTTGTCTAATTTTTTAACCAGCTAATATTATTATTTTATATGATTATTATGTAAATATTGATAAGCTGATCCCAAACGTAATTCTGGGAGGGCTTGATATGTTTATTTTCATGTTACCGGAAAGACAAGTGAAAT
>JBGCDR010000251.1:0-45121 GCA_045105515.1 Oligoflexales bacterium
AAGTTAAGTCCTCCAGCGGCGATGATACTGCAGCCTTAGCTGTGGGAAAGTAGCTCGACGCAGCCTACAAATATAGAAAAGCCCCATCTTTAACGGATGGGGCTTTTTTTATTTCTGGAAGAGAGATCCCTCGACTTTGCTCGGGATGACGTAACAATGATCTCACCATCAGGCCGTAGGCAGTCAGGTGGTCCCTGAGGATCTACTATCCATTGTCGACATGTCTGAAATTCGTTAAATTATTGCCATGTTATATCTGCGATTTGTTAGTTTCAAATCGTTCTTATTTCCTGAAAATCGGAAAAGATATGAAAAAGCAGTTATTTATTTTCTTCTATTTGATAATCAGCACCCATACTCTTGGATCTGGTTTAAGGTGTGAAAATGGACCACAAGAGGAATGTATTCTTGGATGTTTTAGTTTAGTAAAGTGGATGAAAAGCGGGAGTAAAGACATTGTTATACCTTTGCTTGATGACGTTCTAGATGATGAAGAATCCGTCTTTGTAAACTTCGATCTGAATAATATCGATTATGACGATGGCTATGAGTCAGAGATAGACGAGAGTACTAGGATCGTGAGCCGAAAATTTCCTATTAATCTTAAACATCTGGATAATAATCCAAGAGTACTAGACCAGATGATCATGCGTTTTTACGACTTGGTGATCACCAATAAGGTTACCAACTTATTCCTATTTTTTAATCGGATCAGGGAACCCCATCTTAATTATGATGCAACCGTTAAGATGTACTATGCATGTTGCAATTATGAATATGAAGGGCTCAGATATAAGGGTGTGTCCTATCGTAAGATTTTAAAAAAAGTCTCCATGCTTTTACAGGACCCCTTTTTTGGTTTTACGTTTTTTAGGTGAGGAGACCACCTAAGCTCCTAGGGCTTGGTGGTGAGATCATTGTTCTGTCATCCTCACGCTGTTAACGGAGTGAGCGGTCTGGGGATCGCACGCAAAGAATTACCTACCCAACTGCTTATAATGCAAATTGATATAGTCTTCCCAAACTTCGTGATTTTTCCCATCAAACTGCTTAAAGAAAATACCTATGACGGACTTCAAGTTTTTATCTTCACCTAGGTGGTCTTTGTATTTTTCAAGACCTTTGGAATCTCCCTTAGCAATACGGGCGATTTGCGCTAATGCGTGGACAGGTTCAGGAAGTTTATTTGATTCAGGGTCAACAATGATTTCGAGGATTGATGCCTTACAAAATGGAACCAACTCATAACATGCTAGCAAAATTCCAGTTAGCGAGATATTAAGGCTGTAAGAAGCTATTAAATCTTGACTGCCTAAATTGGACAATCTGATTTCGAGTTGATCATCTACCCGAGTGCTGCGTTGGTTGTCGTCAGTTTGTTCCAAAAATATGCTCTCTTTTTTGAGGTATACTGCTCTAGATGGTTTCGGAAGTTTTTTGAGAAAATTTAGCAGTAAATACTATGGAAATCTGTATGCTATTCCCTAGCCCTTGTAAAAAAAGCACTTACTAGCGCTAGGGAATATATTAAATATAACTATTGATTTTCCTTTTTCTCAGCATATTCTTTTAGTATTTCATCTCTTTGTTCTTTCAAGGTTTGTCGCTCACTATGGAATTGTGCTAATTCAAATTCCAACCTACCAACTTCGCAAAGAAATTTATTAAATGCAGCTGATTCTGACAAATCATTGAAAGCTTTTGAGTCCAAATTTATGCAATCTAACTGAGCTTCTGCCACAAGACCTGCCCCTGGGCTGTTTGCCGCAAGAATACCTCCACCAGTAATAACTAGAACCCCAGCAAAGCCTTTTGCCCAACGTCCAACTCGTGAACCTGTAGCCGGCCCATTGAGCCTTTTTCGTCTCTGACTATTGAGATCTTGGCGCAAACGACCTTTGTTTTCGTATACCTCCAATGTTCTCATTTTTTCACTACCTGCAATGACAACTTCAAAACTGGCCTTACCTGTTGAATCAAAAGTGGCAATTTTTTTTCCATTTTGTTTTATTTTGGTCCCTGTCTTGTCAGTTTCAACCGTATAGTTTCCTGCTTTAAATGCATCAAAGTCCGATTGTTTCACCACTGTTGTCTTAGCATCGCTTCTAAGAAGTCCTTGGCGAGTTTGGGCGTTGACATATTTATCTCTGAAAGGCCAGCTTGCTATATTACCAGCACCCCTCGCTAGCTCGTTAACCCAAGCGGGTTTGGCGGCATGAGCCATTAATCCTACCCCTATAACAATGAGTCCAACAGTTGCGCTTGTAAGCCAAAAGTTCTTATGCTCTGGAGCGAAAGGATTTTTAACCCCACCATCGAACCAACCTCCTTCTTCTTTTCCATAATCCTCTCTAGATCCTCCCCCTTTTACTACTGTAAAAAGCTGGGTTTTTAATCCATCGTAGGTGGTTGTCGATTTAAATTTACATTCTTCGAACACCAATTTACTTCCATCAACCGTTAAACACTGGTCGATAACAACGCCATCATTGCGCTTGATCAGTTGAAAGTCGTGCTGTTCCCCTGCAAAAGATACATTTATTTTAGATATCGTCAGCTGCTGATTGTCATCTTCACCACAAGTTTTGCCAACTAGATTCTTTGATGTTTCTATATCAGAGTAGTCAATACAGAACGAACTACTAGTGGTTTCACCCTCATTAGTTATACGAGCTTCTAGTCTCCCGGACCCTCGGGAATCAAACTTTTGTTTATCATCATCAGCATTGCAATCTGCGAGTCCAAGTTGATCCCCATCGGCCCCAACAGCGATACATTGCTTCCCAGCTGAACTTCCGCCTTCAGCTACTAAAGAAGAACGATCTAAGATTTCTCCATGATCTTCGACTTTTCCCGAGTTTCCTTCTGTTGACTCTTTAAATTTTAGTTCAAATAACTGAGGTTTTTTGGTGTCTTTGTTGGCTTTGGCAAGACAGACCTTTGCTGTAGGTGTCGTACCATCTGTTTTTTCGAGGCAATAATAATTGCCTTCATCGTCTTGCACAGTAGATTTGAAGATCCTGTAGACTTTTGTCTCACCATCGTACTTAATATCAATTAATTCAAACTTTTGCTCATCAGCAGTAGTGGAACAGGTTTCTGTGACTACTGGGTAAGAGTCTTCACCTTTATCTCCAAGCTTAATACAAACCTCTGTTTTAGAATCTCCAGATGAACTAGTGTTTTTAATCAGAACTTTTTCATCATCAGTCTTTGAGAAAGTAAAAAGTTGTGTTTCTTTATCACTATCACATGTGGCTGAAGTTATGGAACTTGATTCAATTTGTAAACACTCGCTATCGACATCGAATGAATCAATCAAAGCTTCGTTTTTAAAAGAATCCACTTGGCTTAATTTAATGCTACATAGGTTCTTTTCAACATCCCAGTTACCTTGTTGTTTAATACACTCTGATTCGCCGCCTGCAAGCTCTTCAGTTTTGGTCACAGTCTGCACGCATACATTGCCTTCTTCATCCCAGGTGAATTCCGTATCATCTGCAGTCTTTGCTAAACAGTCTTCTTTTAGTTTTACATAGTCTATCCCAGGAGGATTTGTTTCTTCGAAATCACATTGCTCATTCTCTGAGTTCCAAACATAGCCATCACGAGCATTACAATCATTTTCTAATTGGCTTAATGTTGGACCACCCTTGTCAGTACCAGTACCTGTATTGCCAATCGCATCACAGTTTGAATTGGTCAGCAATAGTCCAGCCGAATTTCCACCTTCTTCTGAGCTAATATCTTGTCTAACTTCATAAAGGTCATCGAGCATATATGATGAGCAGAGTGCCATAAAGCTTCTGCTATCGAAAGAGGCTAATTGCGCAGTTGCGATAAGGCTTACTAGTGATTCGTTAGAAGACTGTGGCTGAATTGCCAAAAACGAATCGGATACCTTTTTAAAATTCAGACATAACTGTTGCATATTATCTTCATTGAGCATGAGTTCCCAGAGTACTTCATTAAGCTTGATGCCTTCGGGCTGGCTAATCGGACTAAGGCTTGTTACCAAAAGTTTAGATTCATCACCGCAGCTTGAGTTAGTCTCTAGCCTTGTTGGGTCTGCACAGGCACTAACTCTTATCGAGATTTTTTTGTTGTGATATTCAGTAGGAACTACAATTTCGTTCGAAAAAGTAGCTGTTTCTCTTGTGTATATAACTTGGTTTCGATCATCAAGGAGTTCAATTTTTCCAAAATTGGGGTAATATTTCAAATTTTCTTCAGAATAAGGCGCCTCAAAACCGATCAAAAGAGTTGTTACTAAATCATCATACTGACTTATAAGCTTCACTGGCGTTCTAGTTATCAATTTTGATGCATCTACTGGCTCTTGCTGACCACTTGCTGCTAAAAGAAGTGCTGTATCCGGAGTACATTCGTCTTCACCAGTCCCATTGCCAGATTGTCCATCAGTAGAAGGTGCTGCCGGTCTTATGGTCTTAGTCGCCTTTTTTTGGCAAGCGACGGTTAAACCCAGGTACGCTATCATCCATATAGTAAGTAATGAAATATGTCTCACCGTCTAATTCTCCTAAGCTGTTATTTGCTCTTATAGCGAATTAATTTACTCATTCACCTCTATCTTCTGAGTTGACCATAATATCGGACATAAGCTTTATTATCTTTAGAAGTAATTTCTGCAATTTAGGAAATTTATAAATAAATAAATGCAATATTAAGTTATTAAAAGAAATTGCTAAAGAATGGAAATGGTAAACATTAGAGAAAAAAACTCTTATTTTACAGCGAGTAAAGTATCTATGTAGCTTAATTACACAGAATTGATACTGTATCTAGTGGTCTTACCTTAGCGAATCCTCCTTACACACCGAAAGCCAATATCATCCCTATTTTTATCGGCATCATCTGATAAGCGAGCTGAGAAGAGCCCTCCACTAATATTATCGAAGTCTCCTCCCCTACGAATCACTCCTCCTTGGTCTTCTTCTCCTGAATAGTATTCTCCCATTCCCTGCTCGGAGTTCCAGAGATTGTCGATGGCTAGCTGAGGGATAAGTTCAGTTAGAGGAAATTCCGGATCAGTAGCTATTACTGGTTCGGTATATTCCATATATTCATCACGATTTGGACCTGGTTTTGAACTCGGAAGGATTGTATCACCAGTCCATTCCCATACATTTCCTGCAAGATCCCAAATAATATTTGAGTTAGTCATGATGTGGGTTCTTTTTAGACTGGGATTTTCACTATTCGCAGAAATTTGACAGTCAGCATTTACGAAAGAATTAAGGTCATCTATATCTGCAGCACAAGGCGTTTCAGTACTAGCATCCGAATTGCCTTGGACAACCTTACCTATTCCTGGAGTTCCACCAGTCCAATTTGCATCTACCTTGATTACATTACTAGCTATACTCATCCACTCATGATTTGAAATAAGGTGATAATCAGGCCCTAAAGAGGTACAAGCATCGATTGCTTCAGTTTGTTTTATGTTAACCCAAGGAAGTCTAGCTGCGGTGGAGATAGGGAGGCCATTATCTTCTTTAGCCTCGAATTTCATTACACAGAAATCATTAGTTTGGTACTTTGGATCGCCGGAAACGAATACCCAGCTACCAGGGATACCAATCTTATTACAATCAATCCTAGGTTTTTTAGTGCCTTGAACCTCAGGTATCTCGTTAGTAGTTGGAGTTTCATCGGGAGTCTTAGGTAGATCCTTGGTTTCATATTCTTGTGGATCAGTCTTCGTTTCCAGATTAGTAAGTAAGTCTGGGTTTTGTTCAGCAACTTTTTTTCCTTGGACAGAATTAAGCCCAATACTAACTTTACTATTTTCGGTATCTGTAAATGTTAATTCGTAATATCCACTGCCCATATAACTAAAGTTGGTCAAAGGAATTTGCCTATCACCGTCTTTAACTTCGAAATCTGTTTCCAAGAGATTAGGAATTTCGACGACTTTATCTTCTTTTTGTAGCGAACAAGAAGCGCTTACCTGATTACTTGTTTCATTTTTTCCAATCATATTACATGCAAGGTAGGCACCTGAAATGATGGTTGGTGGTACCGCTGGAATTTCCTCTTCCTCTTCCTCTTCAGTATCCTCATTTAAGTCTTGTGTACTGCCACCAGAAGTTTTAGATGCAATATTCTTAAAATCACTGTTCGATGAGCAAAATGTAACAAAATAAGAAAGTATTATGATCATTGTGTATTGTATTGCATGGCATACCTTGGTGCTTAGTTCCCTACAATAATGAGATCGGGTAGTAAGCGATTGATAATTAGATTGAAGTTGGGAAGGTAAATTATTTAATAATATTAGATTATTGTAGCAGGTAATATTCTGCAAATTATTGTGTTAATAATTGTCATCTGAATTATTTATACAGCTTATGGCGTTTTTATCTAGTAGTGAATCTATAATATGTCACCCTTCCTTGGGATGGGTGACATTGGGGTTGTATCGAGAAACCTTGATTACTCTTCTTCCACCATCTCCTCGGTGTCGTAAAGCTCTTCAATCTTACCTAAGATAGTGTTGATGTCTTTTGATCGTTCCATGGCTTCATCAAATTCAGCAGAACTAAGCTCGTCGATTTCCGCTAGCGCCTCGGAGCGAAGAGAAGATACCATATTATAGAGTGTTTCAGGGGCCACCTCTAATGTTGCTCCAGACTCACCATCTGTAATTTTGTCAGACTCCATTTCTATGCGGAGATTTAAAGTAAAAACATGCTTGCCCATAATTGTTCCTTATCGTGATTAAGACCTCACAGCTATCCTAAACTGAGTAAGCGGCTTGGTCCAAGCGAATCTGTATGGCGTCTGCAACTATTTTGCTTCTTTAGATTTGGACTTGGCTTTCAGCTTTGGTTTTGGCTTTGGTTTCGTCTTTGGTTCGCGGGCAAAGGCTTTGGGTTGGGCGAGATCATCCTTTAAGGTGGTTTTTTCTAGTTGGGTGATCATCTCTTTTAAATTGCCAATTGACTGGTACAAGGTATTTAGGCGTTCGATTTCAGCTTTTGATAAGCCACGTGCTTGGATTTGCGGGCGAGCAGCTTCATTAGAAAGTTTGTTCTGTACAGAAGTTAAAAGTTCGATGACGCTTGGATTCTTAGCCTCTGCCTTGCTCTTGATGGGGTTTCTACCTTTTTTATAGTTGGTACGCGCATAGGATTCGCAGGCGTTCGGTGTTAATAGGACTATGCTTAGGAAAAACTTAAAGAATCCTCTAAAGATTTTATCGGTCGGCACGTTTGCTCCTGATTTGATGCATAGGATAGTTATATAAAAATTTTTGGGATCTCTCCACTCTCACTCCATCGCTACAGCTTCGGGTGTTCGGTCGAGATGACAGCAGTTGCTCCACGTTCACTCCATCGCTACAGCTTCGGGTGTTCGGTCGAGATGACCGCAGTTCCTCTAGATAGTTGCAGTCTATTCTTATAAGGTCGAGATAACCGCAGCTCTTAAAGATATTAGCATCCCTTTTTGTGGTCGGGATGAAAAGGAGCTTGACCTTGACCAATTAATCAATTCAGTAGTCATTTCGACCGACTGAAAGGAGTGGAGAAATCTCCATGCAAAACAAGTAAGCAAGAGTGACTTTCACCTCTGCTGCTCTCAATGCCATGAAAAAGCAATATTAACGGCTATTATTTTCAGCAACCTTGGAGAACTGCTCTAGGAGGTCTTCTACCAATAAGTCTTGCCGCTTTTGGCCAGCAATATCTAAAGCCACTTGACCTTGATGCAGCATGATTAGGCGGTTGCCGTATTGCACAGCCTGTTCCATATTATGGGTGATCATCAAGGCTGTTAGCTTGTGTTCTTTGATAATTTGATCTGTGAGCTTCATCACCCGGTCTGCGGTTTTTGGATCCAGGGCTGCTGTATGCTCATCTAGCAATAGAATATGCGGCTCAATGATGCCGGCCATTAGCAGGGTAATTGCTTGTCTTTGCCCTCCGGACAAAAGCCCTATAGAATCATCGAGCCTCTCTTCTAAACCCAGGTCTAAATGAGAAAGCTTCTCTTTAAACAGCTCGTGATAGGATTTTTTGATCGCAAACTTGAGTCCTCTTTTGTCCTTGCGCTTCATGGCTAATGAAAGATTTTCTTCGACGCTCAGGTCTGATGCTGTTCCTACTTTTGGATCTTGAAAAACTCTTCCGATAAATCGAGCACGTTTATGCTCTGGCATTAGGCTGACATCCTGGCCAGCAATTATAATTTTGCCGGTATCTGCCCGAATGCTACCTGACAACAGATTCATTAAGGTAGATTTACCTGCTCCATTTGAGCCGATGACTGTAACAAAGTCGCCATCATTGATATTTAAGGACAAGCCTCTGATGGACGGATTTTCGTCAATAGTACCAGGATTGAAAGTTTTATAGACATCTTGAATCTCGATCATCTTAGACTCCGTTTGCCAGTTAACTTTAACTTGGGACCAGCAAGAAGTAAGACTACAATAATCGCAGTAATAAGGTTAAGGTCACTTGCCTTAAGTGCAAAGAAAGAATCACCAGTACCTGCTGCCAGAGCAAAACCTATAGCAACCCGATAAAGGCATGATCCGACTAGTGCACCCAATAAGGCCCAAGCAACCCCTTTTTTTCTAATCATTGCTTCTCCAATGATGACAGAGACTAGACCCGCAACGATTGTGCCGATTCCCATGCCAATATCAGCACTCCCTTGTGCTTGAGAATAGAGGCCACCAGCTAAAGCGGCTAGGGCATTCGATAAGGATACTCCTAAAAGGGTCATGTTATCGGTAGAAATTCCCATAGCCCTTGCCATTTGTGGGTTATTACCAGTGGCTCGAAGAGCTAGGCCTAATTCGGTGGCAAGAAAAAAATATAGAATGAGTCCCAACAGACTGAGTACAAGGATGTAAAAAATCAAAACAATAAGGTTTGATTGGAGGAATGCCGGACAAATAGCTTCGAAATGAGTAAATACCGTCTGTTCACCTAAAAGTGCAAGGTTTGGTCGACCCATAATCCTTAAATTAATTGAATACAGTGCTGTCATGGTGACGATAGAAGCCAGCAGACTCATGATACCTAATCGCACGTTTAACAATGCCGTTACCAGACCGGCACATGCACCTGCAATAAATGCAGCTAGCAATGCCAACCAAGGATTGATCCCATTTAAAATTGCCACAGAGCTGACAGCTGCACCTAAAGGCAGGGTGCCATCTACGCTGAGATCGGGAAAATTAAGAACTCTAAACGTTAGGTAGACCCCGATGGCCATGATCCCAAAAACGAGTCCCAATTCGAAAGATGAAATGAGTGCATATAAAGACATTTTATAACTTACCAATAAGTTGGCTGAACAGACGACAGTATTAGGTCATCTAAAAATATATGCAACAGCTTTTTTCTATTGAAATTTCGTGGGCTTAAGGAAACAGGGGGAGGCACTTGACCATAAGTTATCCGTATTCTTGGCATGAACTAATGCCTAAAATGCCTAATTCCTGTAAACATCATGGCAATTCCAGCCTCATTTGCTGCCTCGATTGATTCCTTATCCTTAATAGACCCACCAGGTTGGACAATACCCTTGATTCCCAAGCTTGCCGCAAGATCGACGCAGTCTCTGAATGGGAAAAAAGCATCACTTGCTAGAACTGCTCCCTTTAGATCCTTTCCTAGCTTCTTAGCCTTAGAAGTGGCAAATTCAACAGCATCTATCCGGCTCATTTGGCCGGCACCAATACTAACGGTTCTGTTGTCCTTGGCAAAAACGATCCCATTAGACTTAACATGGCAAGCAACCTTCATTGCAAACTGAAGATCCTGTCGGCATTGCTCGCTGGTAGGGGTCTCACTTATTGTTTCCCAACTCTGTGCCTGTAAATGTTCATAGTCGCATTCTTGAACCAAGAATCCCCCTTGAACACTTCGATATTGGAAAGTCTCCATAGCTTTAGCGTTGCATTTGAGCAATCTAAGATTTTTCTTTGATGACAGTATTTTTAGGGCTTCAGCACTAAAACTGGGAGCCACAATACATTCAAGAAATAAGGAACTCATCTTATGAGCTGTCTGGGCATCGAGTTCTACATTGATTGCAACGATCCCCCCAAAGGCAGAGATGGGGTCACCCTCTAAAGCTCGCTCATAAACATCAGCTAAGGGTGTTTCTCCTGTAGCACATCCGCATGGATTAGTATGTTTGATGATTGCAACTGCAGTTTGTCCTGCAAATTCCGAGATTAAATCTAAACTAGCGCTCAGATCTAATAGGTTATTGTAGGAAAGAGCCTTTCCTTGAATAAGCTGAGTTGGATCAATGCTGGGAGCTTGGTTTGTGAACTGGTAGAAAGCTGCTTTCTGGTGAGGGTTCTCTCCATAACGCAGGTCTTGGAGCTTTTGCAAACTCAGGTTCATACTCTCAGGTAGGCTTATTTTTTCCTTGTCTTTAATGCTTTCGGAGAAATATGCATTGATGCATGCGTCATAGTCGCTGGTTTTAGCAAAGGTTTTGCATGCCAGTTTTAGTCTGGTTTCCCGAGACCACTTGCCGTTTTGTCTTAGTTCTTCTCCAAGCTGTTCATAGTCACTAGGTTCTGTAACAGCTATGCAGTGTTGCCAGTTTTTTGCTGCAGCCCTTAGCATTGTGGGGCCACCAATATCGCAGTACTCTATGGCTTCTTCTAATGGGAGCTTTTTTTCTACAGCTTCTTGAGTGAACGGGTAAAGGTTTACAACCACCAGAGAAATACTCTGTATTTCATGTTTCTGCGCTTCACTGCAGTGAGCAGGTGAACTGCGGTCGTATAGTATGCCACCATGGACTTTAGGGTGTAAGGTTTTTACGCGACCGTCTAAGATACTTGGATGGCCTGTATAATCGCTTACCTCTTCAGCTGGTATGTCTTGTTCTTGAAGGTACCGGTATGTGCCACCAGTGGATAAAATGCGGTATCCATGGGTGGTAAGAAGTTTGGCAAAAGGTGCAAGGCCTGACTTATCGTAGACTGAAATGAGGGCAAGGGGTTTTAATTTTTCCATTGCTATCTCCATGAGTTTTTACTTTGATTCACACACTTGGCTTGCTGATTTTACTTAGATTCTTAGCATCGCTAACTAGCTTGGCTATAGACTTTGGGTCTTGGCTATCGTAATACCCACGAATCTTTTGCTCCTGATCTACTAGGACAAAACGAGTTGAGTGCATGTCTGGATCCTCACCCGCAGGTAGTTTGAAAGCTTCGATTGCAAGCTTAATGATCTCGCTCTTATCTCCAGTTAGAAATAGCCAACGATCGTGGTTTGCTTGGTACTTGTTGGCATACTCTAACAGTACCTTGGGTGTGTCAAATTCAGGATCCATAGTAATGGATACATGCTTAAGCTTGGGAACGTCGGCAAGCTCTTTTTGCAAACGTGCCATTTTTTGCGTCATCATTGGGCAAGGACCTAGGCAGCGGGTGAAGATAAAAGTACCGATCCAGACATGGCCATCCAATTGGCTGGCTCCTATGAGTTCACCATTCTGGCTTTCTAGCTTGAAATCGCTCACCGTTCCAAGTTTGGGGAGGTCTTGAGATACTGCTTCTTGCTGAATTAGGTTTGGTCTAAATTTTAGGTAGCCGACCACTGCAACAATTGTAAAAATGGGAAATATATAATTTTTCACAAACTCTCTCCTCCGAACTCGTTCTAGTTAGGTTTTTTCCATACATGGTTTCGCTACAACATGCAATGCAGCTTTTTGCAGCACCAAAGTTAAGAATCTACAAATAATCCCTTATTTCTAGTGAGTTGCATAGATTGAAGCATATAACTTAAGATTTCTTCTCATATTTTTGATCCGTAAGTCGAAGTGCTTAGCGGAGGGGACACTGTGAGTCAAAAAAAGCCCTATATGAGCAGGTCGGTGAGGGAGCAAGGGTTCAGCTTGCTTTCAGTGATGGTTGCAATAGGCCTTGCCGGGATTCTAGTTACCATTGTGAATAGGGTATTAAATCAGCAACGCCAGGTTATGACGCAGATCAAGTATCAGGGAGAAAGAGAAGAGCTGCGTTCCGATCTAAAAAATCGCGTTTATTGTATTGGTGCTAGTTGCGATAAAACAAAGGAGTCTCTGCCTCCTAAAATTGGCAGTTGGAAAATTAGCGGAACCTGTGATCAAGAAGGCTTGAGCATTAAAGTAAGAAGGGTTAATCGCTTTGGTAAGCCTTCTAGGCACCCCCTTAGAAACACACCAATGGAATGGCAAAACCTTTACAATACCAATGATGGTTATTTATGTAAGTTTAACTACTCAGATGCCTTAGAAGAAGCTAGTGAAGTCGACAACAGAAAGGAGTATGGCGATCATAGTCCTCGACCCTATCAAAATCCATCACGTCGCCAGAATCGTAATGAGGCTTCAAATAGGCAACAAGTTGAAAATATCCTTAAGCAAGATCTAGATGAGAAAGAGCTGCAAAAAGCCGTTAATCGAGCAAAACAGATGCTTCAAACAATGTGTCCCAAAGGGCAAACCTTGCAGGGAATTGATACTAAGACTATGCAGGTGGTTTGCCGTTAAAATATAAAAAAAAACTTAAATTTCCCCTTGATTTATTTTCTGATTCCTTGTGTTCTAACCATAAATAGTGATAAAAAAAGTCCTTGAGATTATAAAACTCGGAGAAGATTTTTTAAATAGGTAGGAATCATGACTGATATACAGCCTAGTGTAGACACAGGAAGCGAATATGACCCTGTGATCGTAGACGGAGTCCGGACTCCGTTCATGCGGAGTCATAAAGCTTATGTGGATCTGAGTGCTTACGATCTGGGAAGGCTTGCTTTATCAGGCCTTTTAGCAAAAACTGGATTGGACGCTCATGAAGTGGGACAGGTGAGCATGGGGACGGTGATTCACGACCCTTTGACCTCGAATGTTGCCCGAGAATGCGTATTAGGTGCTGGCTTACCCGCTACTGTGCCAGCTTATACTGTTTCTTTAGCTTGTATTTCTTCAAATGTCGCCGCAACAAATTTGAGCGACATGATTAGGCTAAAAAGGATTGACGTAGGGATTTTCGGGGGAACGGATACTTGCTCAGATCCCCCCATCCGGATTTCTTCAAAGCTTAGAAAAGCTATGGTTAAACTTGGAAATATTAAAAAGCCTCAGGATATTTTCAAGCACCTATCTCTCCTGCAGACGCTTAGGCCTTCTGATATGGCGTTAGATGTTCCTAAGGTGGCTGAGTTTTCGAATGGTAAATCCATGGGCGAGGGTGCAGAAATTCTGGTCCAACAAACTGGAGTGACTCGCGAAGAAAGCGATTCTTTTGCCGAACGTAGTCACAGTTTAGCAGTGAAAGCTGCCAGCGAAGGGATTTTTAATGATGACTTAGTTCCAGTTCAGGTGCCTCCAAAATTTAAAACTATATCTCAGGATGATGGTCCCAGGGCTGATACCACTATGGAAAAACTGGCAAAGCTAAGGCCAGCCTTCGATAAGAAGTTTGGAGTAGCAACTGCTGGGAGCTCTTCATTTCTTACTGATGGAGCTTCAGCAGTGCTCATGATGAGCCGGAAAAAAGCTAAGGAACTTGGCTATACTCCAAAGGCAGTGGTTCGTGATTATGTATATAATGCAGGTGATGCGCTCTCTGAAATGCTTTCTGGTCCGGCATTAACCATACCTTTATTGCTAGAAAAAAATAAACTTTCGGTGAATGATATTGATGTTTGGGAAATTCATGAAGCATTTGCTTGTCAGGTCTTGGCAAATCTAAAGTACTTAAAAGATGATCAATATGCCCGGGATCGGCTTGGCCTTGAAAAAGCAGTCGGTGAGATTCCTCTTGAAAAAGTAAATGTATGGGGAGGCTCACTTTCAATTGGGCATCCTTTCGGCGCTACTGGGGGCCGTTTGCTATGGACAGCAGCAAGAAGGTTGCAACAGCAAGGAGGCCGCTATGCTGTAGTCTCAGGTTGTGCTGCAGGCGGTCATGGTTCAGCAATACTGCTGGAGAATCCAGATGCCTAGGTTTTTCCAAACTATAAGTTGGCCAAGCTATCGTGTTTTCAGGGGGAACAAATAATGGAACATCAACAACAAGGTGAGCATGCAGCTGATCTGCTCCTACCATGCCTTACCTTAAAAGAGAAAGACGGGGTCGCCTTAATCACCTTCGACGATAAGGATGCAAAGGTCAACACACTGAATTCCAAATTAATACCTCAGTTTGAGGAGGTTTTGGAGTATGTGGAAAAATCTAGCACTATAAAGGCTCTGGTACTCATATCAGGAAAAAAATCATGTTTTATTGCCGGAGCCGATATTGCAGAACTGCAGGCTGCTAAAAATGAAGCAGAGGTAAAAAAGCTCAGTCAATCTGGTCAGGAGTTTTTTAAGCGCCTTTCTAATCTTAAGCAACCCGTTGTGGCTGCAATCAACGGTTCGTGCTTGGGTGGTGGTTTAGAACTTGCTTTGGCATGTGACTATCGCGTTGCTACATCTGCAGGTAACACCGTTCTTGGCTTGCCAGAAGTCATGTTAGGGCTTTTGCCAGGAGCTGGAGGAACTCAAAGGCTTCCTGCTTTAGTAGGTTTAGAGAAAGCTTTACCCATGATGCTGACTGGATCAAATGTTAAGCCTGAGAAGGCAAAACGAATGGGGTTGCTTGACTATATTGTTCATCCTGATGGTCTACAAAATAAGGCGATACAAGTTGCCAAGGCCCTCGGCGAAGGGAAGCTTAAGGTTAATCGCAAGAGAAAAACGACTCCAGCTTCTTTGCTTGAATCGGTAAAGGCAGGAAAGCGTTTTATGTTGCAAAAGGCCTTACAACAAGTTGAAAGCAAGACTCGGGGTTTATACCCAGCTCCTAAAGGTATTATCGAGGTCTTAAATTATAGTGTGGATAACCCGGAGAAGGGTTATCTAAAAGAGTCAGAAGTTTTTGCTAAGTTATCGCAAACTCCTGAGAGTAAGGGACTTATATCTCTCTACTTTGGACAAACCGACCTAAAGAAAAATAGGTATGGTAGCCCGAAAAAATCAGCAGAACATCTCGGAGTTCTTGGAGCTGGTTTGATGGGTGCTGGGATAGCGATGATAAGTTTGCAAAAAGATTTTAACGTCCGTTTAAGAGATATTGGGTATGACCAGATCGCAAGCGGCAAAAAGTACATCTGGTCTAACTTGTACAAGCGAGTTAAACGCAAGAGTTTAAGTCGTTTTGATGCACAAAAAGTTATGTCTCGTCTTTTCGCACAAACTAACTATAAACATTTTGAAGAATGTGAAGTAGTCATAGAAGCTGTTTTTGAGGACCTCGAGCTTAAGCATAAAGTTTTGCGAGAGGTAGAAGAATATGCGAGTGAAGATATGATCTTTGCAAGCAATACCTCAGCTCTACCCATATCTGACATTGCAAAAGCGAGTAAAAGGCCTGAACGTGTTATTGGGATGCACTACTTTTCTCCTGTACATAAAATGCCTTTGCTGGAAATTATAGTTACCGAGCAAACCACAGATGAAGTTGCAGCGGTAGCGGTAGATGTGGGAATCCGTCAAGGAAAAACAGTTATTGTTGTAGGCGACGGACCAGGATTTTACACCACACGGATATTGGCTCCTTATATGGATGAGGTAGCTATTCTCGCTGCAGAGGGTGTAGATTTTTACACTTTAGATGATGCAATGATGGATTTTGGCTACCCAGTTGGTCCAATTGCACTTGTAGATGAAGTTGGCATCGATGTGGGCTTTCATGTGAGTGAGAGTCTAGGCAAGGCATTTGGCAAGCGAGTAAGCTCTGGTGACCTTCAGATTTTAACGGAACTCGTGGCTAAAGGTGCTAAGGGAAGAAAATCTGGTAAAGGCTTTTATCTATATCAAAACCAGAAAAAAACTATGCTTGACCGCTTCATTGGCAAGAAGAGCTCTAAAAAGCCAATTAATCCTGATGTGATTGAACTTATCAATAAAATGGGCAAAAAAACTTCAAAGCCAATTGACTTGGAAGATGTGCAAAAGCGCATGTATCTTCGTATGATAAATGAAGCTGCATATTGTCTGCATGATGGCATTTTGAAAAGACCTTTGGATGGTGACATTGGTGCTGTATTTGGCCTGGGTTTTCCACCATTTCATGGTGGGCCATTTAGGTTTGTAGATAAAGTGGGAGCAAAGAAGCTTGTGGATGACTTAAAACGTTACGAGGATAGTCTCGGTGAGCGTTTCAGCCCAGCACCAAACCTTGTAGAAATGGCAAATAATGGTACCAAGTTTTACCCATAGAGGCCTGATACCCTAGTCCAGATAACCAATTTGTCGATTGGCCTGGGCCTGGGCTTGCTTCTGCCTTCCATCCCATTCGTTCAAAGTTTGTAAGAGATAGATTGAAGAGACTCCGGTGACAATACATGTGCTCTTTTCTTTATGAGTCCAACTCTTTTTCTGCTTTTCCTTGGTCTCTTCATTGATCTTGGGATCAACAAAGAAACTATCTACTTTTTGTTTTTCCATAATTCCCTCTTTTTGCTCTTCGATTCAACAAAGAACCTCTCTATAAAATCTATCGACAATGCCGATGGAAAACTTTAGTGTAGACTTCTATCCCAAAAAAATGGGGAAATTTTCCTATAAATCCGGAATATAAGCTATTGAGGAATTGATGATGAAAGTGCTTTTTGTTTGTCTTGGTAACATCTGCAGGTCACCAGCTGCTGAGGCCATAATGCGTGCGAAACTTCAAGAAGCTGGCCTATCTGAAAAGTTTGACTGTGATTCTGCGGGCACTGGAGCATATCATGTTGGGGAAAAAGCAGACTCTCGGATGATTGCGAGTGCAGGCAAGCGTCGGTTTGGTATTACTAGTATTGCAAGGCAGTTCAAGCATCATGATTTTGATGATTTTGATATTATTGTAGCAATGGATCAAAGTAATTATGATTTATTAACTAAGATGACTGCTGATAAACATCAACAAGATAAGATTGATAAAATGACTAAATTTTGTTCAAGTTACCATGCTGAAGACGTTCCTGACCCCTACTATAGTGGTCAGGATGGTTTTGAGCAAGTATTAGATATTTTGGAAGATGCATGCACAGGATTGATGAATCATTTAAAAACAAAGTTGAATTGAAAGCTCTAGGAATTTCTTGCTAGAACTTCATATTTGTTACTAATAAATCACAATGTGGATTTATTAGTTTGCAATGTCTGATTTACCTTGGTTTGGTGTCATTTATTGTAGCACTCATAGTGGATTAGCACCTTGTAATGATCCTAAAAGATTGCAGAATTTAAACAGTAAATGGGACTAGCTCATAACTAGGAAAAGCTCCCCAGGTTGTGAGTAGATCATTTATGCTATTCTTAAACCAAACAATTCAGATAATTTTTTCTTTCGAACTTGTACAAATCTATTCAAGTTTGAATTGAGCTCAGAATGGTAGTAATTTTAGCAAGCTACTTCATGACCATAAAGTCTGAATCTTGAAAACCGATAGTCTAACTGACGTCATCATGCGTCAAATAGAGGAGGTATTGGGATCATGCGCAAAGTGGGTTTGAAAAAAATCAAACAAATCCGTAAAAAGCACAATGTGGATTTAATTAAAAGAATGCACGAAGGAGAGTCGCTCCGAAGCTTTGATAGTCAATCAAGCTGGTTTCCAGAAAGACCTGTCATCAAAAAAGATCTAAAAGCGATCGCAAAACTCTATAAAATTGAAGACAAAGAAGTAGAGCTCAAAGCTGATGACACCAGTCATAAGCAAGATTCTGATCTAGATAATGTGCAGCAGCTACCTCAGTCTTCCTAGGTCGGCTTAGTCTTTCCACCGCCAATTAATCCTTCTGGTGCCGTTAATAGTTGCACTGATTTGGATTAGAGACTGTGAAATTCATCTAACATGTTGATAGTATGCATTAAAAATACCTCATACAGAACCGCGAGAAGGTCAGCATGCTTGAATGCTAAATCGATTCTTGCTTTTAATTTCTCCCATTCATACAACAGAGAACAAAGATTATTTTGGTGAATTTTAGTTCTGTATCTCAATAATCTTTACCCACCCTGGCTATGCCTCCTTACTATATTGGAGGTAAAAGTGATTCTCTGAAGAAAAGGAAGTATGTATCCTATTCCTTCGAGTTTCGGTGGATGTCACAATTCAATCACCTTAAGGAGATTACCGTGCGTGTTTCTTTGTTACTAATTTGTTTGTTAAGTACTTTTATCTCTGCATGTGGATCCATGACCACAAAAGATACTGCATCTCTTTCTAGTGAACCAGCATTTCTTACAGAAAATTCAGAAGACTTGTATATGATTGAGAGTCAGCAGAAAAAGAAAGTTTACTTTTTATTCTTTGATGAAAATGATGAGCTTATTTCAAAATCGAACTCACCTTTCCCTGTTGGAGCTTTTGAGGCCAAACTTTATGTGGATGATCCAACTCAACTCACAAACGCGACGTTTACAACCTGTTGTGGCAAAACTTTAGAGATTAACGTTACAGAAGAAGATGGAAGTGGGATCATCGCTTTGAAAGAGTTCAGTCTTGGGAATGCGAAGCATAAATTAAGTCTTTATTTTGCAGATGAGGATATTGCGGTTCTTTCGCAGGAGGTCCTATGAAAAATAAGAGAATTATTTTTTTCTTAATCATAAGTCTTTTCTCTGCCTGTGGTCCTGAAAAAACGATAGATAATCGTGAATCGTCAACAGGGGCAAATTCTCCTTCTCAGGAGGAAGGTAAAGATCTGGACTTCGCTGATTTTTCGGATGCTCATTCTGAAGAGTTTTTTAATAAAAAGTTTCAGATTATTCTAGACTGGGATAATCAGCCAAAAGCAGGATCTACTGAGAATAATCGGTTCCAGCTATCGCTTAAAGATATACATGGAAATCCAATAAAAATTAGTTATTTTGATTTTAGGCTCTATATGAAAATCCATGGACATGGTGGTCTCGATAAAAATAGGTTGGTAGAGATGGAAAGCGATAATCAATTCATCTGCTCGAACTTTTTTTTCACCATGCCAGGTCCATGGGAGTTAAAACTAAGAATAGCTATTGGAAATGAAAAATTTGCATTTGACTTCCCAATTAATGTGACTGATGGATGATAATAAGTCTTGCTTTGAAAAAATATTTGATCTCGATCTCTTTGCTTGTTGTAGAAAGTTGAGCTGGGGTTGCTAGTTAAGGATTTGGGAGTTTTTATGAATACTACTCGCAGTTTTATTGTTGTGTTTGGACTTGTATTATTTTCCACGGTGCTAAGTGCTTGCCCCTGTGGTTGCGGTGCAGTTGGCCCTCTTATCCTCTTGCCTGGAGAACAATGGAAGTTAAAGCTAGGTTTTGGTAAGGATTATAATCGCAATTTGATTGATCAAGATGGGACCGTCGGACTTGATGATGGTCCAAGCCAGACTGACAAGTATAGTTTTGGGCTAGCTAAAAGTGTCAATGAACGTTTGTCTTTGTCAGCTCAATGGAACTATGAGCGAAACTTTCATAGGGATATTGGTAGCAATTATAGCTTTGGAGACCCAAGTGTAGGTCTTCGTTATACCTTCTACTCACCAGGCGCCTTTAATTATTACGGCCCCACTTTACAAGCCCATCTAAGCTATAAACATGCTAGTGCAAAAGGCTTGCTCGAGAATGCTGAGCAGGCTCACTCACTAGACATTCATGGAAATAGCTTTAGTGAATTCCTTCCAGGCATTGATGCATGGTTTTCTCATATAAACTGGACATTGGGATTCGGTGTCTCAGGAATTTTTAGAAGATCTGTCAATGTAAAGGATGAACAATCGGCGAATATTCATGAAAAGGGGAATGCGATTAAGACCCAGTTTAACCTAGCTTATACCTATTTCGGTACAGGACAGGTACTTTTCAATTTGGAGAGAGAAGAAAAAGAACAAGATCGGATCGCAGGTGAAGATGTGTCGAAATCAGCCTCTTTAAGACATGCTCTTGATATCACGACAAACTTGCGGGTGGGAATACAAAAAACTTTGGCTCTGAGTTTTCAGAGATCCGGATATTACTTGGGAAATCGTAATACAGCCCGCAAAGAATCCGTTAGTATGAGCTATCTACAAGCGATATAAGTCCCCTATTAATTCTCCGAACAGAATCGATTAGATTCTGTTATCATTTTTAGCCTCGTGTTTATGGCATTAAAGCGTTTATCACGAATAATCGCGTAATGTTATTTCTAAAAATTCAGTTGAGCTTTTTGAGCGACTGGTGTTAGAAATTGAAATGCAAGATTAATGAAAAATCCGAGGTTAGATATGGTAAAAATGTTTGCAGTTTTCTATTTCATTTTTGTATCATCAACTACTTTTGGTACCTGCTTAAAAAACGGAGAATATGAGCTGAATTATTTCTCAGCTTCAGTTACTTATAATGCTGAATTGAGTATCGATGAACGGCCAAAGATTGAAATAACAGGGAAAGATAAATTTAACAATATTCACAAATTTATTGTGGACAATTCTTGGCTGACGCTCAATAGAAAAGACGGGGGAGGTATGGCTTGGAACAAATGGCCGCTCCTATACGTGGAAGGACATGAATTATTCGTCAATGCTGAAGATCCACCTTATGGCCTATCAAATCAGGATTTTCCAAAAAAGATAGGCTCTATTGATGAGAATAATAATCTAACATTTACTCCAAATTTTCAGCTTGAAATATCTCTAGATGTTGATAACGATACGATATTAAAACGCACTTCCATGTTATTACATCCTGCTACGATTCTGTATCCTATATTAGGAATGGGTTATTTTCCTTTCTATAAACCTTGTTATTATTATAAAGCAATGATCGTTGATTCTTCCGCTGGGATTTATCTGCATGAAAATGTTAATCAGCAGCCAAATTGGTGTGTGCCGTTGTTTTAGTTTAAGATTTCAAATGCAAATATGATTCTTAAACTTTCTTACTGAGAAAAAAATCTCTAGCATAGTAGTAATTAATTATTGATTTGAAAATATTTAGAGAATCTATGATTCTAAAAACTCGCATTTCAGGAGAAAATCCAATTGAAAATAATACCATTCTTACTTCTAATACAATTGACTATTGGGTTTTGTCTTAGTACAAAAGCCTTAGCCTCTAACTTCCTGATTAACCATGATACCGCCAAAACTTTAAAAGAGTCTATTTACAAATGTAGCATTAATATTGTCTCAAAGAGAATAGGTGGGATAGAAGGTTTAGAAAATGCTTTGAACCATATCGACAAGCTGAACAAATACCAAAGTTCTCTTGAGCAACTTAAAGAGATCAGTAAAGAATGTGCTTCTCTTGAAGAATTGAATCCTTCACAGCTCAGCCAAGAAGAATATGAGAGAGCATTTTATCAGCTTGCAAAAAAAATATGGCAATTCCATTAATAAAAATAGCTATCTTTCTATTTTTTCTTTTATTAGACCATTGGCCGAGTGCCGTACCATTGCCAGCACAATCACAAGCCCGGTATTTTTTGTAATAGGGCTATCAGTCGGCAGCGCTATCGGAGTTTGTACGACGAGTAGAGGAGCAAAATTTGGCTTTTCCATGCCTGTAGCTGCTGGATTAACTGGAGGACTTGGTTTTGGAACTGCTTCTTTGCATACAGAGAAAAATATCATATTTATCGGCAAAGAAGGGTTTCATAAGATTACTGACTTTGATCCCGATTTTACATCAGATTTAAACCCCAATTTGATTCCTAACTTGGTCCCCAATTTAGTATCCAACTGGATCCCTGAACAATTATCATCGAAGCTTACTTTTCATACCAACACAGCAGGAAATTATTCCATAGGGGTAGGTGGGGTACCCACTTTAGAAACAACAAAGAAAAAAAATCTAAAATATTACCCTGGAATTTCATTTGGACTGGGAGCAACGCTAAGTAAAAACCAAGGAATCGTTGGCACAATTGCTTCCCCGTTTTGGGATTTTAAATTAGTGGATGAAATAGCACTGGCCAAAAGCTTTCCCAAAATAGAACGAGAATATGAACTATTCTTGTTAATACAAGACACCATCTAATTGAAATAAAGTTAAAAGAGTTTGCCTTACAGGTTCTTCTAATTGCTCCCGCTACTAGAGAATAATACTTCTCCCTATCTTGAAAGATATTGCCAACACTTAAGGTATAGGTAATAAATACCAATATTAACAATTGATTACTCATATTCAATCTTGCTTTTCTCTTTTAAATACTCTGTGCATTATTACAGCGCTTTGGCTAAATAATCAATGAGTGGAGAATGGCAAATATGCTTGAATCTGCAGCCTGATTTCTAAAAAATGACTTAATTTATTCAATAGTTATAACAATTTAGGTAGTATCCTCACTTTATTTACTGCCAATACCGATAGGAATTCCAAATAAAGGATGCGTTTAATGTTGATTCCAATTCTAATCAGTTTTATGGCAATTTCTTGTGGTAATAGAGGGAAGATTTCTAGTCCTTCTTCAAATAATGTTAGTTCAAATGCAAATTCAAAAGTAGATTCAAACGTAAGAATTAACAAAGACATTAATAATCCCGGAAGCGAATCAAATACTATTACTAGTTTGCGGAAAATATCATTTAGCAGCCCTGTTGAAGATCAGGTTTCTGTTGATAGGGTTGTTGAAGTATCCTGGACTTCTTTAGAAGAAAATAACATTCTTTATGAAAGCAAATTATGCACCAGTAATTCCTGTGATGGAAAATGCCAGGATCAGTTCCGGTCCAGACTAAATAAAAGGGAAATCTATCTAAAGAGTACAATTCCTCAATATGTTTGCGTAAGGGGTTTTTTAAGTGCCCAGGATATTACTTCCGAATGGAGTATTTCGAAAAAGCTAAGCCTTCATGTAGCTCCACAAGATATTCTTATTTCTGATTTAGCTACTCTCGACAATACTTCTGAAGTCAATTCCATGGTGGGGAACCTTAGTGCAAATACAACTGATAATGCATCAATTAAATTTGAAATAGTAAAAACTACTGGTACAGACTTTGAATATTTCACAATTAATAATGGAAATGTAATTGAATTGAGTCAAAGTCTTAGCATGCTAGATGTCAGTAAAACAGTTTTGACACTAGAAATTATGGCTACTGATTCACAATCCCAAAGCCTCACAAAGACTTTTGTTTTTTCGGTGGGCGCAATAAATACAGCTCCAGTGAATATTGAACTCATAAATAATAGCATACTAGAAAATCAAGATTCTTCCTTGATAGGAGATTTTTTGGTGACAGATAATGCCGGAGATACTCATATTTTTGAATAGATTGGAGAAGGAAACGGCGAGCTTTTTGAGATTACTGATGGGCAGCTTTATAGTAAAGTTACCTTCGATTATGAAACAGCTAATTCCTATCAAATAAGTGTACGGACGACAGATTCTGAAGGACTTACTTTTGAAAAAAACTTAATGATTAATGTTGAAAATCAAACGGAATCAGTTGATGATGTGATTTTTGTAGTAAAGGATTCTAATGGGTCATTTCCTGACGTAACAACTGTACTTGAAATAAGATTGGAAGGCACAAATCTGTATAACTTTGAATATGATTATGTATTCACTCCAATAGCTGAAGGTAGTAAATGTTCTGAAGGGGGTGATGATTTTGAGCTAGTAGCTAGTGGTGGAAATAGTAATATATTCTTTTTTAATTCTAAAAGAACATCAAGACTTCCACTCTTTGACCTTAGCATTGATGTAACTGTTGAAAACAAGAAAAAGACCTTTAAATATGAATACCGTCATGACGGCACTAAGATGGCAGACAATTGCGATTAATTTGCTTTCTACTATCTTTTAGAAATGTTCTTTGTCCTCATGAGCTTTCCTGATTTTTCTTAACATTCATAAAATCCAAATAGTTAGATTTCAGATTTCGATAAAAAAATTGGCCAGTTTCTTCAAATTGAGAGTTTGACTAAAAATATGATTCAGCTCGAATATACATCACATAAATAATACGATATTGTTTAATTTATCTTATATTAAATAATATTAACAATTTGTTATAAACATTTTTTGAGTCAGACGTGTGTTGCTCCGATATATTCTGTATACAAGAGCAAAATTTAAAATTCATAATCGGGGGTGCATACCATGAACTCAACACTTTTGTCATTGCTATTACTATTTACCTTAATTGGCTGTGGAAGCTTAAAAAAATCCTCAGGCAGTAAATCTCAAAAAACAACTACTCATGAATCATCTGGTGAAGGTACTAGGCCAGATGAGCCAGGTTTGGGAGATGAGCCAGGTTCGGGAGATGAGCCAGGTTCGGGAGATGATGAGCCAGGTTCTGAAGATGATGAATGCAATATCACTCATAGTTTACTTTCCAAAACTTATACAAGTGATTTTGGAGATATCGAGATAAAAATCTCTTCAGATACTTCAGTTAATGGTGAATACTCTTACGACCGTTATGAAGGAACTATAGAAGGTTCATTTGACAAGAATACTCTTACGATTTCAGGTACATACTATGAAAAGAAAGATAGATTTCTTATACCAGACCCAGAAGAAAATGGTAACTTTCTTATAAAATTTAGCATTACAGATTGTAAGCAAGTTAAGGTTCTTGAAAGTAAATATCAAGAAGAAGGTAAAGAAGATTGGGAGTCTTGGGGAATCAAGACTAAATAATATTAGGAATTTCAGCAACTGCTTGGGGCTTCAATAACATTTTTTTCCCCAGGCAACTAGATTAAATCCGTATATTTTAGTAGCTATTTATTTACTCAATATCTTATGTTAAATGATATTTATTGGCTATTTTTAATACTCTCCTAAGTGACAATCTAAAAATAATTAATATATTATATATACTATTATGGTCTTTCGGTACCAAACCGAATCATTATCTACTAAGCGGAGTAGCTTGCATGGATGAAAAATATCTATCCTTGATGGTGGATCTTCACAGAAATAACGATCGCCAAGGGCCGGGAAGCAAAGAAATAACAGAGAAAGCCTTATCATTCTTTAAACCACCATCGTCAAAAAAAATTAAAGTAGCAGATATCGGTTGCGGTACAGGAGCATCAACCCTCCAAATTGCACATACCCTAAATGCAGATATTATCGCTGTCGATTTTGTTTCAGAATTCACTGAAATTTTAAAAGGACGTGCTAAGGAAAAAAAACTAAGCATCGTTACACTTGTTTGTCCTATGGAAGAATTACCCTTTAAAGATAACGCATTTGACCTGATTTGGTCCGAAGGAGCAATCTATAATATGGGTTTTGAAAAGGGTGTTAATGCTTGCCGAAAATTTCTCAAACCTGGGGGTGTCTTAGCAGTGTCGGAAATTACCTGGATTACAGCTTATCGTCCTAAAGAACTTGAAGATTATTGGGTTTCGGAATACCCTGAAATTGCGACATCCTCGACCAAAATTAAGATTCTTGAACAAGCGGGATATTCACCTATTGCTTATATGGTTCTTCCTGAAGTCTGCTGGTTAGAAAATTACTACTACCCTTTAAAAGCGAGGCTTCCAAAGTTTCTTGAAGCGAATAGGGACAATGAAATTGCCGGTAATATCGCTGAGTCTGAGCAAAAAGAAAGGGATCTCTACGAGAAGTATAAGGCATTTTATAGCTATGGTTTCTATATAGCTAAGAAAGTTGAGAATATGGGAGAAACAAGCTATTAAGGACTGGTATATGAGCAGCGAAATCCTAGGGTGTTCACTGCAGTGCTGGCATCTTGGTCAATACGGAATCGAAAGAGTCCATTCCTATTTCCGCCCATAAATCCACCACCTCTTGTTAATGCCCCGCCAGTGCCAGAGGTACCAATTCGGGCCATACCAATACCTTGGTTTGAATTCCAGGCATCACTCCAAAAAGCTTTTATTCCTTGGGTTGGAATGAGATGGTTTAAGGGTAGTGAAGTACTTCCGACAATCGGTTGAGTAAATTCGATATAATTGCTTACCAGCGGACTGGGTTTGTCCAAACTTTCTGAAAAACTGATCCATTCACGTACATTACCGGATAAGTCCCAAATGACTTGCCCATTAGACAGACTGTGAGTTCTTCTTTGTGATAATTCATTGTCCGCACCAGCTCCTTTACCGATGCAGTCAGTTTCTACATAAGCTTTGCTATCATCCGCATCAGCTGCACACACTGAAGAAGGGTCATTGTCAGAGTGTCCTATATAGAGCATTCCTACACCTACGTTATAACCAGTCCAATTACTTGAAACATTTGCTGCATTTGCAGCAATAGTCATCCATTCTTCGTTGCTCATTAAATGATAGTCATTTCCTAAAGCTGCACAGGTTGATATCGCATCTGCCTGATTAATGGTTTCCCAGGGTAATCCTGTGATTTCAGAAACAGGTGAAAAATCAATATTTTTTGCTTCGTATTTCATAACGCAGAAATCACTGGTTCCATAATCAGAGTCTCCTGGTACTTGGACCCAAGCTCCAGGAAGGACGCTGCAATCTATAGTTGAAGTTTCTACAGACTCAGTATTTTCTTCCGGTGGAGGTGAATCTGAATTAGAGTCCGTATCTGTCAAGGTATCTTGATTTTCTTCTTGAAGATCAGGTGCAGTGGAAGGTTCGTATCCGACTGAGGCAATAGTAACTTCTCCGGAAACGGTGATTTCCAATTTAGAGACTCCGTCTGATTCAACAATTTTTGAGTTTATCAGGTTTGTAGGTATCTCGTTTCCAGCTTGATCGAATATTTTCACTTTTGAAATATCAAAATCATCAGCGACAGCACCATCAGCAAAAGTACATTCTACCTTGCTGATGTCTAAACTTACACAAAAGGTGAGGTGGGCTCCTGTAACCATAACAGGCTCAATTACTTCGCTAATTTCAACTTCATCAAATGGACTGTTTATTTCACCGGTGTTGTCTTGGTTTTCATTCTCAGTCACCGCGATCTCTTCTTGCTGAGAGTCAATTTCATTTGCAGCAATGTCAAAAGAGGAGAAAGTCCCTTTTCCGCAACTAAGCATCAAGAGAAATATGGTAATTAATCTTAAACTCAACTGATAACCTCTCTACATATTCACTAACGATATCGTCAAATTAGTATTGATAGTTTAGAACTTAATTATAAGCCTATTTAATTTTTTAATATTAGCCGTTTAGAGCACTGTTTTTCTGTAATTTTACTCCCGCCTGGCAGATGTTTCGATTGAATTAAAGTTAAAAAAACCCAAAATTGAGATAGAAAAATTAAGAACTTATGGGTAAGAAGCCGATGAACAGGCTGATGGAAAAGCTTATTTTATTTCCTAGTCTATTTAGGGGCTTATGAGATTTTTAATATGGATCAGTGGTTTAACAAAAAAATTATATGTTTGACCTCCAAGTCTATTTGTATTGCCTTGCTTGTTAGTATGATTGGGTGTTTGCAAACAACAAGCAATAGAAAACCAAATGGGATAGCTCACGTTGATCCGTCAAAACCTACAGCCAATTCGCAGTTGCTTGTTGTCAATGATGGCAAAGCAATCCCTGTTTTAATTGGTAAGCATCAATCTCTGAACCTTAACATAGAGCTCAATAGTTATGCTGACTATGCTCGTTATGAAATCTATAAGGAAGGGCAAAACAAATTGCTTAAGAATGGTTATGTTTATTTAGGACCAGTCTTGATTCATGACTTACCTGAAGGCTTGATGCATATCAGGATCCGGGCGTGTAGAGAAAAAAACAATTTACAAACTACTAAAGATCACTGTGGAAAAGCATACCATATCCGTTACTACCAGAGCTTAAATACCGATGAAGAATTAGTTGATTTTCTCAAAAGAAGGGAAGGACTCATCGACAAGCAAAAGGATATTGGAGAGCAATTAGTTGCAGCTATTACTGAGTATCGACAAGCAAAAAATAAAAATCCAGATAGCAAGAATAAACAGTTCGAAGATCTTTTAAAGCCCATTGAAGAAGCGGGTGCTGGAAAAGTGGGTGATTTGGTCGCAAAGTCTCCAGGGCTAGAGAAAGATAAAGAAGAGGATAAATTGGATTCTGAAAATGCAGGGGATTCCAAATCTGATCGTACAGATGGTCCCCTGAGCTTTAGTAATGGGGTGGCACTTCTTTACATAGTTGGAGCTGGCATTAGCAAATTTGGTGGTGGTAACAAAAATCCAGAAAAGATCAAGATTGAATACAAGGCTCGTATGGAGGCCTTGAATAGTGAAATGATTGCAACAGTAGAGGCCAAAGGTGATATGGAGGGTGCTAAAGCAGAATTGAAACATCTTGGAATACAAGTAGAGGATGTTAAGAAAACTGAACCTGGAAATGTTACCAGATTGCAAAACCTACTTGAGTTAAAAAGTCGCTTGGATCTTGACCTGAATAAAGCAGAAGTAAGGTATACAAATCACAATAATAGGTATCAGCAGCTATTAGCCAAAGACCTTACAGCAGCACCATCAAAAGTAAATATTTGGGTTAAGCGAGGAGGAGCATTGACAGCTTTGGTTGGAGCTGGTTTGATCTTGTTCACTTCATTTGATGAAGGTTTACTTGGAAAGCTTGATAAGTTTTTAGACCATATGGTATTTGCACTTGTTGGTGAAGAATCTAGTCCCGAATACAGGCTTAGAAGATCATTGGATCTAATTGCTAAGAATTATGCAGAACTCAAAGGCAAAGTCTATGAATCCGAGCTGCTAATTTTCCAACATCTTAAAAACGCCAATAGAAACTGAGATCTGTAACAGGTAGTATTCCAGTTTCATCAACTACTTCAGTATCTAGGTCTGTGCCTGTGATCGTTAAATACATGACTCCAATTCCTAGCCTAAAATGAAAGCTGGAATGATGCCATTGCTGAGCTACAGTAAAACGAATGCTATTTGCTTTTAATTCCTCAAAATGCATCTTTTCAATTCTGCTTGTAAGGATAATTTTATTGCCTCCTTGTCTAGTTATTTCTCCAGATATTTGGAATCTATCTGTAGACAAGCCAAACAATGACTGCAATTCTAAAGTCCTTCTAGCGATATTTGAAGTTTCTTCCTTCGCTTTCTCTTGGTTTACATCCGAGCTAATCTCTTCATTTTCTTCATCCTCTTCCTCTGGCTCTAATGGTTCCTCTAATGCTTCGTATTCTTCTCCCGGATGTTTTTGTTCCCAGGATCGTCTTTTTCCTTCTTCACTTAATTCAACATCAATATGTCCTAAACCTTGTGTCCAATAGGTATGAATTTTCAGCCTCGGAGACAAGCTTTGGGTCCAGGTGATCCCTGGGCGGATAAGTTTAGCATTTAATGTTTTGTAGTGAGATTTTGCCCGTGCCCAGGAGGCTAGAACATCCAAATTTAACCATATTGCTTTAGCTGATATAGCGATGCTATGTTGAGAGTTTTCGAAAGTTTTGTATTTGGTGTAAAGTGTAGGTATTCCGACAAAAGTGCCGATAGCATCGCTTCCGAGCATAAAATTGGAATTTATACCATAATTAATTTCAGTCCCTAGTTGAAACTCTCCTTCATTGAGGGTGTATGCTGAAAAGGGCTCAACAAGTTTTGATGCGGAATCCGTTACAGGGCCTGTTTTATTTCGATCCTCGTTAGATGCTCCTATGCCTACTGGTATGGTATTTAAAAATCCCAAACACAAGGTAACGAAAATCCGACTGATTCTTGGTAGATTCATTTGCTAGCCTAGGCGAATCCAATACTTGGAATAGTTGTTAACCTGAAAAAAACCTATCCCCTAGGTAATCGGAATAAAAATCCATTGGTAAACCTTCTGACCAGGGCATAGATAGTTATCATGAACAATTCTATTGAATCAGATATATAGGAATCAGGACTTGATTTTAATCTTTTAACCCTCTGAATATACTTTATATAATTCTTGAATAATTATTTTTTAGAAATTTTTTAAGTTGAGTATTCCATCGACGATATTGGTTATATTAGCATTTGCTTTTACTTTTAATTATTGAAATCAGATTTCTATTAAAAGACCAAGTAGTCCTTTTACCTGGTGTCTGGATCAGGTGGTATTAATTTATATCACCTGATCTTTTACAATTCCAAAATTTCAAAATCAAAATTTGTAATATCAAATAGTTGAAATATTCTTGTCAAGTTCAAAGAAATTTTTATTTATGATGAGCATATATACCTAAAAATATACTTAATTTATCGATACACATCAAATAGTACAAAATATATTAGAAATCTTAATAAGAAAATATTTTTTGTATAACCTTGTTTTTAAAGAAAAAAATTTATGAGTGAAGAGATATAAAATTTCTTTCTATTAATAGTTTTAGAGATGCCGATAGGCTTAAAGGATTTGGGATAATAAAATAATCAAAATATTATTCTTAAAACGATACGTGATGAATTTTCATATATTTGTCAAGATAGGGAAGGGAATAGTTAATGAAACTTAATGCAAAGCACTTACTCATGTCATTTGTACGAGCCGGATCTAACCTTAGAGAGTTTACAACTCTTTTAATAGTAGCAGGTTTTATGACCAGCTGCGGGTTGATTACACAAAAACCTAATTACAGTGGCCAAGCAGAATTTATGGATAACCCTCCGGGAGTTTCTTCTGGTGAATACGCATCGAGGAGCGATGCCACAGCAGGTTCTGCCGATGATTTTGTAATGGATGAAATCCTTGACAAACTTAATAGTGACATCGTAGCTATCCAGCAGCAGATCGTTGCTTTACAGGAAGCAGATGAAGCGATCAATTCAAGAATTGATGTTCTTGAAGCTGAGCTTAACAAATTCAAAGAAGATATGGCAAAAGCTATCCAAGAACTTAAGGATAAAGACAAAGAGCTTCAAGAAGCTCTTATCGCAATGGAAGAGCGTTTCAATGCAAGAATTACCGCTGAAGTGCAGCTTTTGAATGCAGAAATAGCTGACCTCAAAACAGAAGATGCTGCAATCAGAACAGCAATGGAGCAACTTGAAAAAGATCTTACAGATTATACTGATGGAAAAATCAGCGATCTTGATATGAAGCTATCTGATGCTCTTGAAGCAGTTAGAAAGTCTTTAGAAGATAAGATCAATGCTGAAGTGGCAGCTTTACAGAAGCAAATCACCGACAACCATAATGAGTTGCTTGCTGAAATTTCTCGTTTAGACCTAGCGATGGAAGACATTAATAGCAGCTTAGATACCCTTGCAGCTGAAATAGCTGCAAATGGTGATGCCGACTGGGCTAGCCGCAAGTCAATCGCAGCAACTATCCTTGAAGGATATGCTCAAGAAGCAGATACGATTGCTCTGAGTCGAGATGATGCAGGTATCACAGCTGCGCAAACAAGGTTGAATGACTTTGACCACACAACTAATCCTGATCCAATGACTGAATTTCAAGGAATCATGACAGACATTACTGCTGTTAAGGTAGCAGTAATGGATGCTGTAGAAGCATACAAAGCTGCTCAAGAGGCAGCCTTAGCAACTACAGTTGCTGGTATCCAAGCGCAGATTAATGCAGCTGTTCAGGCTCACGAAGATCGTGTAGCTGAAGTTGACGGAAAATTTGTAGTTGTTAACAATAAGATTGCCGGAATGCAGGCGCAGATCAATGCTATCAATAGTCAGTTGAACCAATTAGCAGTCATTGCTCAGAGGCTTGATGCACTTGAAAATCATACTACTTCCTTACAGATAGCAGTTGACACCATCAATGACAACTTTACTCCAGAAGTCTTGGAGCAAATCGCATCCAACAAAAATGCGATCAAAATGAACCAAACAGCTATTAATACTCTAACTTTAAGTATCAACGCAATTAACACTACCATCGCTAAGATTCAAGAAGACGTTCTTGGTTTAAAAGTTGGTCAGAGCGAAGTTGATATGCTTACAGGCGTACTTGGGTCATATAAAGATGATACTGGGGCAATTTTCGCTGAATACATGAATAAATTAGCAAGTGATGCTGGCTTAGAAATTGGTGCTCGCATTGAGTGGATTACTGAAATATCTGTTAGATACCAAGCTACTTCAACTCATTATCAAAAAGGTATTGCTGAGTTAATTGCTTTATTTAGATCTAAGGAAATGCAAAATGGTGACATTGCTGATGCCATTACTGCAGTTGAAAGTGATTTCACTAGCTACATGTCAGCTGATTTAAGTAACAAAGAAAATATTCGTGCAAAAATGCAAGAGTACACCGACGAACTTTCTAAAATGCGTGCAGATCTTGATAACTTGCAAGATGCTCATGATGCTCTTGCAAAGGATGCAGTCAAAAGAGATGAGTTCGACAAGGAAATCCAAGCACTTAAAGCCAAAGATGCTGAACTAGCATCTCAGATTGAGCAAGCTCTTGCTGATGCAAAAGCTTATACAGATCAGGCAATTAATACTTATAAAATTGAAGTATCTGCGATGTTTGATGGCATGGGTGAAGAGATCCAGCAGACAGCTGCAGCCCTAGCATCTGATGTTGCTGACTTGAAAGTAAAGAATAAGGCACTTTCAGAGAAGCATGCAGTCCTAGAAGGTAGAGTGGATGGCATGGTGCTATCACAAGAGCGCATGGCAGAACTTGAAGAAAAGAGAACTAAAGCTGAAGCGGCTTATGATCTTTTCCTAAGAGCTTTGTTTGAATTAGAAAGAAAAATTGTTAATGTTTGGGATCCTGCTCAAGGTGAAGCAAACTGGGCAGACTACTTAGCTGACTTCAAAGCTAAAGTTATGGATCCGCGTGCAGTAAATCCTGAGCTTTGTGGAATTGAATTTGGAGCAAGCTTTCCAAACTCTATTGGGCTTGATGCACAGAGAATCCTAGCAATGGAAGTTGTAAACAAGGTATGGCAAGGTCATGATTCTACCGGAAATTTACAGCTGATAGCTGGTCAGACTACTATGTTAAATCGTTATCCTGCAGGAGTTGCAAAAGACTCTAGCTGTCTTGTTCAAGCAATGACATGGGCAGAAGGAGCGAACCTTCAAGGATTCCATACTAAAAAAGGTGGAGATGTAAGTCTAACTGACGCTCTTGATGGAGATGATGAGTACCTTACATTGAAAGCAAGATTTGTTAATACTATCCAGGCTTATGCTGCAGATTGGCAAGCTTATCAGGACATTCTTGCTGAGATCCATGAAGCACACGGAGATGCTTTAGCTGCTCTTCTAGCTGATGTAGCTTTAAGCTTACAAGATCAATTAGCAACTAAAGCTGAGCTTGAGGCGGTTAGATCTCAGCTTCAAACCCAGATCGACTCTATGCAACAGTCAATCGGCGGCTTGGAAGCTAAGGATGCTGCATTCGAAAATGAATTAGCAGGTATAAAAGACCAAGTAAGTGGAATGGAAGAAGACTATAAAGCTGCTGATGCAAATCTACAGGCTCAGATCGATGCTATTCCAGATCCAGAAACACCTGCTGGAGTTTCTGAAGGTATGGCTGACTTGATTGCAATCGTAGCTGAAATCGCTAAGAGAAGTGGTTACGCAGATCTAGCTCTTGATGCTGAGCAGATTGGAACCAATCTATTTGCTGATGTCTTTGATGCTAACAAGTTCCGTTTCGAACCAAAATTTACAGAATGCCAGCACTTTTTCTCTGACCTTTATCAGGATCTAGCTGATGGTCAACTTAAAGATGAAAATGGAAATGTCGTAACAAATATTTCTAATCACTGGAGATCTCATACTACTGGCTTGATGAACCAAGGTGATCGTAGCCTTTGTGATAGCAGTAGCATCGGATTTGGTGAAGGAGCAGCTCAGAATCGTTGGAATAGTCACAATGGCCACTGCTGGGTGAACTTCAGAAATAGAACTTTAAATCAGTATCATAAAACGGCAGTTGCTAATGTTATGTACCGTTGCATGGGTAGTGCGCAACTAGCAGTTGGTAGAAGTAACAATGGCAATAAAGTAATCGTACCTTTCAATCCAGCTGATCCGATCAACGTAGTTGCTCAGGCCGCTCAGAAGATCGATGGCTATGCTAGTGCTGATGTGGTTTCCCACGAGAAGGTTGCAGTTCATGGATCACATTTTGCGGGTGTCTTTGACTTCTATCCGACGCAGTTGCTTTTGAAGCCTAACAGCGTTAGATCAACTTCTTATTATGACCTTGATACTTACTTGACTCCAGTTGCTTTTGATATTGCTGGTGAAGGTAACTACTCCTTTAGACTTGGAGCAGAAGTTCGTCATCGTGTTGAATTATACAGTCCGATTGTTCTTGATTTCATTAGCAAGTCTGACAAGGTAAGAACTTTACAGCATGCTAAAGGTGTTAACTTTGACCTTGATGCAAACGGTAGTGCTGAGAGAACTGGCTGGGTTGATGGTCTTGATGGAGCATTCTTGGCACTAGACTTGAACAAGAACGGCAAGATTGATGATGGTAGCGAGCTTTTCGGTCAGTCTACTATCCTTAAGAATGGACAAAAAGCTAAGCACGGTTATGAAGCCTTAGCACATTATGATGCTAACCAAGATGGTAAGATCGATGCAAAAGACCCTGTATTCAATGACTTAGTTGTTTGGTTTGATAAGAATGTTGATGGTGTTTCACAGAAGCACGAACTCTACAGCTTACAAGACAAAGATGTTAGCGCACTTTCAGTAGGCTACACTGAGTTGGCAGGAAACAGTGGCTTTGATAAGGGTAACCTTGTTAAATACAAAGCCAAGTTTTTCGGACCAGCATCTTGTCCAGAAACTGGTTGTAACTCATACGATGTTTTCTTTGGAGCATCTGTTGAGCTAAGTTCTAAGTAATTTAAATGGGGCTTGACCCCTACCGCTCCATATTTTTGGGGGCTCTGTTTTGATAAACTCATACCGGTTCTTTTTTGTTGTGGTCTTTAGTTTTATCTCCTGTAGGAGTGATCAGGGACGAGTTTATTGGGTTGATGAAGAGAGGAAGGTGCAGTTGGCGTTTGATGCGCAGGCTGAGTCCGACCTCTCTTCTTACGTTCTAAACGTAATTGGACCCAATGGAGAAAGAACGCGAGCAAAGGAGTTTAATCTGAGTAGTGACAAGCTCCAATTCATTCTCGAAAACGATCTGATCTTAAATGAATCTCACCATACTAAAGCAGAAAATATTGTTGCAATGGGAGATGAGCTACCTCCTTATTCAGAAAGAGTAAAAGCAGTTGCTCGGGTAGAAATCAGAAAAGAGAGTTTGGAAGGAAATTCTGGTAAAACCTCCTATGTACAGTTCCCGATACCTTTGTTGCAGAGTGACCTTCTGGCAGCAAAGCAGGAATTAAAGATTGATAACAGCATTAAATTAGAGGAAGTTGCTTATCAAACTATCAAGGTAAGTGATCTAGCGACTGGAAATCCCATTGAAGGTGCAGCGGTACTAGGCATAGTGAATGACTATATTCCCAAAGAAAATAACGAGCTAGAAAGTATTTGGCGAAGTAGCTTGTTTCGACCCATCATTCACCAAACGGATGCTGCAGGCTTAACGGCTTTACTACCACTTAAGAATGTCAGTGACAACTCTAATTTCACAGTGATAGCTTATGCAAAAGGCTATTGTACCTATGTTTCTGAAGCTCAAAAGTACTCATCTGATAATATTCCTGAAATAAAGCTTAGAGAATGCTCTTTTGCTGACGAAAATACGGTCGGTTTTGTAGTGAATTTTGATGAAGATGAATTGACTTATACAGATAATATTAACAGTGAAGATCGTATAGTTGCCTATACTCCTCTGCGTGTAATGCGCATTCGGATTGATAGTTATTCGCCCATGATGAGAGGACTCAAAATTCGATTTACGGAGACCTATGAAATCGATGGAGGTGAGAACGCTGGGTCGAATATTATTAAATTAGCTGATAATCTCGAAAAGTACAGTTTCAAGTTTGCCAGCGAATTAAACATCGATTTACCAATATTATTTCAATATAATGGGACCACAAATGGAGAATATATTGTAAGAATTTTGGGTGAAGATGTGGATTTGGCTGAGAACGTTGAAGACCGTTTAAAAGCCCACATGTATGGATCAAAAAATACTGATGCTCCTAGTATAGAATTTGCTTCTGATATCAAGATTAAGGGCCTGATTAAAGAGAATGTACTATCAGGAAAAACAGACTCGGAGTTCTATGTTTCTACCAGGCTTTGTACTTCAGGGTTCGAATTAGGAGTTGGTGAGGTATTTAAACCATGTGATGAGAATGGACAAGCTACCTTTACAATCGGTGAAATAAGCTTGGTTAACCAAAGCAATGAGATTGGTGGAAATGAAACCCTAAAAGTATTTTTAAAAAATAGGTATAAAATTATCAGCAAAGATGATCAATTAGAGCGTAACCATTTTCAGGTGTTTATTGATTATGGTGATCCCACTTTTGAGTCTATGACTATCGGCACAGATTTTGGATTTGCAAACTCAGATGCTCAAAAAGGTAGTGATGATTTTCCCTACGTTTATCCAATAGGTATATTGAGCGGCGGCAGTACTAATACCATGATTGTTAGCAAGAATAGCCTTTCGAACACTGTATTGCGATTTCCTTCTGCTGCAAAATGTGTGTACAAGGGAAATGCTGTCAAGGAAGGGTCAACTTCAGGTGATAATACAGGTATTACTGTGGAGACTATAGGTATAGCTGCTAGTGAATCCGGTTTGAATGATGCGAGTTTTGTTTCCTGCTTGGATGGTGAATCTGCCAGAGATATCCCTCTAGAGACAAGATTTATTTCTTTCCCATCAGACTCTTCAGGGGAAGCAGAGTTTTATCTTATGATCACCGACTCTGTGGGGCATAGGTCAACTGCAACCAGATTTACGATACCCGCTTGCCCTGAAAATGTGACCACTACAGAAGGCACCGCTTTTTGTTGGCAAGAGTAAACCTGCTTAACCGAGAAGATAATTCACCATTTCGCCTAAACTAACCGATACTCCCTACACGGTATTGAATAAATAACCTTATTTACTCCTTAAGAGGAAAGCGCTTAATGGTGCTGGAGAAACCGATTAAATTTTATTTTTTAACAATTTTATCTTGCCTCTTGTGCTTTGTGCAAGCTTTCGCTCAATCTGTAAAAAAAACAAGTGTCGTCAAAAAGGAAGAACAATACCTTCATAAGGTAAATATTCAGGATCATATAGAACGAACCAATATCTATTCTTATAGTAAAAAAAGGGTTAAATTTAAGACAAAATATTTTTCATCAAAGATAAAAAAGTACGATGTTTTTTTAGTTCTGAATGATGAGCAAAACTCAATTTTAGCAGAGATTGTGGTAGTAAAATTAAGTAAAAGAAAAACAATAGCTTATGCAAAAAAATCACGGATAGCAGGTGACCTAAAGCTCCGGCAGTTGGTTGGAAAAAACCTAATTAGACTCGAAGATTTGAAACAAGTTCTTGGAAATGTGCTGATGTTTCGTTCTAACCCTATTGCTAGATTGGGACTGTTTGGACATTCTTTTATTAGTAGTGCAGCCAATGTTGCGATTGGCAATAATCTCAATCCCAAAGTTTTGGCTTTTGGAGGCGTTGTCGAACTATTTGTTCCTAAATCAAAGCAAATTACATGGTTAAATTGGATAGGCTTAAGGTATGCCGCTAGTAAGCAAAATGAAGCTAAAATCAATATCAAAACATCAAAATCTGAAACTGAACAAGCAGCGATTTTTACTGGAAACACATCAGGTGCAGAATTGATTTTTCAGCCTTGGTTCGAGTATTCAATAATTTATCATGTGTCCTTGGCATACGGGATAAGTACTAATTTAGAAGACAAGATTGCCTTCGAAGGAGGAGAATTTAACGATGAAATTGCCTTTATTTTATCGCGAAAATACTCTCACTTTACCCTAGAATTAGCATTAAATCCAATTCACAATATTTATGCTGGAATTTCGGCAAATGTCGTAGGGAGTCAAAAATTTACTGTTACCGATACCTTGAGTCAGGAAACAGAGGAAGGTTTGTGGTCAACATCTCGATTTGCATTATGGGCTTCTACAACTATTGACTTAGGATTTGATACGAAAATTGGGTTTAGCTATGATCTGATTCGTAGAGAAGATAAAACCGAAAATCATGAAACCATAGGATCTGGAGTTGATCAACAAATTGTGGATTGGGAACAAAAGGTAGAAATAGGAGTGATTTATGCTCCTTAAGTGCTTGATAATTAATGTTTTAGTTTGGTTCGCTTACCCAGCTACTTTTCTTGTTGCTCAGGATTTTCCCTTGGACCTTGAACCCATAAAAACTACTGAACCAACTGATCCTACTAAGCTGAGTAAAAAGAAAAAGCGCAAAAAAGAAAAGAAGAAAAATGTTGGTACAATCCTCTATGAAGTAACATTGGATTCTAGCGTTGAAAATTCGACCATTTATAAAAAATATAAGAAAAAAATGATCTTTAAAACCGAGAGTTTTACAGAAAAAGTGAAAAAATATAGTATTTTTTTAGTCCTAAATGAGGAAAAGACAGGAGTGATTGCTGAATTGGTAGTTACTAAAGTGCGGAATAAAAAGAAAAAAGCATATGCCAGGGTAACTAGGATTATTAAAGGTCTTAAGAAAAAGGATTTAGTTAATAAAATCGTGATTCGCTTCTATGATCTTAAAAAAGTTCTAGGAAACAACCGGATATTTCATGAAAATTCGATTGTTGGTCTTGCCATAGAACGAGCATCTTATGTAATGCCATCGATAAATGCAGTTACTCAGAGTAAGCAAAATGCTATTGCGTATTCCACTGGAGCTAGCATAAAAGCATTTATGCCCGTTTGGCAGGGGCTTGAATGGGTTAATTGGTTTGGGCTTCGAGGAAGGTATCATCAAAATTCTACAGAAAATATAAACTTTAGGCTTCCTGCTGAAACAGTGACTCGTAATGGCAGCATAGGTGGATCTTGGTCTAGCATTGAACTACTTGTTCAGCCTTGGTTTAGGGTTGATTGGATTCACCATGTAACTCTTGGCATTGGTGTTATTAATAGCGAGGAACAGCTTAATGTTGAGCAAGAAAGTGATGCAAAAACAACATACCTAACGACATTTTCTCCATCTTCAGTCCACCTTGGTTTTACCTTTAATCCTGCTTTTAATTTTTTCTTGGGAGCTCGCTATACCCACATTCCCCCTAGTCCCTTTAAAGTAAAACTAAATTCTGATGATAGCCTTGAGGGAAATTGGGGAGTAAGCATGCTTCATACATTCGGGCAGATTTTGCAACCAGTTTCAGAGAATTTCAAAATTGATGGTATTGTAAGCTTTACCAAAAGGGACGATTTAATTAAAACTAAAACAATAGGTGAAAGTGAATTTTTAGAACAAAAAGTAAGTGATTGGGGGTATACATTGAGCATTGGAGTTGTTTACTCTCCTTAAAAATATCTAGTTGATATTTGAGGGTAAAAAGATCCTTCTCCTTTGATCTTTGATCTTTGATCTTTGATCTTTGATCTTTGATCTTTGATCTTTGGTATTTGCGATCAATTGCTTCTAAAGATTAACAGTCATTTACCTAAAACGTAGGGCTTAATCCGTAGCTTTTCAAGTTTTCGCTGGCTTTTTCTTTTTTTCTTATCTTCTTTTAGTTGCTCACGCATTACCGGAACTAAGTTTTCTATATACCGATATGAAGGTCCAATTCTAAATTTATTAAGCTCCGCCTTAGAAATCATGTAAATGTGACTTGCTAAATTTATCTTTTCCTCTATATTGATACCCCACTTTATTCCTCGTCTAAAAGATTGGGGATCATAACGCCCTGTATCTTTATACGCTTGCAGATGCTTTTCGAAAAGCATTTCGTATTCGAGTTTGTGGCCATAAAGGCTTTTAGCTAATTCAATTGCAATATTTTGGTTTGAGACCAGGTTATTTATAGCACGAGATATTCTGTTTTCCGCCTCTAGCCGGGCTATCCTAACTTCTTCAATTTTTGAAGAAGAAATTTTAACTTGAGCTATATTGTTGACTCCTAGTGAAACTCCTAGCGAATATTTGTTTCTATGACCTGCAGTCAGGAATCCCGAAAAACCAGCTCGTCTGCTTTGAATAACAGATTTTTCCAGCTGCTTAAGTGATTTTAGGAGGTATGATTTTGCTAGAATTTCATCTTTGAAATCATCAATTCCTACCTGATCTTTATCACCCAAATAAGGTACATCTATTGATTCGATGCGCACCCGCAAATTAATATCAAAAGATAACAGATAGGAAAAGTTCTCCAAAATTTCAACAATTTGCTTCTCGATGAGGTAATCTTTAGAGAAAAACGAACCAGAAAAAATTTTAAGTTGCTCAAATCCATCCTTAAATTTAAAACGATCCCCTGGATTCATAGTATCCATATTTTCCTGAAAATCAAGTTCTAGCTTAGTGATAAATGCGTCGATTTTCTGCTTGAAATGCTTGCGGATAAAGTAGTTTCTGATCATCATATGAATATTGAGATAAATATGTTCCGTTTCGAAATGCTGAACAATCAGAAAATCAATGAGCGCATATCGTTCTGACTTGTAAAACCTTTTAGCAGCAGCTAAGTTAAACCAATTACTAGGTACTAGAAAGCCAACTATATTTCCGACAGCTCCTGATAAAGAACTCACATCGTTTAAATCAAAGTTAAGACCTGGCATAACATGGCCAATTTTATCTAAAATATTTTTTCTTGCTTGATATACTTTTTCAGAAAATTCTCTACTTTGATAGCCCATTTTAGCTGCAGTTCTAGAGGCTTCATACTTAGAGATAGTTACGTACCTTTCCCGCCTAGGATTAAGAAAGTACCACTCAAAGTTAGAGTTTTGAATGGTAAAAAAATTGTTCTGCTCAATACTTGTTTCGGACTTTTTTACTCGTCGAGAATAGATTTCTATGGGTGAATCTTCGCAATAAGCGGCACTAGATATCCCAATGTAAAGTAAGCAAAAATAAATAATTCTATTGAGCATGCTACCCCAAGCTAAAAGATCAATCATGAAATAAGTTGGAGACTCTTGCATAATGCCAATACCAACCTATTTGGTTTATAGTTTTTTGGTATAGCAATAGCAAGTGCACTCAATGTCGTCCATACAAATTCGGAAATTTCAAGGTAAAACATATCATAAACTGAAAAGCAAAAAATACCGTACAAAAAAACTAAAAACTGGCCATAAAATAGCTAGTTATACTTTCTGACGATCAAAATTGCCTGTATTTCAATGCCTCTATAAGGATGTAGAGGTGTTTATAAATCGCTGTTTTTATTGTTTGTTTGACTGGATTGGCTAATATATTAAAATATTGGCATGTTATAATCAATCTGAATAAATTGGGCCCTCCTTCAATAAGCTTCTTCCTCGAAGTGGTAGCAAACATCTACCCGAGAGTTTCGGTGGGTTCGATAAAATTTTAAATGTAAATAGCGGAAAGAGTATGCATCGAGTGCGACTATTTAGCGTTGTATCTGCGTTTTTTATGATGCATATCGCTTTTCCAGTCAATGCATCAAAAAGGCTTAACAATGATATTGTTGCTGGAAAGTTGATACCTCCAGGCCCATGGGAATTTTTTATCTATGAAACATCTGATATAGTAGACACCTTAGATGCAAAGTCTATCGATAGAACATTGCTTGTATTGAGTAAATCAATATCGAATGATGGTAGTGCCAAAAAAGCCGAAACAGTAGTTGCTTACGCCAAAGCCAACTTTGATAAATTTATACTCGATTATCACACCCAAGTAGCAAAATTCCAGAAGGATTTTGCTACTTGGCAAAATAGTGGGAAAAAAGAGGAAAGGCCCGTTTTTAAAATGGGTGAAGAAAAGCAATTTTTACAAAAAGCTCTGATTAGCTATAGGCGGTTAATCTTTGATTTCCCAAAAGAAAATCGAACTGACGACATATATTTGAATTTATCACTAATTCTTTCTCTAAATCGCAATCAAAATACGATTATTTATCTGAAAAAATTTCTCAAAGAATTCCCTAAATCTCCGTTGAAAGAAAGAGCAAATCTACAATTTGCAAATGCTCAGTTCGACAAGAAAAAATTTGGGATAGCAATTAAATACTATAAGAGGCTGCAGAGATCAGCAAATAATAAAATTCGTCTTTATGCTAGATATATGATTTCTTGGATCTACTACTTTAAAAGTAAAAAGAAGGGCAACGTAATCGCTAAAAGGCTGCGGGAAGTAGCACGTATAGCTCTTATACAGGAAAACAAATCTGGGGAATATTTAAGTGGACAGATTCTTAGTGACCTCGTAAAAGCTTGGGATAAAGATGAATATCTTCCAAGAGCTGAAGATTTCTTCAATCGTCTTCAACAATATGATTATTACATGTTCTTATTAGAAAGAGTTGCCAAAAGAAATTTAAAAATGAAGCGTTATGACGAGGCTATTGATACCTATAAAAAAATTATCAGCACTTCCACTATTAAACAGAACAACCCGATGATTCATGGGACCATTCTTGATATTTCCATGCGAAGGAAGAAGTATTCTCAGGTGGCAGCGACATTTTTACAGATGGAAAAACTATATTTAAAGGGATCTGCATGGACATCAGCAAATAAAAACCAGATCCCAGCGGTAAAAGTACTTATGGAAAAGAGCTTAAAAAAATATGCCTTAGTTCTGTCTAAATTAATTAAATCAGAACCAAGTTTAATCAAACCTTTAATGATAATGTTTGAAATGTACCTTAAGTGGTTCCCGTCAACTAAAGCATCGACCTCAATGAGGTTAAAGCTTGCTAAATTACAAAGTAAAGGTGGCCAGCACTTTAAAGCTGCAGCAAATTATAGAAAATTAAGCGAAAATGCCGGTAAAAACAGTAAACTTAAATATAATGCTTTTAAGTTTTCAATTTCTGAAATGGGAAAAGCAATAGAGTTAGCTGAGCCCCCAAGGCCAAACATACCACACCCTCTTCCAGAACCTTTTGTTTATCCGAAGCTTATCAAAGAATATGTTGACCTTTTGGCACAATACCTTACTGAATATAATAAAAATGAAATTGATATAAGTTACCATAATAAACTCGCTGAAACCTACTATACCTATGGGTATTATAAGGATGCTTTAGCAATATGGATGTCAATTATTGATAAATTTCCCAATTCAAAATGGGCTCAAGTAGCTATAAGAAGTACTAATCTTTTTTATGTTACGAGCAATAACTGGCAAGAGGTGACTGCATTTGGAACCCAATTAGTAACAGGAAAAAAAATAAAAGATGAAAAAGTTTTAGCAGAAATCATGCAAAGTATGCGTAAGGCCTCTTTTACTATTGCAAAGCAACAGCTAGCTCAAAACGCATTGAAGAATGCGCTAAACACATACATGGAATATCATAAAATATTTCTTAAGGCGCAGGATGCTGATCTTGCTTTGTATGAAGCTCATCTTATAGCTGGTAAAATGGGGAATATCTCTCAACAAATTGACTTGGGAAAAAAGTTTATCAAGTTTTATCAGTCATCAAAGCTGCTTGCTGATATCTTGATGAAACTAGGAACAGTTTTTGGCAATTTACTTGAGGTTGAAAAAGCGGCAATTTATTTATCTAACTTCGTATCGAGGTTTCCAAAGCATCCCAAAGCTGCAGACTCGTACCTAAATATAGGGACTTACTATAAGGCAGCAGGAAGTCCTGATAAAGCAGCGAATATTTATTTGATGTTTGCTCGTGCCTTTCCGTCACATCAGCGGGTAAAAGAAGCATTTACAGAGGCATTTGGAATTGCAAAGGATATTGGTAACAAGCAGCTTTTTTTCAATGCCATAGCAATTTATCAAGGGAACCCTCAGGCTAAAGATCCATCGACACTCTTGCTTGTGAGTGGCATTAATGCTATTGAAACAAGGCAGAATATAGAAGGAATTATAGCCCAAGTAGCTAGTGCCCCTGCCGGAGTTCGCAAGGAAGCAGCTGAGTTGCTATCTAAGAATCTTATGGCTACTATTCGGTCATTTGTCAATAATGAATCTCTTAAAGGCCTTGATATTTCAGCTGGTTTTGAAATTTTGTCCAAACAAAAAAAAGGACAATATAAGCTTATTGAGGATTTTCATAAAAAAATTGTTGCAATGGGACAACCAGACTATTTGCTTGAGTCTCATTATTACATGGCAATTCTTTTTTATACCTATTCTCGTAAACTCAGTTCGCTGCTAAAAACAGCTGATGCAAAGAATAAAATAAAAATTGAGAATAGTGCTTTTGAAGCACAAGAAATAGCAGAATCCTATTTTGAGTTTATTGATGCTGCAGTAAAAAGAAGCATTTCTCCCCAAGGAAAAATTGTTTATCAAGGTATGGCAATTTACAAAAAAAATTATTCGCTACCTAGAGAAGTTCTTTTTAAGCCAATATTTGCCACCTATTTAGCTCACTAATGGAAAAGTCTATGCATCATATGGTTTTTTGTCTTGGTGTTCTCTTTTTTATTTCAGCATGTGTAAGCAAAAAAAACAAAGAAGCTCAAGTCTTGTTAGAACCTGGTAAAAGCTTTTTGATAAGTAGTGAAAACACGAGCTTATCATCAGTTCCAAAGGGGAAGAAGCTATCTAAACAGCTTAATGCTCTCAAAACTGAACTAGCTTCCAACAAGAACAATATTTCAGTTCTCAATCGTATTGTAGATACCCTGTTTTTTCAGAAAAAATATAAAGAAGCTATAAGTTACGCTAAACAGATATTAATCAAAGAAAGTTCAAATACTAAAATTAGATTAAAAATCGCCCATGCAGCTATCCGCATGCGTAAATACTCATTTGCCGAATTCATTTTATCTCAATTGCCTTGTACTAAGGGCTCAGACTGCTTAAATTTAAAGGGTGTAATAGCTTACAATCATGGAAAAATAAAGGAGGCTTTAGATTATTATAAGAGGGCTTTGACTCTAAGTACAAAAAACATATCTGCATCACTAAATCTTGCTTTATTGTATATGGAATTTTATAAGTTTGATGAAGCTCTAGCTGAAGTTAAAAAAATTTTGAAAATCGCGCCTAGAGATAAACATGCTAAATTACTGGCATCTAGGACCTAATCTGTAGAAAGATCCTCTAAAATTGATTTATGACAGAGTTTCCGATGATTTTAATTATGTAAAAAAAATCACGGCGGTGTCGGTGTCTATATTTACCGCCAACACAATGCCGATCTTT
>JBGCDR010000252.1:0-24247 GCA_045105515.1 Oligoflexales bacterium
CATCAAGTCGAGTGAAGATAGAGCATGCAATAGGAGGTATTAAAATATTCAACGCAGCTTCTTCAAAGTTAAGAGTCAGAATTGATAAGCTTCGTGATGAAATAGGTTACGCAGCAGCAGGTCTTTGGAACTATAAAATAGCATAAATTAAGCTACCAAAGGGTTTTATCAATTGTTAGACAACTCTAATAAATAGTGCTAATTTTCCGCAATAGAATATGGAGGGGACGTCCAGTCTACATAAATAATGACGAATTGAAAGCAGTGAAATCTGTTAAGGGAACGATCTCATGTCGATGCGAAATCCAGATTATGAAGCTATTTTAGTGCTAGTTTGTGGCCTCTCTTGGCTATCTCCTGTTCTCCTATTAAACCTGGAGGAGGCAGCTCCACAGAGGTTAATTCAGCTGGAGCTAAGGTGGAAGATAGCGGTAATGATAGTGAAAGTAATGATAAGCTTGGGGAAGATTCTCAGGAAGAAGAGTCTGATGATGCTATAACTGGAAATGGTAGCATACCATCAAGCCAAAGTAGTAATGATACCGCATTAACCGAACGCTATAATTTTGCAGCGGTATGCGGCCCTTTGTTTGGCATGTCTAATGATGAGGCTGGTCCAAGAGAAGGCGTTTTAACCAACGATGAAGAGGGAGTGGCAGAGGATGACAGCTCCCAGAGTCCAAGCAGTAGTAATGCATCTTGTTTGGAAGGTCCTAGTATCTCAAGCTTTCAAGCAGTTCAAGCATTTGCTGAATATGATCAACGAAAGGCCGACTGTGTTGCTGCTGACGGCTTTTGGGATTCTCGAGGAGATGATTCTAATAACCCAGGGGAAACTGGAGAATGCTTTGATGTTGAAGCCTCTTCTTCAGGTTTGTTTTGTGATTTTAAAGAACTTGATGCGAAGATGGGCGATGTATTTGGAATCCAAGGCTTCATTGAAGGGTATCAGCACTTAGGATGGCAGGTAGAACAATGTGTGTTTTCACCAAGTGGACCCTACCTTACTTTGTCAACTGTGGTTGTTGATAAAAATCAGAATCTTGCCCACTTGATTAGTAAAGTTGCCTTCCTTGAAAGCATTTCTGTTGTTTGCGAAGGAAAGAGCGGTGGAGTCTGTGACCAGATAGACGACCCAAATGCAGAGGTTTTATTTGTGAGCGCCCCTCTCACTATTCGATCTAAAACAGTTGATGAACTCAATCAAATTTTAGCTAAATGATATTTCGTCTTTATTTGTTCAAATAATCTTTTTACCCCATACTGAGCTAAAAAAATCTTGAGATTTATTTAAATCTCTAAGGGCAAACCTTAATACACTAGGAATATGCCCAAGTCGATAAGTAAGAGTTTTGGCTCCTGTCAATTGCCTGGCAAATGAATCCTGTAGTACTGATGGAACAATCGTGTCCGTTTTCGAGTTGACAAGAAAAAAGTGAGAATAGTCCTGCTCACAAATTGCCTGATAGGGTTCAAAAGGAAGGCTATGTTCCAAGAATTTTTCGTATTCTTCAATTGTTGGAGAACCTAGGGCAAGCATGTGCTCTTTACGCAATTCATCAATAGCGGCCAATGAGGAATCAAGAATGGTTTTTGAAAAATTTCCACTGCTTACTATGAAATTTACAGCTTTTATTCGTTCATCGATCAAAGCGAGAAAACTGCCACGAATTCCACCAAAACTATACCCTAGAAGTCCAATCTTCTCAGAGTCAATCTCATCTAACTGGATTAAAGCATCAATAACAAGCATACCGGCTTGAATATTATTTTTCGTTACCTCGTAAATTTTTTCAGGACGCCGGTCATTTTCAATATCGCGATAGTGGCTAATTAAAACATGCATCCCATTTTTAGCAAAGTACTTGCCGATATGATGATCAATCCAGCTTACACCTTGGAACCCCGGGAATATGAGTACCAGTGGTTTTTTGCTGTTAGATTCTTGGCCCTGATTTTTAGTATTTAAGTATAGGTCATAGGGGATTTGTCCGGGGCCTTCTGCGCTTATAAGACCTTTGATATGTTCAAAGGTCTTGGTTTTAGTGATGGATTCCCAGGTTTGCCAATTTGGTATGCTTCTCTTGGTAAGTTCAGTTTTGATTTTGTTGAGACCTAACTGGCCTTGTTCAGTACACTTGCCAAGAGCCCCAGTTGCAGAATAGGATAGGCTTGCGGTTAAAAAAAATATTTTGATAGAAATGCTGCAGCTCATACAGTTTTGCTTCCTGTGGTGGCGGTGATTCATAAAACATGGGGTTCCTAATGGAACCCTAAAAAGGGGTATGTCAGATACATGTTAAGCTTACGTGGCGAATTTATGGATGGTTGGAAGAATTTACTCAATAAAAAAATTATTAGGTCCGTGTCATAGAGATTGCCATTGTTGGTGAGATAAATTTCAACTCTTGCTGAGGATCCGCGGTAGTGTCGCGCAAAATAGTTCTCTTTAGCTGTACTTTGATTACAAAACTATACCCTTGACCTTTAATCACTTCAGTTGGATCGACAAAACCTACACTGCATTCGCCGGTAAGGTCTTCTGAATTACAAGTGCCAAGATCTGTGTATGAGCAAACATCTTCACCTCCTTCTGGATTGAGTCCGAGGTTTGTCGCGATCGAGTCAATAAACTTAGTTTTAGCAGTAACCTGTTCGGCAAAGGTTACCCAAAACCCAGTGATTACCTTGCCTGTGATATCCAAACTTAAAGAGCTTTCTGATATTTCTTTTGAAAAGACTTTTTGTATGCGGTTAGTGATCCGGTAACTCACTGGATCATCATCATACAGATCGACCATTCTGACTGCCCCGTTGCTTGTGTCAAGTATTCTTACAACCACGTTCTTGAGAGTAAAATTGACAGAATACGGTTCAAACCATTCGTCATTGCAGCTTATGCCTCCGCTGGTATAGCTAGGCTCTTCTAGAACAGTAAGCATCTTAACATCAAGAAATTGGCTGGTGAGGCTGCTTTGATCACACCCACTTAAACTGGTGAAGGCTAATGTTAGTATTGCTATCAGTTTTTCCACGCTCATAGATTTGCCCCTGATTGCGTGTTAAATTCTTGTAGGATCAGCATTGGTATTCGTATTAGCTTCTCGACATGAAAATCTGTAAGCTTGATAGGAAAAAAATCGCCACTTGAATCCAAATAATACCCATGCCATTTTATCAGGGCTTTTTTCGCTCCGTGATAGAATAAAAGAGAATGATTAACTCACTCGTTGATAGGTCTATGCCACCAATATATTTGATAAGTTTAATTGTAGCAGTTCTAGTAGTATGCATTGCAGCTCTAATTTTTTACAAGTGGCGTATTGCAGGCGAGGAGATAGGAGGGCTCGGATCAGAGCCAACACCTTCTTTTGAAAAAAGAGAATATGAAGAAGTGGCACCTTGCAACTCTGATAGACCAGTGTGGGAAGCTCAAGATCCCGAGTGGCAAAGGCAGATGCGGGGTGTAGGCCAGCGCCTCAGTGATCAAGGAGTAGGAGTTGTATTTTTCATTCATGGAACTTTTGTGGGGTCAGACCCTTTTGATTTGACGAGACTTCTGGAAAGAGGCTTACCTCAGATCAACAAGGCCGTTTTAAAAAAAGTTGTTGATAAATATAACCGGAAGAAAGATTCCTTAATTGGAGATAAGGGTATTTTTTCAGATGAATACATCGCTTTATTTGAGTCTGGGATCGAGCAGAAAGTCGATTGTCATCGTTTTACATGGTCTTCTGGCAATCATCATTATGCGCGCTTAACTGCCACTTTGGGGCTTATTGAGCAACTAAGCTCGTTAGAGCAAAGTAATGGTTCAAGAATTTTGCTAATAGGTCACAGCCACGGAGGCCAGCTGTTTGCTTTAATGACCCAGATGCTAGACGATTTTTCCTTTGCCAAAGAGTTAACTTCTCTGGCAATTCAAGGTGGGTTCGAAATTGAGCCTAAAAGGGTGATTAAAAACTTAAAAATTTTAAAAGGTCTGTCCTTAGATTTTGTTACTTTAGGTACTCCAAAACGCTATGCATGGAAACTTTCTGCAAAGCAACGGGTTTTGCATATGATAAATCATAGAGGCACCTCCATTCAGGGAGGCGTTTATGGAGGAATCTTAGGTACTAGGGATGGAGATTATGTCCAGCAGTGGGGGACTGAAGGTTCGGATAGTTTGAGTCCAATTATGAAGCATGCGCAAATCAATAACATACTTAATAAACATTTAGGAATAGGCTTCGGCATTAATCATTGGAGCTCACGGATTCGATTGAAACAGCGTCTTCATCCGGTTGGACACAATCTTCTTGTTGATTACAAAGATAAGAGTAGAGGCATTAACTTCTTGGGAACCTTGTTTGGTCATGGGATCTATACGCGGTACCAAACTATGCTATTCAATATGAAAGAAATAATCAATTACTTTTACTAAGTAGGAGGCGAAGGGAGTCTTGATGCGTTGTATGAGCAATTTATGCTTAATTTTCTTTGTGGTTTGCTCCTGTAAATCTACTTCAAAAAAAAATACTAGTGATCGGGGAGATCTCTATCAGATCTCATATACGGGCTACAATATAAAGTCAGAGGCAGAGGTGTGCTATCCTGACGAAAACATCAACTGTATTTCTCGTAGTGATGATCAGAGCAAATTTTTGCAAGAATGCGAGGATTTGGGTTACCAAGTTTTTGAGTGTGCCTGTGAGCATGTACTTTGTGGCTATAATATTGCAAAAGAAAGTCTAGGTAAGAGCTTGAGCTCTACTTCAAAGTTTACCGGATATGATTTCCAGGGTAAAAAAAGATCTTGTTTACCGATGGCAAAAGATGTTTTTTGTACTCTTAGTGTCGAACTTGCAGATAAATTTGCTTTGGAATGCCTAAATCGTGGATATGAAAGTGTTCAGTGTGCCTGCCATGATCACTTATGTAGTCAACGGCTCAACTCCTTTTGACCCCATCTTTAGTAAAAATCGTCAAACTTATGCCAAAATAGCGCATTTTTTTTTAAGGTGTAGCTGGTATAATCAATTATAGGCACAATTTCGTCATAAGGGGGCATACCATGAAACTTTTTCGTCTAATATATGTCATTTTGGCTGCGACATTAAGTTCTAGTTATGTTTATGGTCAGTGTGATAGTTTTTTTCAAGCCGGAAATTCCTTGCTCTATAAACAGAGGCAAGCCTCAGTTAGGTATAGTGCCTCTGTGTATATTGATACTACTTTTTCTTGTGAAGAAGGAGTGTGTTTTTATGGAATTTTAAGGTCCGGGAGAAGTAAGCCAGATGTGATCGATGGTTTTTATAATGACAATGAGTTTTATTTTGCTCGATTAATTCGTAAGGGAAGTGGGAATGGATGGAAGGAAGTCATTCACTATCATGGAGCCTGCGACGAATATGATGCTCTGGGGCAGTTTTACGGAAAAAACCGCGAATACCTTGGACGTTTTTTCTTGTTAAAGTGAAAAGTATGAGAGCTCTGGATGGAGCCCTGCTGGGGCTATTTCCACTGACCATAGATAAATAGCTATGCCCAGATCCAATCTAGCCCCATAAATAGAATGATCGAAACAGAAATAGGAACAATAATTCGGATACAGATTAAAAGCACTATACGATATCCCTCAAAACCAGTGTCTTTTATGATTTCGTCAATTGCGCGTGGGCCTAATACCCAACCGATAAAAATAGAAGTTAAGAGTCCTGATAAAGGTAAAAACAAACTAGAAGTTAGCTTATCGAAGAAATCAAAAAAATTCAGTCCGACAATCTTGATGTGACTTAAAACATTTGTGGAAAGATCACTTAGTATGCCTAAGGAAAAAGCTGCTAAACTCACGATAACCGTTGTTATCCGCCTTGTAGTCTTGAAGGTTTCGGTGCAGTAAGCTACTACAACCTCGAGTATAGAAATGGTTGAAGTTAAAGCTGTGAAGGCAATCAGCAAGAAGAAAGTAACCGCTATGAAATATCCGCCAGGCATTTTACCAAACAGGAGTGGAAGGGTCTGAAAAATAAGGGTAGGCCCTGTATCTACTTCGATTCCATAGCTAAACACAGCTGTAAATATGACCAAACCTGCAGTCAGTGCAAGAACCGTATCGATTAACGCAATTGAAAAACCCATCTTAGGAAGGTTGTCATCTTTGGATAGGTAGCTACCAAAGGTCACCATGACTCCAACTGCAACGCTGAGTGTAAAGAAGGAGTGTCCAACCGCCTCCAAGAGGCTGTCCCATGATAGCTTTGAGAAGTCGGGAAGAAATAAAAATTCTACAGCCTGGCCAAAACCGGGAAGAAACAAGGAATAGACAAGCAGGCCAATTAGTATGAGTACTAAGCCAGGCATTAGTAATTTAGTCCATTTCTCAATGCCTTGTTGCACTCCACCCAGGACGATGCCCATAGTTAGGAGCATAAACGTTAAATGTAGGAAAATCTGCCTTGTAGGATCTTCAAAAAGATCAGATAACATGGATTTTATTTCAGATTCAGGCCGAGTTCCAAACTCATTGAATAAGGAACACCATTCAAAATTTAATATCCAACCTCCTATTACACTATAAAAGGAGAGGATAACAAATGCACTGATAAGGCCTAGCGCACCCGGAAGACGCCAAAACGACTTTTTATTGTGAACTTTTTCATATGCAAGAACCGCATTTGCTTGTCCTATTTTACCAATGTAGAGCTCAGCAAGCAAAACGGGTACTCCAACGAGTGCAATGCAAATGAGGTAGACCAAGACAAATGCACCACCTCCGTTCATCCCGGTGATATAGGGAAATTTCCAGATATTACCTAGACCTACTGCTGAACCAGCAGCTGCCAACACAAAACCCAAAGAGCCGCTCCACTTGGGACGGTTTCCCTCACTCATGAGCTCATATCCTTTACTCTATTTAGTTAAATTAACACCAATGAAATAACTTCCTGATATTTATGGAGTTTTTCCAATAGTGGCGATTCTGGCTAGTGAGCCAAGCTAACATAGTTGTTTCTGGGGATCTAGCAATAACGTGTAAATTGATTTTATGATTCGTCATTTCTAAACTATTTGAACTTTATTATGAAATTCTACCTTTTATTAGGGATTTTGTATGTCTCAAGTATCACAAAAAGTTCAAGATTGTGTTGGGCCTTTCAGAATATTTGTCTATTTGGAATAAATTCGTGCCGTCAAAAAAGTAACTGCATAAAGATAGAAATATTAAAAAAAGGAACGAGCAGAGGCTTTAAAAGCCACTTCCTGAGAGCTGCTGTGGGAGACTAGTATTCGACTGCAACGGTAACATCCCCTAGAATCTTGCATTGACAGGCAAGCCTTTCATCTTCATCTGCCCGCATAGCCTTGAGGTAATCTCTTTCTTTTTCCTTGGCTGGTGATAAATTTTCAGACCCTTTCATAACCCTGAAAATGCAAATACCACAGTCAGAGTCCCGGCAATCAAATTCAATGGGGGTTTTTTCTTTGGCACATAAGGCTTGAAAACCTAGCCCATTTCTAGTGGTAAAGGTTTTCTTTTCTTCTTTGTAAATGATGCCTACTTTATTTTTTTTCACAATCCTAACCTCAAAAACACGATATTGGTATATAAATCAGTAAACAATAAGCCTAAAATCGAAAATTACATTTCCAGTTATCTATAGAGGCTTTACCAGAAAGTAAGAGGAACTCCCGTAGGTTAAAATAGTTCAAATTTGGGAGATGCTCTAAGGCCCTTTAAGTGCTGTTTGACAATATATTCACGAGCTAAAGACTAAGTAGCATCAGAGTTACCGTGAGAGCGAGTAGCTTGCCGCATAGTTACAAATTCCTCTGCACTGGTAGGGTGGATGCCTATAGTTCGGTCAAAATCAGATTTGCTTGCCCCTGCCTTCAAGGCTACCCCAAGCCCTTGGATAATTTCTCCGGCTTCATGACCCACCATATGGATTCCCAGCACCAGATCCGATTTCCTATCAACAATCATTTTCATAAACGTCCGTTCTTGGTTTTGTGTGAGCGAATGCTTGAGAGTGCGGAAGTTTGAGCAAAAGACATCCACTTGCTTATATTTTGCAATAGCCTGTTCTTCGGTCAGTCCTACGGTGCCTACATTTGGTTGCGAAAAAACTGCTGTGGGGATGAGCTCATAATCCAAAGTCTTCAGATCTTCGGGATTCAAAAAATTATGCACGAGGATCATTGCTTCAGCTGTCGCCACCGGCGTCAGTTGGACGTTTCCCGTAACATCCCCAAGTGCATAGATATTGGGCACAGAGGTTTGGTAGTGCTGGTTTATTTTGATGGCACCATTAGGTTTCATGTCAATGCCAAGGTTTTCGAGTCCTAGTCCAGCGACAAGAGGCTTGCGTCCTGTAGCAAAAAATATTAGCTCTGTCTCTAAAGCCTCCTCAGTGCTTAGGTTCACTTTTAGTGATCCATTCTTTAGCCGCTCAGCGCTTTTGATTTGAGTGTTGAGCAGGATTTTTACCCCCTTTGTACGCATCTGTTCTAAGACTTGGGTTTGGATGTCTCTATCAAATGCATTCAAGATACGTCCACTTCGCTGGAGCACGGAAACTTCCACACCTAGACCATTTAAAATACTGGCGAACTCTAATCCGATATATCCTGCTCCGACGATGACAATTTTTTTCGGTAGGCTTTCCAGATGAAACATTTCGTTTGAATAGACGACATGTTCGCTCCCAGGAAAACTCGGTTTTACAGGCCAGCTCCCCGTTGCAACTAAAATATTTTTACTTTTTATTTGTTTATCACCAACCGCAACGGTGTTTGGATCAAGTAGGCTTGCTTTGCCTCGAATCAGGTTTGCTCCTGAATTCTTTAAAAGGTTTTCGTATATTCCCTCAAGTCTTGAGATTTCAGCATCTTTATTGGCCCTAAGTTTTTTCCAAGAAAACTCTTTTTTTCCTGTGCTCCATCCAAATGACTCAGCATCATGGAGCTCTTCAGCGTAGGCAGATGCATAGACAAATAATTTTTTAGGGACACACCCAACGTTGACACAGGTTCCTCCGAGGTAGCGTTCTTCAACGATGGCAACTTTAAGCCCTTTGGAGGCAGCTAAGCGAGCAGCACGCACCCCTCCTGATCCCGCACCAATCACACAAAGGTCATATTGAAAATTTTGCACATTAATCTCCTCAGCTGGGTTGTGAACCTTTTTCCGATACTCTGGCAATTTGCCTTGCCACGGCTGTGGACAAGACCATCTTCGGGCTTTTCCTTTGACAGTGCAAGGGCTGGCGGCTAGCTTTTTAAGGGAAACTAGCGGAATCATGAGCCCTCTGTGGTATAAGTAGTAGCATTCCTGGATTAATTACTGCTTAAAGAAAAAAGTAAATCCTTAACAGGGTCTTAGGAAAAATTTATAAAATGTAAAATGCGACTTTTTTATGTGGCAATGCTAAAGCATACCTTGGTATGTGATTTTGACGAGGTTCACCATCGATAAGGCTAATATCAAATGAATACAAGCGGTCATCATTCAGATTCTTTCCGAAACTCTAGCGGCGTTGTTGGTGTTCTGGCACGTCTCATACGCTGGTCTCGCAATTATTTTATTTTAGTGGGTGCTCTCGTCACTTTTGGGATATTTTTTGGCCTGATGATGACACCAGGTAAGGAAAAGACCTTAGACGATGATGCGAAAGTATACCTTAACCTTAAATTGCAAGGCACCTTGCTAGATTCTTCTTCAGATTGGCGTTTGATTGACGAGGTTTTTGCCCAACTACTGGAAAAGCCTGCCGGCCCGTATTTACTTGACCTAAAGAAAGGCTTGGAACACGCAGCCTCTGATGCAAGAGTTCATGGTGTTTTTCTAGAAATTCAAAATCTTAGCGGAAGTCTTGCTTCTTTTACTGAGCTGAGGTCTTACATTGAAGCTTTTAAGCAGTCTGGAAAGGCTGTCTATGCGTGGATGTATGCTGCTGACAACAAGACTTACTATCTAGCCTCGGTGGCCGATCAGCTCTTTCTAGCCCCTGTGGGAGAAGTGTCGATTCCTGGCCCCAGCTTTGAACTGGTTTACTTTGGTGAAGCGTTACAAAAGCTAGGAGTAGAAGTAGAGGTAGTACGTGCGGGGAAATTTAAGTCCGCCTTTGAACCCTTTGTGCTTAATGAGCCAAGTCAAGCTAGCAGGGAAATGTACTTATCAATGGAGAAGAGCCTAAGGTCCCATCTGAATGAGAAAATCACTGAAGGGAGAAAACTTGAGCAAAGTTCTAAAGTAACATCCTGGTTTAAAAATGGTTTGTTTTCAGCGCGCACAGCCTTAGAGCGAAAATTGGTGGATGGACTAACCTATGTAGATCAGGCAAAAGACCAAGTTTTCAAGCCAAAAGAACTAGAGTCATATAGTTTTACCGACTATACCTCCCAAGATCTGCCCAAGCCTAGCTCTAGCTTTAAAGAGAAAGATGGCATTGCACTCATTGAAGCCTATGGGGAAATACATCTTTCACAACAAGGTAGTGAACAAGTTATCACTCCCAAAAATCTCGGTAAAAAAATTAGCTGGGCAATGAATCAAGATCAAGTCAAAGGGGTTGTGCTCCGGATTTCAAGTCCAGGTGGATCTGCTACAGCTTCTGATATTATTTGGGAGCAAGTTAGGCAACTTGCGGAAAAAAAACCTGTAGTGGTATCAATGGGTGGGGTTGCCGCTTCAGGAGGATATTATATTGCAGCACCAGCTCAGAAAATCTTTGCGGACCCGACGACTATTACAGGTTCCATTGGTGTCATTGGTATGGTGCCAAATTTTCGTAATTTTCAAGAAAAGTATGGAGTTAGTTTCCATATGGTGAGCAATAGTGAGCGTCGGAGCCTGCTAAACCCCGGAGAAAGAGCCTCAGCTAAGGACCGAGAGGTCTTGGGTCAGTCTATCGATGAAGTATATGAGGTGTTTATTAATAAAGTTGCCCAAGGAAGAAAGTTAGCTGTTGAGGAGGTCAATAAAATTGCTCAAGGACGAGTTTGGACCGGCTTGCAAGCTAAGAACATCGGTCTTGTGGACGAAATGGGTGGCTTATGGGAGGCGATACAAGAAGCTAAAAAACTAGCAAAGCTTGACCCTGCTACAAAGTATCCTCTTTTAAAGTGGCAGCCTGAGATGTCTACGCTATCAGAATGCTTATTAAATTATCGGAGTTGTTTTCCTTTAAGCATGAGCAAAAATCAGAATCTATTTTTATCAAGTACTTTGAATCCGCTCATGGTAGCAGAAAAACTGAGCCACTGGAGGCGATATGTTAATGATGAACCGATCCAAGCTATTTGGCCAGGCTCTCAGCCTTAAGCAAGGATTTCTTTTACCATTTGACTTGCCAACTTGCCGTCAAACTTGCCTTTAATTTGAGGTGATAAGGCTTTCATAACCATCCCAAAGTCAGCGCCTTCTTTTTCATTTACAATCTGCGAAATAATAGCTCTTACTTTATCTTCGCTTAATTGTTCAGGGAGGTAAGGGCCCAAGAATTCTATTTCAGTCTCGACTTTTGCGTGTTGTTCACTTCCCTTGGGAAACTGCTCTAGGGAATCTTTCAACATCTTGCAGTATTTGATTGCAACGTCTTGCTCTGGAATCGGTTTTTTTGAAGTCTTATTCTCCAATAAACGGCTTTTTAGCATTCTAAGTGCATCTAAGCGGTCTTTTTGCTTACTTTTCATCGCTTCTTTGATATCACTGGAAACTTGCTCAAACATACTAACTATACCTCCTATTCGAATGGTGATTGGTAATTATAAGGAACTCACAAGCACTTGCACCTCATATCTGAGATTTGCCATGGCTGGCAATAGCATGCAATGGCTCATGGCTTTGTTTTCATAAAGGCTGGAAGGCGAGATGCTGGGAATTGAGTAGGGGGCCACTCCTAATATGTTTTATTATTGGAATAGGCAAATATATGCCAAAATATTAATATTACCTAAATTAATCTTTAAGAACATCAAAAGCTAAATCCCTGACTATAGGAGATCATAATAACTTTCCTTGGGTCCACTCCCGGGCTTGTCGAATATTCGCGTGTATAGTAGGTGGCTGCTAAGCGGAGAATCAGCAGATCGATTTCCAAACCATAAGTAGGACTTCCATGGTAGATCCCTGTGGCCAGACCGAAATATGTTCTAACAAGTAAGCGTGTACCGAGGTGAAGCCTCTTGTAGTCAGGTACGTCAGGGTAAGCTCTGGTTAAATCACGTAACTCAGCAGAAAAGTGTAAGGCATCTGATTTTGTATGAAAGGTTATACCTAAGCCGCCATGGAACATTTGAGGTAGCACTCGTCCAGAATTTAATTGCATATTGCCGAAATTGCTTGCAGTTAATGCAAAGCGAAAATCGATATGTTGGCCTTGGAAAAATAGTAGGCTGCTTCCATCCACTCCGATACCAGTCTCTAAGGATGAGGTTCCAACATTGCTGAACGTGCTCTGCAGTTGCTGAATTTGCTGCGTATCAGTCAATTCAACTTTGTTTAGGGTCTCTACAATCCCCAAAACTTTCAGAGTAGCTCCAAATGATAGCCATTTCCAAGTCCTTGCAGCAGTGGCTAAGTTTGCACCTCCATAAGCTTCGGTTCGTATCACCACATTGGGTATCCCAGATCCGAGTTCAGGGTCACCTTTTTCCCAGTATCTGATGTCTGGCTCTGCACTCCCGAATAACGCTAATCCGCCATTGTTAGCTATCAAACTCACAGCTGAAGAGGCTCCTAAATGAACAGGAGTCGTAAAATTAGATAGAATTGATAAAGGGCTATCCGAGTTCCCTCCATCATCAGACGCTCCTGAGCTAAGTGTGTTTTGAGCATAATCTATTGAATCTGCACCTGGGCTTAAATTTAGCTTCATCCCAATCCAGCGTAAAAAAGTTTCCCCATGAGGAAGCAAAGCTGGGTTATTGATGAGTATGCTTTCTTGGGTTGCCCAAGTTAAGACGGTGCCTCCAGCACCTAGGTCAAAAGGATCCTCATATAACGGCTGAATGGTTTTGCCATAAAGCTTCAGAGTAGCCACTGATGCCAAATAAAGTAGTAAATACCGTATCAAACAGTGCAAGACCGTGTTCTCTTTAATTTAATAGTCGTTACCTTGTCATGTCATCGGCCGAATTGAGAAAAATTCAAGGTCTTGCTAGGCGAGTTGGTGGAGTTTAGGCTCACATTCGGGATTACTTGGCGTCGTTGAGTTGCCAATCATAGCTCAGGTGGCTTAAGTTGGCGCTGTTTGCTAACAAGCTTGCCGCTTCGGGAGGGCCATAGCGAAGAATTACGGTGTTTAACCCTTCCCCCCAGGTTTCAAAATCTGATCGATACCATTTAAAAATCATCGAAAGTTTTATTTCATTGGAAGCTGGAGCGAATATGTTACGACTCCTATCGGCAAGCCAAAGCTGCATTTGCTCATCCAGCTGCTCATCAAGGTCCATTGCGGTAAAAGCTTTGGAGCGCAGAGGTGGGCACGAATTGGAAGCGCAGTTTACAGCTGCATGGATCCGGTAGTCCTCAAACATATTTCTCAATTCATCATGTTCTATTTGATCTAAGGTCTTGATACGTCCGTCTAGTAGTTTAAAAAATTTCTTTTTCCATGGAGAGGTAAAAATATTTCCAATGTCTTTTATCGAGTTAATTGGGTAATGATCCAAAATCAACTTAATTGTAAATGCATTGTATGCATTTATTAAGAATGCTTTACGTTCATTGGAAGTCCAAGAGTTGAATTCCTCCTTACTGATCGATTCAAGCTGTCCAAGATAGTTTTTGAGTTTGTCTTGATCTTGTTTTAAACCAGAGTAATCTACAAAGCTATTAGAGTTGACATAGTTTTGGAGAACAAGATTCCAAGTTTGATGCTTATGATCAAAAGCTGAGGCGGATGGATTTATGAGAGAATACATGAGCAAGAGAAAGAATAGCCTTCCCATAACAATCTCCTAAGGTTGATACATTGAAATATTCCTTAATCACCTGGATCTTAGCTCATAGTTTTGACTAAAAACAGCGAAAAATATTATGTAAAGAGAGCAGATCAAATTACTTTGGTATCAGATGATACTGTTTGAAGTCAGTTCCTTGGCAAACATTCTTCATAGCAAAAAAAATCTATTTTTGTTATCAGCTATGCTATTACTGGTTATCATAGCAGGAGTCTAGCCAAGTTCTTCTATATGGTGCTATGCAAAACATTTGATCCTACTTACAAGTGAGATATTATGGTGCAGCTAAAAGTTACTCTACCGGATGGTTCTCAAAGGGAGTTTGAACAGGGAACTTCGTACACGGCTATTGCAGAAAGTATTGGTCGAAAACTCGCCAAAGCAGCATTAGCAGTTAAGGTAGGAGAAGCAGGCCAGTTGCTAGATATGAATAGAAGCCTTGATTCAGATACTCAACTAGCCTTCATTACTTCTGAAAGTGATGATGGCTTAGAAGTGATTAGGCACTCAACAGCTCATGTATTAGCTATGGCTGTACAAAAACTTTGGCCAGGAACTAAGGTTACGATTGGTCCGGTTATAAAAGATCGATTTTACTATGATTTTGACTTTCCCGAGGGAGTCAAACTCAGTGAAAAGGATCTGCCGAACATCGAAAAAGAAATGAAGAGAATCATCAAGAGAGGTCATAAGGTTTTTCGCGAGGAAATTTCTCGTGAGGACGCTATCAAGAAGTTTGAGACTCTAGGTGAGACCTATAAAGTTGAAATTATTAAAGAACTACCAGAAGGTGAAACGATCACTTTATATGGAATGGACGAGTGGTTTGACCTTTGTCGTGGACCCCATGTGCCAGGTGTGAGTGTCCTCGGTGCATTTAAGCTTACGATGGTTGCAGGAGCATATTGGCGTGGTGATGAAAAGAACCCAATGCTAACCAGAATCTACGGAACAGCATGGCCATCTCGAGAAGATTTAGAAGCTTACCTCCACCGGATTGAAGAGGCAAAGAAAAGGGACCATCGTGTTCTAGGAAAGCAGCTAGATTTATTTAGCTTTCATGCTCATGCACCAGCACATGCATTTTTTCATGAAAAAGGAAGTGTCCTGTATCAGCGTTTGATCAGCTTTATGCGTAAAAGCAATAACAAGTTCGGATTTAAAGAGGTGGGTACCCCTTTGATGATGAACGTAGATCTATGGCATAAGAGCGGGCATTACGACAATTACAGCGAAAATATGTACTTCGTCGATCTTGACGATGTCAAAGCTGCTGTTAAACCAATGAATTGCCCAGGCCACTGCCTTATTTACGGGTCCCGTAAACGCAGTTATCGAGACTTACCGATGCGACTTGCTGAATTTGGCAGAGTTCATCGTCATGAGAAAAGCGGTGTTGTAAATGGACTCTTTAGAGTGCGAAGTTTTGTCCAAGATGATGCTCATGTCTTTTGTCAACCCGACGATATTTTGGAAATGGTAGGTTTAGTACTTCAGCAGATTCAAGAAGTCTATGAAGGTCTAGGTTTTGAAAATTATCATATGGAATTATCGACTCGTCCCGAAAAGTCTATTGGGTCTGATGACATATGGGAATCCGCAGAATCTGCACTCAAAAAAGTTCTAGACGAAGCACAAGTTAATTATAAATTAAATCCAGGCGATGGAGCGTTTTACGGACCGAAAATAGATTTTCATTTGGTAGATGCCATAGGTCGCAGCTGGCAGTGCGGTACCGTACAGCTAGACTTCTCAATGCCTGAAAGGTTTGAGTTAGAGTACGTTGGTAAAGAAAACAAGGCGGAACGTCCTGTTATGATTCATAGGGCTGTTTTAGGCAGTTTAGAGCGTTTTATGGGTATTTTTATCGAGCATTATGCCGGCCACTTTCCACTTTGGGCTGCACCTATTCAGACTCAGGTGATCAACATTACTAAATCGCAGGAAGTCTATGCTCAGCAGGTACATGAAGCCCTAAAAGAGGCTGGTATTCGATCAGAGCTTGATATTCGCAATGAGAAATTAGGTTATAAGATTCGGGAAGCGCAGCTGCAAAAAATCCCTTATATGATCGTTATCGGGGACAAGGAAATCGAGCAAAAAACCATTAGCCCTAGGTTTCATGATGGTACCCAACTTGATCCAATATCGGTTACGAGTTTCATTGAAGAAATTAGAAATCAGTGCGGAGATAGCTGGCAGATTTAAGGTTTTTTCCGATTAAGGGGAAGAGAGATGACAAACTTTGTCCCTTTTCCTATGTTGCTATGTAATTTTAGCGAGCCTCCATGCTGTTCTAAATGGTTGCGTGCAGCTCCCAGTCCAGCGCCCCTGCCACTAATGCTCGTTACCTGATCTTTAGTCGTGAACCCAGTGTTGAAAATAAGTTCAAGTTTTTCTTCTGAGCTCATTGTTTCTAAAGTCTTTTGGTCGATCACACCAGCTTCTAGCGCTTTCAGGGCAATTTTTTCAGCATCGATACCCCTGCCGTCATCTGATATGATAACCTCCTCTATATCTTTTTTCAGCTCATATGAGATGGAAATGACTCCTGGGCCTTTTCCTTGATTTTCTCTATCTTCATTGCCTTCGATGCCATGATCAATGGCGTTTCTAATAATGTGTAAAATCGCTGTATCCATAATGGTTATGGTTTCTTTGTGAACCAAGGTTTTAGGATTCTCTAGTACAAGATCTTTGATGTCTTTTTTGAGTTTTGCACGATACATCTTGATAATATTGTTATACTTCTGGCAAAAATCTTGAATGGGCTGCTTTTTAAGTTCCAGCAAACGGATATAAATATCATTGATATTTTCGAGTTTTTTAGATTTTAGATCTTGCGCTAATCTCTCATATTCCTCAGTTAATACTGAAATAGATTGGGTCTGCTGCGAGAATATCTTATCCTTTATTTCAATAAGCTCTCGCAATTCCTTGGTAAATGCACCCAAGCTGATAAGCCATTTGTTAAATATGAGATTAGATACATCTTCATTGTTTATGATCTCTGAAAGAATATCTTCAAGCTCGCTTGATAGGCGACTTAATTCTTCGAAACCGAATGTCCCTGCATTGCCTTTGACGGTATGCGCTAGTCGATAAAACTCTTCGGTATGGGTTTTAAGTTCTGAGAGGTCGGTAATACCATATAGTTTTTTTGCAATTACGAGCGTTTCTTCAAAAAATATGCTAAGTGAAACTTGTCTATTGTTGACGATCCCTAAAACTCGCTGCATCTCTAATTCATTTTGTTTTTTTACTTCCTGGAGCTTAGTCTCGGCTTTACGCTTCTCGGTTACGTCTGAGCATATGATCATTAGTTGATTCAATATATTGTTCTTTATAATAGGACGATACTCGATTTTTAAGATCCGCTTTTTATTTTTGTGTTCAATCGCTTTTTCGTGAAAAGGGCAGAGATCTAGATATTTTTGCCATCTTTTTAATCTCTTCGGTTCGTTCACCATCTTAAACCAACTCTCAAAATCTTGTCTTTCGCTGTCGGTGAATTGGAATAGCTGGCTTAATTTTTTATCAGAAAACTCTTTCGTTTCAAAAATAAGTTCTGCATATTTAGAGTGCGCTTCATTAACTGAAAAATCGGGATTTATCGTAATGATACCTTGCTCAATGGAGTCTAATAGGTTTGTGATGTCGGCTGTTTTTTCTTGAACCAACTCTTGTAGATTATGGGTTAGGTTTTCTAATTCTTTTTCACGGGTTCGCAGAGTAGTCAAATCTGTTCCCATGATACAGTACATACCTTTGGTTTTTTTATTTGCCCTAAATTCAGTAATTCTCCAATTCACGTTCAAAACTTTGTATGGATTGGCATCGCAATTTAGTTCAAATTCAATGGTGTCATTTTCATCTTTAAGCTTTCGAATATTTTGTGAAAAAACTTCCCAGGTACCGTCTTTAAATAGGTGGGAAAACTTTGCCCCAAGAAGCTTTTCAATATGTAATCCGAATATTTCAGCTAATCTATAATTTCCTCGACAGATATAACCGTTGATGTCGATAATAGCAAACAAGTCGGGAAGGTGATCTACTAAAAGCTCAATATTTGCTTTAGATTGAGTGATAATGGTAATGATCTTGTGGCTGGCATGGAATCGCCTCACTTGCTCAATATGCTGTTCGCCTCTTTGTTCAGCACTCATAGCAAAAACTCCATCTTGTTAGCTTTTGCATCAGCATTCTTTTTTGGATCCCATCTAAGTAGTGGCTCTAGCTTTTCAAAGGCTGCTAGCGACATGATATCAATTTCAACAGAACAAAAGATGGTAGTTTCATCAGTGGTAAATTTCCAAACTTGGCTATACTGGTACTTTTCCCTTTTTTTATTGAGGGATTCTGCGTTGGATACATTTGCAGAAGATTTAAAATACTCTTCAAATAAATAGTTATCAAAACCTCTTGTAAGTACTGGTAAGCTCATTCCGGCAGGAATACCAATTTCGTAAATAGAATTCTTAATTTTAGTACCGAATAAGTTTGAATATTCGTTCATAAAACTTTCAGCCATTTGCTGGGAAATATCGAAATCTTTGGTATTAAAAATCTTCTTTAGTATGGGATGAATTGATGAAAAATCAAAATGAGTTTTCAAAATAATGTTCATGTAATCAGTAGCAAGTAGCACAAATGATAGCCAAAAACCATAAATCGGAATTTCTCTAATTGCTGTTTGCTCTTCTTCAACTTCTGCAAAAATATACCCCTCAAGGCATTTCTTCGAGTGATACCGAATCATTTTCAGCAAAGCATTCTTGATCTCCTTAAGACCATCTTTGTCTAATTCTTTTTTGAGCGGCTCGACCGTGCTCAAATAAAACTCCTCAGAATATGTCCCTACACAACAGTGCACCTAACCATATCCATATTATGGGATTATGCTTAAATGTAAAAGTGCAGACGTTACCTCACTAACAGGTGATCTAAAAAATCCAATTTCAGGTTCACTAGTCAAATACCATTTTACTTGAGTAATCAATTGGAGTGCTATTAATAGGAAAAATAGACATAGCTGTACTAAAAAAAATCTATTTTATTAGGCGAGGCAAATGCTTACTAGGAAAAGATGCACACAATTACAACCATAACTAGTTAAGTGGAAAAAATTTCGTAGAATTCTAAAGCGATGATAAGGAAGGTAAATGCGATCATAGCACCTAGAGTAAATTTGCCGCCTTTAGGTGGTTTTGCATTGGCATATCTAAATTTATAACAAGCAATCCAAAATGTGATAATTGGAAAAAGCCCGTTCAAGAGCGCTTCTCCAAAGCCTGCTGCATAACCGAAAACTGTGACAAATAGATTCGGGTAAGAATATGCAATTGTTAAAGGAGGAAGTACAGTTGCTAAGCTTAGACTGACTCTGTTAATACCATGAGGGCGTATACCGCTAGTATCACCTAAGAAATCTACCATTGAAAAAGAAACTCCAACTAAAGATGTTATGATGGCGAATGCGGTAAAACTAAATGCCAATGACTTTAACAGCGAGGAGTGAGTGACTTGAAAAAGCGCCTCAATGATTGGTATGCCTCCGGACTCATTTGCGCTTTGTAAAATATCTGATGGAACACTACCAAGTGTGAGCCACTGCCAAATGCTATAAACCACTAAGGGTATCAAAGTTCCAATCACTATTGCTTGTTTGATTCTTTTGCGGTCCTTTTTTAGGTAATAGACCAAAGAGGGTATCACATTGTGAAAACCATAAGCTCCAATCATTATGGGGATAGGCGTGGAAAAATACTTCCAATTGCTTTGATTTAGTAAATCACTTTCAACATTGCTCGATCCGAGTCCAACAAATCCTAAGAAGCATACCACAAGACCAATCATCATGAGGAAATTTACACGGTCGATCCATGCAGTACCGAGGGCAACGAGAACAAAGATAAATGCACCAAATCCAATAAAAGTACTAGTTTCAGGCAACTGCATTGGGTGAGCTGTGAAAAAACTGTTGATTATATTTTGAAAGCAGGGCACACCTCCTGAAAAATAGGAGACTAAAAGGCATTCGTAAAGAAACAAAAATAATAGAATTACAATATATTTTCCTATTTTACCTAAATAGTTTTCAGCGATAGATGAAAGATGAACCTCATTTTTTTTTGACCAAATACAGACATCCATAAGAAATAGGCCAGTTAACATTGTAAAAAGCCAACATATTATGTTGCTGACAAGAGATGGATAAAAACCAGAACTACTACTAATAGATGGAAGTGCAAGCATTCCTCCACCTATACTGGAGCCACAAATGATAAATGCGGAGCCCAATACGCCTCCAGACTCTTTTTGTTCTCTCATACCGACCTTCTCTAGCTGGGGATTTTTTTATTTTTTGTTTTAAGTAAATTTTATGTAGCATCTAAATTTTTATTTACCATCTCAAGAGCTTCTTTATAGCCACCATGCCCATTTTCCATGAACCGAGCTACTCTCGTGATAGTTGCAGTGCTGACACCAGTTAACTCATTGATTTTTCGATAAGGTATTTTTTGTTCAAGCATTAGAGCCACCTGCCATCTTCCGACCATAGCGCCTAGCTCGCTTGGGGTACATAAATCTTTGAAAAACCGGGCACAGGTTTCAGCATCTTCAAATTTTATGATTGCCTTACAAAGTTTCAGTAAACGGCTTTTGTCATTGTTGGCTTCCATATTAGAACCTCATGCTAAACGTGTTTTAGCGTGATAGCACAGTTAACTGCTCGTGTAAACTAATAGTGCGAGGGCAAATGACTTGGAAACTATTCTAAATTTCTTTCCAAGCGCTTATTATTATGTGATTTTGCATTGCTCTAAAATCCTTCATCTATTTTTGACGGTCTGCGCTAGTTTTAAGACAAAATATATGCTAGTAGCTTATTTCTATTGTTAAAGGGCAATAAGGATATTAACTGTGAGCGAAAAATTACCAGATCATGACCCAGTAGTGGTTCAACTCAGTGATTGGTTCAAGGAGAATGACGAGGAGGCTGTATGCTTGCTTCCTCAGAACCTTTCAGAATCTTTACTAGCAGATTTATCCAAGCAAGCAAAAGCTTGCTTGGGACAGGAAGGAAATGCCCCAGCTCCGCTGGTTGCAGTTGGCTTAATAGTCAGCAATGGTAAATCTCGCTTTGAGGCGTCTAGAGAGCAGCTTGCTGTAGGAGTCAAAGCTTATAGCTTCAATGTGGTCGTGGAAAGTCTAAGAAGAAGCAACTTACTAACTTTTGAAAAAGAGTTTGATAGTGAGAATGTGCTAGATATGGCGTTTGAACGTGAATTCAAGTTGACAGATCTTGGCAGACAAGCAGCAACTCAGGCAGGTTCAGAATTGAATTCACTCTTTAACCCTGGGAAGTCGCTAGCCACCTGATCTTACTATTTTTTTTCCGAGAGATTTAAAAATCTCTTCGATCTTGTCTCGCATGTCCCCACTGAAGTGAATAGAAGCATCTTTAAAACTTCCTCCACAAGCTAATTTTGCTTGCAGGTCTTTCATCAGTTGCTTTGCTTCGTTTTCTTCGAAGGGGAGGTTAAACAAGATCGTTACCTGCTTGCCTCCTCTTCCTTTTTTTTCGAGTCTAATTTTGGTAGGTCCTGGACTTTTTTGGTATTTTTGACTCTTTGTACTCTTGGATCCCTTTTTGATCTTACCTTTTGCGCTTGAATAGACTAAGTCATCGCTCATATCACACACTCTACAAGTACTTTTAGGAATGAGGAAAGATTTTTGACTTTCCAGTTTGTCATTTGCAGAGTGTATACTAAGCTCACTGGGATTGTTAAGTAAATTGGTTATGAGAAAGTGAAGAGCGATGAAGTTGAGCTTAAATACCTTAAATCAGGAGCCCAAGTACCTAGCGGCATTGCGCATCATCGATCAACTCTCCGAAAATGGTTATATGGCATTTTTGGTAGGTGGTTGCGTAAGAGATCGACATATGGGTTTTAAGCCTTTAGATTATGATATTGCATGCGATGCATTGCCTGAACAGGTATCAGCAGTTTTTGCTAAAAAACCTTTTAAAGTCGTTCCTACCGGCCTTGAGCATGGAACCATGACAGTCGTGTTCCATGCCCACGCATATGAGCTTACTACCTTGCGCAAAGATGTTGAAACTGATGGCCGCCATGCCAAGGTAACGTTTGGCTCTAGCCTTGAGGAAGATGCAGCCCGCAGGGATTTTACCATGAATGCCATGTTTGAAAGTCGAACTGGTGAGGTTAAGGACTTCTTTAATGGGCGTGAGCACATAGCACGAAAGCAGTTGATTTTTGTTGGCGAAGCAACGGAACGCATTCAAGAAGATTACTTACGGATTATGCGTTTTTTTCGGTTTAAAACTCGTTTTAACATGACATCAGACAAGAAGACCCTCGATGCTATCAAGATTCACCATGAAGGCTTAAAAGACATTTCTAGTGAGCGGATCACTAAGGAGATGTGGGGACTATTGTCCTGTAGAGAAGTACAGGATGATTTTCGCGCAATAGTGGATACTAAAGTAATGCCACTAATTTTTGCAAAGGTTGATCCGAAAGGAGTCGTTTTTTCTCACAATGAAAACCTCAGAGATCTTGGAAAGCTAGGTTCTCTTAATATTTCTAGCAATGAGCTTGCCTATGCGCGTTTAGCCTTTATTTGTCTCAGAAGTGGGCAAAAGACCCTTGGTTTTAAGGACTGGGATGAGAAAAAACTCATTGCTATTTTGAAGGGATTTCGTTTGTCGAATGCTCAAGTGCAAAAGACATTAGGAGCTATTGTAGCCTTTAAGGAGCTTCCTTTTCTGCTCCAAGTAGATGTTGCTGAAAACTTACTTTTTGTTGATAAGTTAGAAGTCTATGGAGGAAAAGGGGTTGCGACGGAATTCTATTTTCCATTTTGGGCGAATTTTTTTAAGCGTTTTTGCTTTGAAGCTAAACACCAAAACAGTCTTAGACGTTTAATGCAAATTGAAGATAGTTTTGGAAAAAGACGGTTGAGTAAACTTCCGATTAACGGAAAGGAAGTCATGCGTGAATTTGCCTTGAATTCAGGAACAGAAATTGGGGAAGCACTTAAGTTTCTTAAATTAGCATATCTTAATGGAGAATGGGAAAAACGAGAACAAGGTTTGGTGTGTTTACAGCACTATTTCAAAGGTAAAGATAAATCAGAGCAATAAATATGAATAATCACACTTATTCTTTATTGTTTTGCTTACTCTGGGCTTTGTATGCTTATTCTCCCAATAAACTAAGTTTTTCATTGAAAGATTGTTGCTTCCCAGCACATGGAAAATATTCAAATAATGTTTATAAACCTGATATTTTCTTAGAATGGGATGTCAATTCTGGTTTATCTAGTAATTTACCCGAGAATGTTAGTACAAAAGAGATACCGGAGAAAATCACTTGTAATCAAATTAAGAGAGTCTTTCCAGCTAGGTCAGTGGAGGTGTGGGATAGTAGTATAGCTTCGCTTAAAATTCTTGAGAAAGTACTCATAGAGTGGATAGAACTGGCTGATAAATTAGGTAAGCAAGTTGTTTTTCTTGAGTCTGTAAAGATCAACAAGATGTTACTTGAGTCCATTAAAGAGTGTCTGCAGGCTAATATTGATGAGAAATCCAAACTTGAAATTAACCAATTTTCCGTATTTTTGGTCGCTGTTCTCCAAGGTGAAGTTCATGGACTTGCTTTGCTAAGTAGAAATAGCAAGCAACTTTATACACGTAAAATAGAGTATTTGTCTGTTGCTCCTTATAATTTGGACAAATATTCTGATAAATCATTTCGCTATGTTGGTAGCTCTATTGTAGAAAAGTCCTTGGAATTATCTGAAACGATAACTATAGAGCCGGGAAATAAAGGCTCCGCTGTTGCTTATGAAAAAATGGGTTTTATCACACTCAAACTTGACGAATGCTCTAAAGAAGAGTTTGGAATTGGAGCATTATTTGGCAGTTCTGCCCATAAACTTATACAAAGACTTAGCAAATTGCGTGAAGTAGATCATATGAAATATCGCCGAAAATTTTTTTGAGATTTTGTCTATCATTCCATTTTAGCTCTTAAAAAAAAGTGGGTAATATAATCATGCTTTATTAGGATTGTTAAGATTTTGTCTATTTTATCTATAAGCAATTCTAAGCTGAAACTAATTAAATGTATAGGAATTTCAATAACTGATTGGCGGGATTTATCGTTGTAATTTTAAGGGTTTTTAAATTAAGTATTGCCCGATTATTTTTAGGTTGTCATGAAACTTTTCCTCCGTTTTTGTGATTGCTCTTCCATAATTTTTG